>JBGVCF010000018.1:0-66811 GCA_045226315.1 Candidatus Cryptobacteroides sp.
AGAGACCGAGATTCGAACTCGGGATACCCTTTTGGAGTATACACGCTTTCCAGGCGTGCCTCTTAAGCCACTCGAGCATCTCTCCAGACTTATTCCCAAAAATCGGGACTGCAAAGATAGGAACTTTTTCTTATTCTGCAAAAAAAGATTCTTCGACTTCGCTCAGAATGACAAATTACTCTGCCAGGCAGCTGTCCATGAGCTTTTCCAGGGCGGGCTTGTCCAGGTGCTGGCCGATAAACACGATCTTTTGCATGCGGTCGCCATACTCGGGATCCCAATCGGCCCGGAGCTTGCGGTCGCGTTCCATCATTTCCTGCAGTTCGTCTTCGGGCATGGTGGCGAACCATAGGCCGCAGTCGCGCAGTGTTTTTTGCCTTCCGGCTTGTTCGAACAAGTAGCACTTGTCGGGTTCGTTGGAGAAGTAGCACAGGCCCTTGGCGCGGATGATCTCCTTAGGCCAGCGGGTGGCTACCATGTGGTCGAACTTGTTCAGGTCCAGGGCCGGACGGCGGGTGTACACATAGGTGTCGATACCATATTCCAGGGCCTCTCCTTCGGCCTCTTCCTCCTCATCGTCCTCGCCCTCGATGGCGGC
The DNA here is from genome assembly GCA_045226315.1 of Candidatus Cryptobacteroides sp. Lineage (GTDB taxonomy): Bacteria > Bacteroidota > Bacteroidia > Bacteroidales > UBA932 > Cryptobacteroides. The sequence continues at coordinate 599 of JBGVCF010000018.1, forward strand.
GATCCAGGCGGCCGAAGTGGCCACTTCGTCGAAGCGGAACATGCCGGTGTAGATGAGTTCGTCCAGGTCTATGTCGCCGTAATTGCAGGAAAGCACCTTGGCGCCGGGGTTGATGCTCTTGACGATGCCTTTGAGCTTACCCAGTTCCTCCGGAGTGACATCGGCCGCCTTGTTCAACAGCACGATATTGCAGAACTCAATCTGCTCTATCACAAGCCTTTCAAGGTCATCCTCGCCGATATCTTCCTTCTCCAGGGCGGCACCATTTTCGAATTCGTCTTTCATGCGCAGGGCATCCACCACAGTGCAGATGCAATCCACGTACGGAAGGGCGCCTTGGGCATATTGGGGTGCCAGCGCGGGCATGGTGCTGATGGTCTGCGCGATGGGGGCCGGTTCACAAATGCCGCTGGCCTCGATGACGATATAGTCGAAGCGCCGGGCCGCGATTAAATCGGCCAGCTGGGCCACCAGGTCCATCTTGAGGGTGCAGCAGATGCAGCCGTTCTGGAGGGCCACCAGACTGTCGTCGGTGCTGCCCACCACGCCGCCTTTTTCGATGAGGCTTTCGTCGATATTTACCTCGCCGATATCGTTGACGATGACGGCGAACTTAATGCCTTTTTTATTGGAGAGGATGCGGTTCAGCAGGGTGGTTTTGCCGCTTCCAAGGTAGCCGGTTAGCAAAAGCACCGGCACTTCCTGACGGGTCAGTTGGATTTCCATATTACGCTTCTAACTTTTCTCCCAGATGGGCCTCGGCCACGTTGAGGGTATAGTCGCCCACCTTTTCAAACTCGTTCACCAGATCCATGAACACGGTGCCGTTGTCGTAGCTGTACACGCGGTTGTCCAGATCCATGATGTTCTGCTGTTTCAAGCTGTTGCGAAGGTCATTGATCTGAGCTTCGTAGCGGGCCGATTCTTCCAGCGTATAATCTTCCTTCTGGCCTTTCAGCAGCACGTTCATGCGGGTCATGGCGGCTTCCACCAGCCCGGCCATCTGGATGATGCTCTGTTCCTGGGTATCCGAGAACGTGACCTTTGTGTCGCGCTTGCGCTGCAGGATGCGGGCCATGTTGAAGCCGCTGTCGCCGATGGACTCCAGCTCCCCGATCTCACGCAGCATACCGCGGATCTTCCCCTTGGTATCGTCCGACAGATGGGCGTCGCCTACCTGGCCCAGGTATCGGCCGATCTCGTTTTCCATCCGGTCGGAGATTTCCTCGTACTTCTTGATGCGGTCGAAGATTTCCTGGAAGGCTTTTTCGTCGGTCTCCTGCGAGAGGTCTCTCACCATGCCCAGCACCCGTTGCATACGATCGCCGAAGACGGCAATCTCCTTCTGGGCCTGCAGCACGGAGATTTCGGGCGTTTTCATGATACCGCCCTTGATATACGTAAGGTGGAATTCGTCTTCCTGTTCGGTCTGTTTGGGCTTGATGAGCCAGCACACCAGTTTCTCTATCTGCGGGATGAACCAGATGAGGATGGCCGTGTTAATGACGTTAAAAAACGTATGGAACGTGGCCAGGGCGAAGGACAGTTGCGTAGGGCTTTGTTCGGCTGCATCGGGATCCAAGCCAACAATGCCGCATACCATGCGCACAAAGGGGAAGAAAAGGATGAGTACCCAAAATACGCCGAACAGGTTGAACACCATGTGCGAAAGAGCTGTTCGGCGGGCCTGGACATTAGCGCTAAGGGCGGCCAGATTGGCTGTTACGGTGGTGCCGATATTTTCGCCCATCACCAGCGCAATACCCTGATAGATGGTGATGGCGCCGGTGGAACAAAGCACCATGGTGATGGCCATAAGGGCGGCCGAAGACTGCACGGCGGCCGTAAGGATGGAGCCGATGAGGAGGAACAGCAGGATGGTGCCGTAGTTGGTCTTGAAACTGGCGAAGAAGCCCACCACGGCCGGTTTATTGGCCAGGTCCATCTCGATGCCCGTTTCCTTGAGCATGCCCAAAGCAAAGAGCAGGAAGGACAGGCCGAAGAGGAAATCGCCCACATAACGGTGTTTCCCGGCCTGGATGAGGATGATGCCCACCAGGAAGGCCGGCCAGACCAGCGACATTACATTGAAGGAAAAGCCGGCGCTCATGATCCAGGCACTCATGGTAGTGCCGATGTTGGCGCCCATGATGATGGAAATGGCCTGCGCCAAAGTGAGCAGCGCCGCGTTCACGAAAGATACGGTCATCACGGTTGTTGCGGCCGAGGACTGCACCGCTACAGTAACCAGTGCACCGGTGGCCACACCGGAAAAGCGGTTGGTGGTCATGGCACCCAGAAGGTGACGCAACTGCGGGCCCGCCATCTTCTGCAGGGCCTCACTCATGACCTTCATGCCGTATATCAGGAGGGCGATACTGCCCAGGAGTTTCAACGCTATGAGCATAGTGGACTGATTTTGTGCACAAATTTACAAAAAACTGGCGATTTGGGGCATTTTTTGTGTAAATTTGTACTGCGCAAAACAAGCCTCCTATGAGAAAACTCCTCCTGATGGCCCTGATGGCCATCCTGTCCTTCCCGGCGTGGTCCCAGTCCGTCCGGACAAACTACCGTTCCGAAGGCATGACCCATATCTCCACCAACTATGAGCCGCTCAAACTGGGAGACGTCCCCTCTCAACTGCGCGTAGAGCTGGTGGGTTTTCCGGACGGTTCCACCCTGTATCTGCTGTATATCAACTTGGTGCAAAAGGAAGCCGTTGTAGTCCCCAAAGGCGTCAAGATGGGTGTCACGCTATCCAATGGCAAGCTCATCCGCCTGGAGCAGATCAATCAGGTATCGGCCACCCCGCACCGCTTGGAAGACGGCACCATCCTCAACCGGCTCAAGTACGCTATCGAACCCGCCGACATGGAAAAGATGGTCAGGGGCATTAAGTCCGTCGACGTGGTAACCGGTTGGAATCCGGACGATTATGTGCAGGCCCGCTTCTCCGAAGACCAACTGGGGGACCTTCTAAAACGCCATTGCGAAACCATTCTGAACGCTTCGTCCAAGACCATCGACCTCCAGTCCAAGCTTTCAGGTTATTCGGAAAATGCCAACAGCATCATGTCCACCGCGGACCCTATCGTAGCCCGCGGCTCCCACTTCGACTATAACATCCTGCTATCCCATCTCTATTACAAAAACACCAATGCGGAAGACATGGACCTGGCTTTTGTCATCGGCACCCAGGAACAGTTCTTCATCCCCTATGACTCCCCCGTACGCTTTACCTTGGCCGACGGCTCCGTCATCAGCCTTCTCCAGGCCCGCGAAGACACCAACTTCGTCTATCTCTACCCCAGCATGGAAGACCTGGCCCGCATGTGTGAGGTGGGCATTATCGGCCTGACCATTGATTACAAGGGCGGTACGCTGGAAGACAGCTTCCCGGGCGGAGAGGAAAAGAATGGTTTTTCCGATGCCATTAACCAGCAGGTCCAGCTTCTGCTGTCGTTAAGCCCCCGATAGTTTGCCTATTGGCAAATTTTCACTATCTTTGCAGTTCCGGTTCCGTAGCTCAGCTGGATAGAGCAACAGCCTTCTAAGCTGTGGGTCTCGGGTTCGAATCCCGACGGAATCACCAAACATAATTAAAACAGTAATTTTAACTGAAATACTATGAAGAGGTTCTTTGTTCCACTTCTACTAGTTTTATCCCTTTTGGCCGCTTCCTGCAGCAGCACCACCTGGAAGAACATCAATTATCTCCAGGACATAAAGGCCGATACCTCCATGAATATGGCCATCAACCGGGGTATCATCATCCAGCCTCAGGACCAGTTGTCCATCATCGTCAACAGCTCCAACCAAGAGCTTGCCGCTATGTTTAACAAGTCCATTGCCATCCGATATGCCGGTTCCGAAATGGCCACCAATGGTGGTCGGAATGTGACTGGTTATATTGTTGACAATGAGGGAAATATCACCTTCCCTCAGCTAGGGCCCATTAAAGTAAGCGGCCTCAACCGCTGGGAACTGCAGAGCCTACTGGAAGAAATGTTGCATTCCACCGGTCTCCTAAAGGATGCCACCGTCACCGTAGAGTTCCTCAACTTCAAGATATCTGTCTTGGGTGAAGTATCCAATCCCGGCTCTTATTCCGTAGTGGGCGACAAAATCACCATTTTCCAGGCCCTGGCCCTGGCCCGCGACCTTACCATCCACGGTCAGCGCAACAACGTCATGGTTATCCGGGAAAAGAACGGAGAGCGCACCATCTATACCCTGGATCCGCGTTCCACCGACATCTTCAACTCCCCCGCCTATTACCTCCAGCAGAACGACGTAGTCTACGTGACACCCAGCGTGGTCCGCGCCGGCCAGTCCACCATCAACGAAAATTACTTCAAGTCAGGTAATTTCTGGATGGCCCTTGGTTCCCTGGGCATCACCGTTGCCAACCTGATTATCACCCTCATCCGATTAAAATAGCCTAAGTTTATGTCCGATAATTACCTGTCACCGAATATCACTCCCGTAGTACAGCAGGAAGAAGAACCCACCATCCGCCTGGCCGATATCTGGGCCATGGTCTGGAACCACAGATGGTGGTACGTCTTCTCCCTGGCCGCATGCCTCTTCCTGGCCATGTTCTATCTGTACCGCACCCCCAACACCTACAGCCGGTCGGAGAAAATTATCCTGGACGTAGACAACCAGCATGCCATCATGCGGGAGCTGACCTCCGTCACCTCCAGCTCTGCCTCCCGCCGGTATTCTTCTGGATCTTCGGTAGAAAACGAAATGCAGGCCCTGGCTTCCCCGGACCTGATGGAGCTGGTCATCGCCCGCCTGGGCCTGGAAACCAGTTATACGGAAAAACGATTCCTCCGCCGTCGCGAAATGTACCTTTCTTCTCCCGTAGACATGCAAGTCCTGGATCGCGGGAAAGTCTCTTCCTTCTCCTTTACCGTGGTCAAGAAGGGGGACGACTCCTTTGAACTGGAAGATTTCCGCACCTCCAACAACCCCAAGGAAACCGTCACCATCAGCGGCAAGTTGGGCGACACCCTCCAAACCCCTGCGGGCATAATCCGCATGGTCCCCGGCATCGGCATTGACCGGTGGAAACGCAAGGTAACCGTTTCTTGGAGAAGTCCCTATTCCCAGGCCAAATCCTATTGCGCCAATCTCACCATTACCCTGGCTACCAAAATGTCCTCGGTCATTCAATTGACCCTCACGGACCTCTTCCCCTCCCGTGCCAACCTTATCCTCACCACCCTCCTGGACGTGTATAACGAAGTGTGGCTGGAGAATCATAACAAGTCCCTGCTTGCCACCTCCAAATTCCTGGAAGAACGTATCGATGTTATCGAAAGCGACCTTAGCGGCATTGAGAACGCACTCAAAAACTACAAGCAAAGCCACCAGATTTCGAATATTTCCCAGGCCGGAACGGCCATTTCCCAGCAGTCGATCAACTACAACAACAGGGTCTTCGAGGTAAGCAACCAACTGTCCATCGCCCGGATGCTCCGCGACTTCGCCAACGATCCCATGCACGCCCAGGACCTCCTGCCGGCCAATACGGGACTGGCCAGTACTAACGTCGCCAGCCAGATCCACGAATACAACAACACCTTGCTGCAGAGGGATCGCACCCTTTCCTATACTACGGAGAACAACCCCATCGTACAGGACCTCAACGCCACCCTCATGAGCCTTCGCCTGGCCATCAGCCGTTCCGTCGAAAACCTCATTTCCTCCCTCCAGCTGGAACTGAGGCAACTGGAATCCAAAGAACAGGCTCTCCTGGGCCGGGTGTCCAGCATTTCCGGACAGGAACTGGCCTTGCTCTCCATTGAGCGTCAGCAGAAGGTGAAAGAGCAGCTGTATGTCTTTCTCCTCCAGAAGCGGGAAGAGAACGAACTCCAAAGTATGCTCCCGGTGACCAACAACCGCCTCATCACCCGTGCCAACGGTTCTTCCGAACCGGTGGCCCCCAGAAAGATAATAGTCTTGCTTGTGGCCCTGGTACTCGGTCTGGGCCTTCCGTTCGCCGTCTTCTATCTCATCAGCCTGTTCGACACCACCGTGAAGTCCCGTCTGGATATGGAACGCCTGTCCGTTCCCTTCGTGGGCGAAATTCCTCAGATGGGCTTGAGTAAAAACTACTGGAGACGTTTGTTCGCCGACCGCTTCGACAACAACAACACCCGTATCCTGGTGGAAGCCGGTAAGCGAAACTCCATCAACGAGGCCTTCAGGGTGCTGCGTACCAATCTGGACCTGCTCATCCGCTCCGGCGAACCTGCCAAGGTGATTATGTTCACCTCCTTTAACCCGAACGCCGGCAAGACCTTTACGCTCCTGAACCTGGGCGCCTCCATGGCCCTCAAGGATGCCAAGGTCCTGATCATCGACTTAGATATCCGTAAAGCTACGCTGTCCAAGTCGGTCGGAAAGAACAGCACCGGCGTTACCGCCTACCTGACCGGCAAATCGAACGATCCCCTGTCCCACGTCCAGAAACTGCGCGACAACTTGGATCTGCTGCCCGTAGGCTCTGTACCGCCCAACCCCACGGAACTGCTGGTTTCCGAACGATTCAAGACGCTCATCGATACCCTGCGGGAGCATTATGACTATATCTTCATGGATGCTCCACCCGTGGCCCTTGTTGCCGACGCCTCCATCATCGACGACCAAGCCGACATCACCCTCTTCGTCATCCGTGCCGGCCTGTTCGACAGGCGCGGCCTCCCGATGCTGGACGAACTGTACCGGAAGAACGAATACAAACGCATGGCCATCATCCTCAACGGTGTGGACACCTATGCTATCAAGAGCTACGGTTATGGCTACGGCTATGGGTATGGCTACGGTTACGGCTATGGTTACGGATACGGCTATGGCTATGGCTATGGCTACGGCTACGGCTATGGCAACGAGGACGATCAGGACGACGAATAGTCATGTTCTCCTTCCTGAATCCGCACACCTCCCTCGCGCATAGCGGCCTCCTTCAAGGTGCCGCCGATCATCACACCCATATTCTATACGGTGTGGACGACGGCGTCAAAACCCTGGAGGGGGCGCTCCGCATTCTGGACTGGGAAGCCGCCCATGGCGTCACGGAAGTGTGGTGCACGCCGCACATCATGGAGGATGTCCCCAACCGGACGGAAGACCTCCAAAAGCGCTTTCAGGAACTTACTAAAGCATACAAAGGCCCCATCAGGCTGCATCTCGCCGCCGAATACATGCTCGACAACCTTTACCTGGAACGGTTGAGAAACCGCGACCTGCTTTTGCATGGGCAGGACCGCGTCCTGGTAGAAACCTCCACCGGCATTCCCCCCTACAACCTGTGGGAAATCCTGGAAAAGACGCTTTCGGCCGGATATCGTCCCATCCTGGCACACGCGGAACGCTATCACTACTTGCATCAGGAAGACTACGACCGGCTCATCAGCATGGGTATCCGGCTGCAATTGAACCTGCCTTCCCTGGCCCATTATTATGGCTCGGAAGTGAAGGCCCGGGCCGATTGGCTGCTCAAAAAAGGCTACTACAGCATGACCGGCTCCGACGTCCATCGTTACAAGACCTTATTACATCAGTTCGGAAGCAAGGCCGTCCGGAAAAGGACCCTTTCCCTTGTCCGCCCTATCATGCCCCCCTACAGTGAAGATTAATACACCCCGACTATGACCATTACCATGATTATCGAGCTGCTCATCGTGTTGGCAGCCCTTTATGTGGGTTCCCGCTACGGATCCCTGGCCCTGGGTGCCATCAGCGGCATCGGCCTGGCCATCCTGGTGTTCGGCTTCGGCCTTAAGCCCGGTACTCCTCCCACGGACGTCATCTATATCATCATCGCCGCCGTCACCTGCGCCGGTACGCTACAGGCGTCGGGGGGTATGGACTGGATGATTCAGATTGCCGAAAGGATGCTGCGCAAGCACCCGGAACACATTACCTTCCTGGGCCCGCTGGTGACCTTCTTCCTCACGGTGCTGGTAGGTACGGGTCACGTGGTATACACCATTATGCCCATCATCTGCGACATCGCCCTCAAGAAGAACATCCGTCCGGAACGTCCCTGTGGTGTGGCCTCCGTGGCTTCGCAGGTGGGTATCACCTGCTCCCCTATCGCAGCTGCCGTGGTGGCTTTCGTCACCATCTCCAACACCAACGGCTACATGGTAAGTATCCCGCAGGTGCTCATGGTCACTATCCCGGCCTGTATCATCGGCCTTATGTGTGCCTCCGTAGCTTCTTACAAACGCGGTAAAGACCTGGACAAGGATCCCGAATTCCTCCGCCGCAAGTCCGACCCTGAACTGTACCAGTACATGTACGGCAGCTCCGCTACCACCCTTGACAAAGTCATCACCAAGGAAGCCAAAGCTTCCGTATACGTGTTCCTGGCTTCCCTGCTGATCATTGTGGCCTTCGCCTTCTGCCAGATGATCCATGTCTCCAACGGCGACACCCTGGCCAAGTCCATCAACCTGCCCAAGATGAACATCTGCATCCAGATCATCATGCTCACGGCCGCAGCTGCCAATATCATCTTCTGCAAGGCACAGCCTAAGAAAGCCGTGGCCGGCGCCGTCTGGCAGTCGGGTATGGTGGCCGTGGTGGCCATCTACGGCATTGCCTGGCTGGCCGATACCTACTTCGGCAACTACATGGACCAGATGAAGCTCATGTTAACGGACGTGGTGACCAACTACCCCTGGAGCATCGCCCTGGTGTTCTTCATGGTGTCCGTGCTCATCAATTCCCAGGGAGCCGTGGTGGTTGCCATGCTGCCGCTGGCCTATGAACTGGGCATTGCCGGTCCCGTGCTTCTGGGCGTGTTCCCCAGCGTGTACGGCTACTTCTTCATCCCCAACTACCCTTCCGATATCGCCACCGTGAACTTCGACCGAAGCGGCACAACGGTCATCGGCAAATACCTGCTGAACCACAGCTTTATGATGCCGGGGCTTATCAGCGTCTTTGTCGCTACCGTCGTGTCCTACCTGATCACGAACGTATTCTTCGCGGGGTATTTCGCCAGCTTTATCCAGTAACGCGGGCAATTATCGCCTGCATTTGCGGAGTCTTGTCCAGGGCGGCGTGGAATAGCGCCACCTGGTTCCGTGTGCGCACCAGATTGTGCTCCGGATACTGAATCTTATAATAGGTATCGCCGTTGATGTAATCGGCGAAAAAGCGCACGGCTTGCATGTATGGGAACAGGCAGGCAGCATAAGGCAGGTTCTCCACCTCGATGGGTGTTAAGAAGCTTCCGGCCCCCTCCAGATAGCCCTTGGCAAAGGCCTCGAAAATATCCATCCGGAAATCTACTTTATCAATTTCCGGGCAATCCTCGGCCACGGGGTTGGCGCCGGTGCGCAGGAAATCGCCGAAGTCGGAGAAGACGAACGACGGCATGAGGGTGTCCAGGTCGATCACACAAAGCACGTTGCCGGCTTCGTCGAAGAGCATGTTGTTCACCTTGGTGTCGCAGTGGCAGATGCGTTTGGGCAGCACCCCTTCCCGATACAGCCGTTCCGCCTTGCACATCTGCTCCTCGTAAAGAAGCAGATCGGCCAGGATGGCTTGTACCTCGGGTTCCGCCAGACGGCCCGCCTTGTTGGCCGATACAGCCTCGTGCAGCTGCCGGGCCCGGAGCTCCATGTTGTGGAAGTCGGGGATGGGTTCTCCCAGCTGGTCCGGGATATCGGCCAGCATGGCTTCGAACTGGCCGAAGGACTTGCCGGCGCAGTAGGAAGACTCCGGATTCACCGCCTCCAGCGTATGGGCGCCCTCGATGAACACCGACACGCGCCAGTAGGTGTTCCCGTCGGTCCAATAGGACTTCCCTGTGGCCTTGCACGGCAGGAAGGTGAGGACCTTCCGGTCTATGTCGGGATCCCCGGCCAGCTTCTTCCGGATATGGGCCGTAGCGCAGTCAATATTATGCTGCAGCAACTCCACATTTTGGAAAATGGCGTTGTTAATACGCTGCAGGACATAATCTTTGGGTCCGTCGGTATGGACCAGTAAGGTGTCGTTGATGAGTCCGTTTCCTAACGGCTTGATGTCCAGTACCTGCCCTTGGATGGCGAACTGGTTTACGATTTGGCTTAGTTCAATAGTGCTTTGCATGTTCAAATATACATAAAAAACGCTATATTTGTACGAACCACCTCTAATGATTTACACTATGAGTAATACACCCACCCCCCATATCGGCGCCCGTAAAGGCGAAATTGCCCCGTTTGTAATCATGGCCGGAGACCCCCTGCGGGTCCGCTTCATGGCAGAGAATTACCTGGAGAACCCCGTACAGTTCAACAACGTACGCGGCATGCTGGGCTATACCGGCACCTACAAAGGCAAGCCGGTGAGTGTCATGGGACACGGCATGGGCATTCCCTCCATTTCCATCTACACCTATGAACTGTTCCACTTCTACGGCGTAGAGAGCATCGTGCGTATCGGATCGGCGGGCGCCTACGACAAAGACCTGAAAATCGGCGACCTTGTCCTGGCGCAGGGTGCCTGCACGGACTCCAATTACGGCGCCCAGTTCCAGCTCAACGGCACCTTCTGCCCCATCGCCGACTTCGACCTCCTGCAAAAGGCCGTAAACAGCTGCAAGGAATTCGGATACCGTTACAAGATCGGCAACGTGTTGTCGTCGGACGTGTTCTATTCGGCCTATCCTCAAACCGACAAATGGATGAAGATGGGCGTACTGGCCGTGGAAATGGAAGCTGCTGCCCTGTACATGAACGCCGCCTGGGCCAAGAAGAAAGCCCTGGCCCTGTTTACCATCTCCGACCATCTCGTTACCGGAGAGGCCACAACAGCAGAACAGCGCCAAAACACGTTCACCCACATGATGGACGTAGCTTTGTCGCTGCTCTAAATCCACGCGGCTTTTAGCCGCTGCTCTTTATTTCACCATTCCGCTGAAGCCCATGAAGGCCAGGGCCAGGATACCCACGCTGATAATGGCGATGGGCACGCCCTTGAAGGCCTTGGGTACGTTGTTCATGGCCAGATGCTCCCGGATACCCGCGAAGATGATCATGGCCAGGCCGTAACCCAGGGAAGTAGCGAAGGCATATACCAGGGCTTGACCCAGGTTCAGCATGCCGCCGGGCACAAAGGCGAATTCCTTGGTGACCACATTGATGGCCACACCCAGCACCGCGCAGTTGGTGGTGATCAGGGGCAGGAAGATACCCAGCGCCTGATACAGGGACGGGGAAACCTTCTTAAGCACTATCTCCACCATCTGCACCAGCGCCGCAATCACCAGGATGAAGGCGATGGTCTGCAGGAAGGTGATGCCGAAAGGAACCAGCAGATACTGGTTAATGAGGTAGGTCACCAACGTAGCCAGCGTAATCACGAAGCACACTGCCATGGACATACCCGTGGCGGTGGACAGCTTATTGGATACGCCCAGGTAGGGACAAATTCCCAGGAACTGGGCCAGGACGATATTGTTGACGAAAATCGCCGAAATAATAATCAGAAAGTACTCCATAGCCTAGTTCTTTTTAAGGTATTTGTTGAAAAGGACCATCAGGTAACCCAGGCACAGGAAGGCGCCGGGGGCCATCACAAAGGCCAGCATACCGTCGTGGCCGCCGATAAAGTTGTAGCCGAAAGCACTGCCGGAGCCCAGGATCTCACGCACCAAACCCAGCACGGTGAGCGAGGCGGTGAAGCCCAGGCCCACGCCGATGCCGTCACAGGCGCTTTCAATCACACCGTGCTTGTTGGCAAAGGCTTCGGCACGGCCCAGCACGATGCAGTTCACCACGATGAGCGGGATAAAGAGGCCCAACGTTTCATACATGGCCGGGGTATAGGCCTGCATGAGCAGCTGCAGCAGGGTCACGAAGGTGGCGATAACCACGATATAGACCGGAATATGCACTTTGTCGGGCACTTTGGGCGAAATGGCCGAAATGACCATGTTGCTCATGACCAGCACAAAGAGCGTGGCCAAACCCATGGAAAGGCCGTTGATGGCCGATGTGGTGGTGGCCAGCGTGGGGCACATGCCCAGCAGCAGGACGAAGGTCGGGTTGTTCTTGACCAGACCGTCGGTAATCAGTTTGAATTTACTCATGGTCTACCTCCTTCTTATCCTTGTTGATTTCATCCAGATCCAGCTCATCGAAGAGCAGCAGGGCGTTGGCAACTGCCTGGGTATAGGCCCTGGAAGTAATGGTGGAAGCCGTGATGGCATCCACGTCGCCGCCATCTTTCTTCACGGAAAGCTGTTTCACGGAAGGATCGAAGCCCTTCCACTGGTCCATGAACTTGGTATCGGTGTTACACTTGGCGCCCAGACCGGGAGTTTCACTGTGGGACAGCACGGAAGTGTTGTACACCACACCGTCCGGGGTAATACCCACCATCAGGTTGATGCTTCCACCGAAGCCCATTGCACTGGATTCGATGGCATAGCCCACAACCTTATCACCGTCAAAGGCGGTATAGTAATGGTGGTCATCCTCAAATTCGAGCGTCTCGAAATGCGGGAGAACCTGGCTGATGGCGTTTTTGGTCTTTTCGGCCTGTGCCTTTTCAATGGGTTCCTTGGTAAGGGCATAGGCTCCGCCCAGCATGGCCGAGCAGAAAAGACAGGACATGCCCAGCGCCAGCACCATATTGTTTAAATTGGATTTTACTGCCATGGCTTAGTTCCTCCCGAATTTTTTCTGTTTGAACCACATATTGAGCAGCGGAACCACAGAGTTCATGATAAGGATGGCGAAGCTCATACCTTCCGGATAAGAGCCGAAGTAACGGATCATCATGGTAAGGAAGCCGATGCCCACACCGAAGATGATGCCGCCCTTCACGCTCATGGGGCTGGTCACGTAGTCGGTGGCCATGAAGCAGGCACCCAGCACCAGACCGCCGCTGAGCAGGTTGAACAGAGGGTCGGTGAAACGGGTCGGATCGATGCCCCAGAAAATCAGGGAAGTGAGAGCCACGGTACCGAAGATGCTCAGGGTAATCCAAGGCTTGATGACCTTGCGGATGCACAGGTACACAAAGCCCAGCAGCAGGAAGATCACGCAGAACTCACCGGCGCTGCCGCCCAGGTTGGCGAAAAGCATCTTGGAGTAGGAATAGTCTCCGGCGCTCATGATCTCCTGGATGGTGGCGCCTTGAAGAAGGCCTTCCTGCACGGCGCCCAAAGGCGTAGCACTGGTAACGGCATCCAGGCCGAAGAGACCCTGCGGAGCGCTCCAGGAGGTCATATACGTAGGGAAGGAGACCAGGAGGAACACACGGCCCACCAGGGCGGGGTTCCAGATGTTCTGACCCAGACCGCCGAAAGTCATCTTGGCAACGCCGATGGCAACGACAGCGCCGATGACCACCACCCACCAAGGCGTGGTATAGGGCAGGTTCAGGGCCAGCAGGATACCGGTAATGACGGCAGAGAGGTCTCCGATGGTGGAGGGCTGTTTGAGCATGTACTTGGTGATGGCCCATTCCAGCAGCACGCAGGAAGCCACACTCACGCCCATGACCATGATCTCCCTCCATCCGTAGAAGACGAAGGTGCAGATGACGGCCGGCAGCAGCGCAATCACCACATCCAGCATCAGGGACCGGGTAGAGTCCTTGGAGTGGATATGGGGTGAAGGTGAAACTAATAATTTATTCATAGTCCTTTACTTTTTAGCAGCTTCTGCTGCGGCCTTGGCGGCGGCAGCACGTGCGCGGATAGCGCTTAACACAAAGCCCTTGCCCACGCGGATGTTATCCAGCAGCGGAATATGGGCGGGACAGGAATACAGGCAGCAGCCGCACTCGATGCAATCCTGCGCGGCATTGGCCTCGCAGGCGTCCCAGTCGGCGTTCTTGGAGAGCTTGTTCAGCAGGAACGGCTCCAGGCCCATGGGGCAGGCATCGGCGCACTTACCGCAGCGGATGCAGTTGGTTTCCGGGGCGCGTTTGGTCTGGGCTTCCGTGAGGAAGAGCAGGGCGCCGGTTCCCTTCACGGTGGCAGCCTGCAGGTTGGCCACGGCGCGGCCCATCATGGGACCGCCGCTGATGATCTTGGCTGCATCGGCCGGAATTCCGCCCAGGTAGTCGATGATATACTGCAACGGCGTACCTACGCGCACCAGCAGATTGGCCTGCTTGGGGAAGCACTGGCCCGTTACGGTGACGGTGTTGTCCACGATGGGTTTGTTCTTCTGCACGGCGTCGTAGACGGCCAGGGCGGTACCCACGTTCTGGACCACGGCGCCCACGCTGATAGGAAGGGCACCGGAACCCACCTGACGGTGCATCACGGCATCGATGAGCTGTTTTTCACCGCCCTGAGGGTACATCATCTTCATCACCATCACATCCATGTCTTTGTAGCCCAGTTTGGCAATCACCTCATTGATATGGGCGATGGCCTCGGGCTTGTTCTCTTCGATGGCGATGGTGCAGGGAACGCCGCCCATAGCCTTCTGCAGAAGAGCGGCACCCACCACCACTTCCTCGCCCTTTTCCAACAGGACGCGGTAGTCGGAGGTAAGATAGGGTTCGCATTCGCAGCCGTTGATGATCACGCGCTCGCACTTGGAGCCCGGAGGCGGCGAAAGCTTCACATGCGTGGGGAAGGTGGCACCACCCAAACCTACCACGCCGCCCAGGCGGATCTTATCGATGATGGCCTTGGGGTCGTCGGGGATGGTGGTAATGAGGGTGTTGGAGGTATCGATGCCTTCCAGCCACTCATCGCCTTCCACGGCAATCTCGATGTGGGTGCTGGCGCGGCCGGCAAGATCGGCCCGGGGAGCGATGGATTTCACCGTACCGGACACGGAAGAATGGATGAACGCACCCACGAAACCGCCCGGCTGGGCAATCACCTGGCCCACCTTCACTTTGTCGCCCACCGCCACGCAGGGCACGGACGGGGCGCCGATGTGCTGGGCCACGGACAGGAACACGCTGGGTGCAATCGGGAGCTGCTCAATGGCACATTCCCGGGAAATCTTGTTGTCGTGCGGATGTACACCGCCCATGGAGAATGTATGCTTACTCATTTGCTGCCTCCTTTTTAGCAGCCTCTGCTGCCTCTTTAGCTTTCTGCTGACGGATCTTGATGCGTTCCTTGATGGCATCCTTGTCCAGGGGCTTCGGGAAGTTTACGCCATGGATGGCTCCGGTGGGACACATGGCCTCGCACTCCCGGCACAGTTTACACTTGGCAGGATCGATGTAGGCGATGTTCCCTTCCACGGTAATGGCTTCGTGCGTACAGGTCTTGGCGCAGATGCCGCAGCCGATACAGGCGCTGGCGCAGGCCTTCTTGGCCACCGGACCCTTGTCCTTGTTCACGCAGCTCACAAACACACGCATGTTGCGGGGACCCTTGGGCCGAAGTTCGATGATGCGCTTGGGGCAGGCCTTCACGCAAGCGCCGCAGGCGGTGCACTTCTCCTGATCCACAACCGGCAGGCCGGTGACAGGATCCATGGAAAGAGCGCCGAACTGGCAGGCGTTCACGCAGTCGCCGCAACCCAGGCAGCCGAATGCGCAGCCGGTATCGCCGGTGTACAGGAGGGACTTCACGTAGCAGGAGGCGTATCCGTCGTACGTGTTCACCTTGGGACGGGCTTCACAATTGCCGTTACAGCGTACGGTAGCCACCATGGGCGCTTTGGCCTTCACCTCATAGCCCAGGATAGCCGCCACCTTGGCCATGGTGTCGTTCCCGCCCACCGGACAGAAGTTATTGTCCAGGTTGGGGGCCTTCACCGCTGCTTCGGCAAACGCACGGCAGCCGGCAAAGCCGCAACCGCCGCAATTGGCACCGGGCATGGCCTTTTCAACCTCGTCGATGCGCGGGTCTTCCACCACCTTGAACCGTTGGGCTACAAGGTAGAGGACCAGCGCCAGCACGAGACCCAGGACGGTCACCACTGCGATTGTCCAAATGAAAATGTTTAGCATAAGTTATCCTTTTATTGTAAATATGTATTCATTCTTCAGCCGATCCCTGAACAACCAGAGCAGCAGGTAATAAAGCGCCAGGGCACCCAGTCCGGACAGGCCGGCGGGTACCTCGCCCACACCCAGGGCCGCCAGGCCCAGGATGACGGCAACCACTATGAGCAGGGGAATAAAATAGGCCAGCCATACGGCTTTCATGCCCATGGAGGCCTTGAGCAGCACTTCCACTTCATCGCCCACACCATAGCCGGCATACGGATCCGTAGGAACTTCCACCGTCTTTTCGGCTAAATCGGCCATTCCGCATAAACCGGCCGCATGACAGGCCGAACAGGCTCCGTGCTGTAAAATGGACACCGTGGTCAGCTGCGGTGTCATTTTGATAACCTTACCCTTATGACTTACGGACTCGCTCATGGCTGGTAGTCTTTGAGCCAGGCCCATACGGAACCCACCCGCAGCGGGGCCATGATGGCCAGGGGAACGTAGGTTCCATCATCCGAGAGCCAGAACTTAAGTTCCTGATTACCCTCGAACATGGCGCCAGACACCACAGAGCAGGAGAAAAGCAGGGCATTTTGGTAACCTTTCTTCCGCACTTTCAGCGGTTCCACGCCGTGGTAGGTGAGCAAGATGTCAAAAACACCCTCGTCGATAGCAAAACTCAGGGGATAGCGGTCTCCGGGCTTCATGGCGGACTGGTCCATGGTCCTTAGATAGAAGATGAGGGCCGGAAGGTCGTACACGCAGGTGTGCAGGGGAATCTCGTAATGCTCCATCCCGCGGTTGTAGAAATTAACATCGGCGTGAATGACCATTTCCTCCCAGTCGTAATTGTAGTCGTTGGTGGCGGTGTACTTCCCTTCCAGGGTGTTTCGGGTGAAACGGAGCGGGCGGATATCGGCCATGGTCATCCAGCTATGGAAGTCTTCCCGCATTTTGAAAAAGACGTCGAAGAAAGGGGCCGATTTCACATTGAAGTTCAGATGCCAGGCATCCTGGCCATTGAACTGCAGGGAATCCAGCGTGATGGCTGCCTGAGCCACTTCCGTGTTCACCGCTCCCCATTTGTAGAAGAGTCCCAAACTGATTTTCTCTCCGGCCTTGAACGGCGGTTCCGGCACGGTGGGGATGCACCCCTTTTCTTGTCCGTTTAGAGCAACGGATATTAACAGACTCAGTATGAGGAATTTCCAACGCATGTACTAAAATGGTTGCTGGTCTTCAAAGTTGTACGGTGTTCCGGCCGGAGGTTCATTGGCCGCACTGGCCACCGGACCCCGCCGGGCATACACATCCAGGCTCTGGTCGGGTTCCACAAATTTCACCTGGCCGGCCTTGTATTTCATCTCTATATCACAAACCTCGCCATTGCGGTGTTTTGCAATGACGATATAGGCTTTTTCTTTGTCTTCCGGGTTGTCGCTCATGCCCACAAAGTCGGGCCGATGGATGAAGATGACCATATCGGCGTCCTGCTCGATGGAGCCGGATTCGCGAAGGTCGCTGAGCTGGGGCTTGCCGGTGCCACCGGTGCGCTGCACAGCGTTTCGGGACAGCTGGGAAAGAGCGATGATGGGGATGTTCAATTCCTTGGCGGTGGCCTTGAGCGTACGGGAAATGGCCGCCACTTCCTGCTCACGCAGGCCGCGCAGTTCCACCGGGCCCTGCATTAGCTGGAGGTAGTCCACCACAATCAGGCGCACGCCTTTCTGTTTCACCAGGCGCTTGGCCTTGGTGCGGAATTCCATGATGGGAATACCGGGCGTATCGTCGATGTACAAAGGCGCTTTGGCCAGACGCTTGAGGGTATCTTCCAACTGCACCCATTCGTACTGCTCCAGCTTCACGCCGCCCTTGATCTTTTCGCCGGACAGACCGCTTTCCGTGGTAATGAGACGTTTACCTAATTGGTCGGCGCTCATTTCCAGGGAGAACACGGCCACGGGCATGTTGGCATCTACCGCCGCATTGCGGGCAATGTTCAGCGCGAAGGCCGTCTTACCCACGGACGGACGGGCGGCCAGGATGATAAGGTCGCTCTTTTGCCAGCCCTGGGTGACGCGGTCGATGCTGGGATAGCCGGAAGGGACGCCCGAAGGACCGGTGATGCCCTGCAACTCCTGCAGGTTGTCCAGCACGGAGTTGATGATGGAGCCGATGTCCTGCACATCCCGCTTCACGTTGTTCTGGATGGCGGCGAACACCTTGGTCTGGGCGTTGTCGATAAGGTCGTCCACGTTGGTGGACTCGTCGAACGACTGTTTCAGAATCTCATACGAAGCGGTGATCAGATCCCGCTGGATGGTCTTCTGCTTGAGGATTTTGATGTAATATTCGATGTGCGCGGCCGCGCCGATGTTCTGGGACAGGCTGGCCAGCACAACAGGACCTCCCACAATCTCCAGGTTGCCTTTGGAGCGGAGTTTTTCGCTCACGGTAACCAGGTCGATGCTCACATGCTCGTTCACCAGCTCGCTCATGGCCTCGAAGATCATGCGGTGCTGGGGGTCGTAGAAGCACGCGGCGGAAAGCTCCTCCATCGATTCGTCGATGGTGGCGGGTTCCACCAGCATGGCGCCCAGCACAGCCTCTTCCACATCCAGGGCCTGCGGGGGTTTATTCCCCATCAGGGCCTCCAGGTTCAGGGGCTCTGCCGAACGGTTTTTTCTGCGGGAGTTATCGGCCATAAAGGGCTATTACTCGAAATCCGGGTTGATGATGATGCGGCCGCAGTGCTCGCAGATGATGAGCTTGCGGTTGGAGGCGATTTCCACGCGGCGCTGGGGCGTGATGGTGTTGAAGCAACCTCCGCAGGAGTCGCCGTTGTAGATGCCCACCACGGCCAGGTGGTTGTTCACGCTGGCACGGATGCGCTCGTAGGCGCTCATGGTACGGTCGTCGATCTTGGCGGCGCAGGCATCGCGGCGCTCACGCAGCACGGCTTCCTCCTTGGCGGTCTCTTCCACGATGGTCTCCAGTTCGGCCTTCTTGGCCTTCAGATCCTCGTTGCGGATGGTCAGGCGGTCCTTGATCTCGTCCAGTTCGGCCTTCTTGGCACCGATCTCATAGCGGGAGTCGTTGATGGTCTTTTCGTCGATCTGGCGCAGGAGCTCCTGGTTTTCGATTTCCTTGTTCAGGGAATCGTATTCGCGGGAGTTCTGGATGGTGTCCAGCTGGCGCTGGTATTTCTCGATCACGCTTTCGTGCTCTGCGATGGAGAGTTTAGCATCGGCGATGTTGCGATTGAACTGGTCGATGACGGCCGAGATGGCGGCGCTGCGCTCCTTGAGCGTGGCAATTTCGGCCTCCAGGGCGTTCACCTCTGCGGGGAGCTCACCGCGCAGCTGGATGATCTTGTCAATCTCCGAATCCGCGGCCTGCAGTTCGTAGAGGGTCTTCAGTTTTTCCTCTACGGGCATGTCGGAATCCGCGAAGTTCTTTTGCAGGGAAACGAAAGTCTCCCTGTTGTCGATGGGAGCCTCCACTTTGCTGGCGGCGGGGGTTTTCTTGGTACTTGCCATAAATAGTATAAATCGATTTATTATTTACAACCCAAAGTAGTGGACAGGGTTGCTCCTGTCCAGTACGGCACTTTTGTAGCTTGCAAAGGTAGGAAAATTTTTCCGTATCTGAGCCAACAATATGTCCACAATCTCCACTTCGCTTTCGAAATGGCCGATATCCATAATCATAAAACCATCCGGCGTAAAGAACTGGTGGTAGGATACATCGGCCGTGATATATAACTGGGCGCCCTTGGCACGGGCTACTTCGGCCTCCGAGCCGCCGCTGCCGCCCAGCAGCGCCACTTTCCGGATGGGCGTTTCCAAGGGTTTGGAACTGCGGATCATGTGCAGGCCGAATTGCTCTTTCACGTAGCGAAGAGCCTCCTGCCCGTCCATGGGCTTGGGGAAATCGCCGATACAGCCCAGTCCAACGCATTCATCGGCCTCCGGGACCAGGATCTGTACATTTTTCAGGGCAAGCCGGCGGGCCATGGCACCGCTTACACCGGCTATCACTTTATCGGCCGTGGTATGCGCCGCATACACCGCCACACCGTTCCGAACCGCCTGCATGACGGCGGCACCCACGGGATCCTGGGCGTTGATGCGCTTGAGCCCCTTGAAGATGAGCGGATGATGGGTGACCACCATGTCGCAGCCCTTCTCCACCGCCTCCGAAATGAGTTCGGGCGTGCAGTCGAAGCCCACCAGGACGGCCTTGACGGGATCTGACGGACTGCCGATCAGCAGCCCGCTGTTGTCCCACTGCTCCTGGATGCCCAGCGGAGCGAATTGCTCCAGCACGGCGGTGATGTCCCCTACCGTCATAAGGCCTTGCGCACTTGCACCAGCTGCGCCCGGATTTCCTTGAGCGCGCCGATGGCCTTCACCCGCTTGTCAACGCTGCGGCGGTCTTCCGTGAGGCGCTGCTTGGCACCCTCCAGCGTGAGCCCCTGGTTCTTCAGGAGATACTGGATCTGCTTGAGGGTTTCTACATCGTCCGGATGATAAAGCCGGTTGCCCTTGGCGTTACGCTGGGGCCTGATGAATTTCTCGAAATAATTGCTCCAGTAGCGGATGGCCGAGGCATTTTCGCCCAGCTCTGCTGCTACTTCGCCCATCGTGTAAATCAATTTTGCCATAATGTACAAATATACATATTTTTTCACAATATTCCCACGTGATTTTCATGCGCCACAACCTCCTGACCCTCAGCACATTACAGAAATCAATCGTTCAATTTTTGAACGATTGATTTGCGTAACAGGCTGAATCATAGCCGATTATGCCGCATTGATTATTGTTTCTGCGGCTGGTGGGAGAAGGTGCGGCGGGGGCCTTCGGCCTCCAGCCAATATTCATGGTCAAAAGCCTCTCCCGGAAAGACGTAAGGCCCCTCATGGCCGATGGTAAACGCCATATAAGTAATGGGCAACCCCATCTCCAGGAACATCTTCTCATAGAACGTCTGCACCTCGAAAACGCATTTCTCATCTATCCGGAGATTCTTCGCTTCGCTCAGAATGACAGTCTTGTCATCCTGAGGAGCGGAGCGACGAAGGATCTCCGGACACTCTTCGATTCCGAAATGATAGATGTCGGTACCGGAAGCCAGAATGGGCAAATCGTTTACTTTACAGACGGCCTGGGTGTATTCGTAGAGGTAGCGGGAATCGGTTTTCAGGTGGATGATGCCGTCGGGCTGAAGGAATTTGCGGTAGCGCTCCAGGAAAAGGGGCGAGGAAAGACGGCTGTTCTCACTGCCACGGAGCTGAGGATCGGAGAAAGTGAGCCAGATTTCGGAAACCTCTCCGAGGCCGAAGAAAGCCTCGATAAACTCGATGCGTGTGCGCAGGAAAGCCACATTGGGCAAGGCGTTTTCAGTGGCAAACTTGGCGCCTTTCCACAAACGGGCCCCCTTGATATCCACGCCGATATAATTGATTTCCGGATGACGCAGGGCCAGGGCAATGGTGTAATCCCCCTTGCCGCAGCCCAGTTCCAGCACGATGGGATGGTCGTTGCCGAACATTTCGGCCCCCCATCGGCCTTTGATGGGATGGTCACACAGACGGAGGGCCTTGCTGCCGGGTTCCTTGGCTGCAAGCACCTGCGAGGCATCCGGCTGCAAGAGGCAGCGGAAGGTCTCGTTCTCTGCGAATTTTTTCAGTTTTCCGTGGCCCATGGACTATTCCGCCTTGGGGGCGCGCTTGGTCTTGTTGCGGCTCTTGCGGCGCTTCTTCTTTTTCTTTTCCGGGTCGAAGCGGTTGATGGCGTCGTCGCCCACGGCATCGATGAATTCAGGTTCGGCGATGCTGTCCTGCTTCAGGGTATCCGGTTTCTCACCGCGGCGGTTCATCGCCTGGACCTCCCGCACTTCATCGGCCGATAACGCAAACGTCTGGGTCAGTGAACCTTTCTCATAAGAGAAATAGAGTTTTTCGGCCAGGATATCCGTTTTCACCAGCCAGGCCTGCCCGTCCTCGAACTCCAGCGGTTCAGTCACCCGCGGGATGCGCGAATGGGCGTCCAGGTAGGCGGCCACTTCGTAGTTGAGGCAGCATTTAAGTTTGCCGCACTGACCTGCCAGTTTCTGCGGATTCAGCGACAAATCCTGTGTGCGGGCGGCCGATGTGGTGATGGACTTGAACTCCGTGATGTAGTTGGCGCAGCACAGTTCACGGCCACAGACCCCCAGGCCGCCGATAAGGCCGGCTTCCTGCCGGGCGCCGATCTGTTTCATCTCCACACGGATATGGAACTCCTCGGCAAAATCCTTGATGAGCTGGCGGAAGTCCACACGACCATCGGCAATGTAATAGAAGATGGCTTTGGTGCCGTCGCCTTGGAATTCCACGTCGCCGATTTTCATTTCCAGACCCAGGTTGGCGGCCAGTACACGGGCTCGGATCATAGTCTCCTGCTCCCGGGCAATGGCGTCCTGCCAACGCTGGATGTCGAAGGGACGGGCCTTGCGGTAGATTTTCCGCAGTTCCTGATTCTCGGGATCCACTCCTTTGCACTTCATCTGACGACCCACGGCGGCGCCTTCCAGCGTCACGATGCCCAGGTCGTGCCCGTTGGCGGCCTCCACCACCACCAGGTCGCCGGTTTTGATACTTTGCCCGGAGGCATTCACGTAAATGGCCTTCCGGGTGTTCTTGAAGCGAACCTCGAAATAATTGTCAAACTGTTCCTGGGCAATTCCCTTGAGGGTATCGTAAACCTCCAGTTTGCAGCAGCCCTGCCGGTAGCGGATGTCCCGCTCGCCGGTGGCTTCGTCCGTCACCACGGTGCACCCGCGGAAACAGTCAAACTGAATAGATTCGTTCGAAAAATCGGTCATATCGTATATAATTGATTCACCATGTCGGTGAAAAGGATTTTCTGGTTCACGTTGCGCTCCAGCAGGAGCAGGGTACGGTCCAGGACGGCCATTCCCCTACGAGGGAACGAGGGTTTCAGCGACGAAGCCATGTGCCGATAGAACTCTTCATCCTCCTCCTGCACACGGGCCAGGGCGGGCATTTTCTGCAGCATGAAGATGCGACGGAGATCCTCCGTAGCCAGGCGGCAGAAGCTTTTCTGCTGCTCCCGAACCTTCAGATCGGCCACGGCCTCCCCCGTTTCCAGGGCTTTGAGCAGGTCGCGCGCCAAAAGGGCTTCCAGTAAATCGTGGAACAGGTCCGTGAGAACGCCTTGGCCGGCAGCCTCTTTGGCGTGTACTTCGCGTTCCGCTTCCAGCGACAGAGGCTGTACGCGAAGGTGCAGGCAGCGGGAAGCGATGGTTACCAGCACCTTTTCCGGTGCATGGGTAATCAGGATGAATAGCGTCTTCTGCGGCGGCTCCTCTACCATTTTCAAAAGCGCATTGGCCGCCTGGGCGTTCATTTTCTCCGGCAGGTACAGTACCACCGTCCGATAACCGCCCTCCACGGCGCTCAGCGACAGGCGTTCCAGGATACTCCGCGCTTCATTCACGGAGATATTGCTCTGTTTTCCCTCAATGCCGATAGCCGTATATAACTCATTCTCAAAAAAATACGGATTCTCCAGCAGCAACTGCCGGAACGGAGCCATGTACTGCAGAGAAACCGGTTTGTCGGAGCCAGCCACCGGAAAAACGAAGTGGATGTCCGGATGGATGAGCTTCCCTACACGCGGATTCCCGCCATAGAGTTCCTCCAGAAATTGCAGTACCAGCGGAAAGGCGCCGCCGCCATCGTCCTCGTGCAGGAGCAGGGCATGCGGCACACGCCCGCTTTCCACCATCTGATGGAGGGCGTTCACCACTTCCGTATTCCCGTACACTGTCATAAAGTCCGGTCTCCTACATAACGGGCCAGAGCCGCCAGGTATTCTTTTTCGGCCGATGCCGGGAAATCTTCCAGGCAAGACAGAGCCTCATTGATATACTGGTCCATCACACGCGCAGCACGTGCCATCCCGTCCCTGGCACGGACGAAGGCACGGATTTCCGCCTCCCATTCGGGGTGGTCGGCCAGACGGGCCACTTTGTCACGGATAGCATCGGCTTCCTGGTTCGGAACCGTTTCCAACGCACAGAGCAGCGGTTGGGTCACTTTCTGCTCCTTCAAGTCAATCCCCACGGGCTTACCCAGGTCGGCCGAAGGGTCGCTGTAGTCGAAGATATCGTCTTTGATCTGGAAGGCAGTCCCCAACTGGCGGGCGAAATTCCCCGCCGCCCGGCACTGCGCCTCCGTAGCACCCACCGAAATGGCGGCCGATAAGGCCGATGTCTCGAACAGCGATGCTGTTTTACCATAGACAATCCGCAGGTAATCGGCCTGGGTGGTATCGGCCCGGGTGGTCTTTTCCAGTTGCAGCAACTCCCCTTCTGTCAGGTGCCCCAAAGTGTTGGAAAAGAGTTCCAACACCTGCCGCATGTGTTTTTCCGCGCCCAGGATCAGTTTCAGGCAGGCTACCAGCCAGTAGTCGCCCATAAGCACGGCAGGGCCGGCGCCCAGTTGGGAAAACACGGTGGGAAGTCCCCGGCGGCAAGCCGCGCCGTCCACTACATCGTCGTGCAGCAGGGTAGCATTGTGCAACAACTCCACCGCAGCGGCAAAACGATACGTATCCGGCGTCTTTTTTCCCAACGCACCGCCCACCAGCAGGGCCAGCATGGGCCGAAGCATTTTTCCGGGATGTTCCCGCAGTCGGTGGTTGGTTACGTCCAACAGCAGCACGTCCGAGCGCAGCGACGCATCGATCTGCGCCTCCACGCGAGCCAATGCGTCCTGCAGGAAGGTATGGAGTTCCTTGATTCCCACTTACTTGAAGTATGCCAAAAGGTCTGCTACTGTTTCGGGGAAACGGATGAGTTCGACATCCTGCTGAGCAGTCATGTTGGTCCGGGCGAAATGATCCAGCAAGTCCTTGAGCGGATTGTAGAAGCCATCCAGGTTCAAGGCAAAGATATCACCCTTATATATGTTCAGTTTACGCAGCACATGGGTTTCCATGAGTTCGTCCAGGGTGCCGATACCGCCGGGAAGGGCGATGGCCGCCACAGTATTTTCCCGCATGGCTTCCTTGCGGGTGGACATGGAATCCGTCCATACCTGCTCCTTCACTTCCGGATGCTCCAGCCCCGCCATGAAACGCGGCAATACGGCGATATGCCGACCACCCACGCGCACGGACTCGCCGGTAATGGCACCCATAGTGCCCCGCGCACCACCACCGGAAACCACATCGTATCCTAACGCATGCAGGCCGCTCACCAACTGGCGGGCAGCCTGATTGTACTTCGGGTCAATGGTATTGCTCGAAGCGCAGAATATCACCACCTTCTTTCCCATCTTAGAAGAAGATGCCCACAGTCACCTTAAGACCCTGATAGTTATTGATATCCTTGTAGTTAGTAGCGATGGCCTTCATCACGGTATCGGCCGCCAGCTTGTCCTCATTGAACAGCTTACCCGCATTCATGAACCACTGCACGGAAACCTGGACATGGCGCATCACCTCGATACCGCCGCCCACGCCGAAACCAACCTCGAACTTGTTCTTGGCATTTCTCAGGTATTTGTTCACCTCATCGGACGTAATGCCGGTAATGCTACCGTTGAGGATTTCGCCGGGGGTTACATCGTAGCCGATAAAAGGCTCCAACATGATAAAGGGACGGAGCATGAGCAGGTCCAGACCCAGCTGGGCACTCAGTTCCAGTTCCACGAAACCGGCCTGTGACTTAAAATCTCTGGCACCATCGTTCACCTTGGAACCCTTGGTCTGATACACCAGCTGCGGCTGAAGGGTAAAGAAAGGACCCATTCCAATTTTGTAAGCCACACCGGCATGCCAGAGGGGGGCATTCTTAACCTCTGCCGACCAGTTGGTCCCCTTGGGAAGTTTGGTGGAAGAAGAGGTGAAACCACCGATAATACCAAACTGAGCGTATGCCGCAGTAAAGGTGAGCAACGCCAGGGTAAGTGTCAGGAAAAGTTTTTTCATTGTTTTAAAGATTAGCCTTAATTTTTTCCACCAGGACGGCCTTGGGCATGGCACCCACGGTCTTGTCCACCAGCTGGCCGTTCTTGAAGAAGAGCAGCGTAGGGATGCTCATAATCCGATACTGGGCGGCAATTTCATCGGCGTCGTCCACATTCACTTTCACAACGCTGATCTGACCGGCCATTTCTTCCTCTACTTCGTCCAGGATGGGAGAAAGCATGCGGCAGGGGCCGCACCAGGTGGCCCAGAAATCCACGATGATGAGATTGTTGCCCTGCAACAACTCAGAGAAATTGGTATTGGTAGCTACTTTTGCCATAAGTTTTAGTCTTTAATCTTACAAAGATAAAAAAAATACGGAGATTCTTCGCTACGCTCAGAATGACAATTGTCATCCTGAGGAGCAAAGCGACGAAGGATCTACAGGCTATCTTCCACTGGAAGGACATAGGCCCTTAGCCCCAGGGCCTTGTTGGCGGTATCGGTTTTCCTGAGTTCCTGCATGATTTTGGAGGCCAGGGCATCTTCCACCACGCTCATAAGGGCGTGATTCTGCGTGGGCCAGGCATGGTTCCCCAGATGGGGTTCTCCGTCCACAGATCCGCGGCCGCCTATCTCCTGCCACACGGTATAGCCCCGCTGGCCCAGGCCTTCCAGTAACTCTACAATCTCCTGATTGTAAGCCTGATTATATACAACGAATACAGCTTTCATATTACTTTTTAGCTTTACGTTTCTCGCGGTGCTCGGCTATGCCGCAGTAAAGAACGGGAATTAGTACCAGGGTGATGAGCGTGGAGACGGAAAGACCCCAGGCCACGGTGGTACCCAGGCCGTTCCACATTTCCGATCCTTCTCCCCTGCCCAAAGCCATAGGCAGCATACCCAGCACGGTGGTGAGGGTGGTCATGAGGATGGGGCGCATACGGGCCTTGGCGGCCGTTACGGAAGCCTCCCGCACACTGCAGCCCCGTTCCTGCAAGAGGATGGTATAGTCGATGAGCACAATACCGTTCTTCACCACAATACCCAGCAGGATGATGATACCCACCGCCGACATCATGCCGATGGCCAGGTTGGCGGCCATGTTACCAAGGGCCACGCCCACGAAGGCGAAGGGGATGGAAAACATGATCACGAACGGCCCCATGAAAGATTCGAACTGGGAGGCCATCACCATGTACACCAGGATAATGATAAGGAGGGCCAGCAGGATCATGCTGCTGAACATCTTCTGCTGCTCTTCATAGTCACCGCCGATCTGCCAGGTAAGTCCCTGGGGCAGCGGGTTGGCATTGAGGAAGCCCTGTACATATTCCACACCGTCACTGAGGGTATGCCCCTTGGCCATAACACCGTTCACGGAAATGTAGCGGTCGCGGTTCTTACGCTGGATGGTGGGCGGGACCTTGGATTCCACAATACGGCCCAAGTCTTTCACCTTGATGGTGTTACCGGCGGTATTGGTGATGATGATGTTCTCCAGGTCCTCGATGCTGGTACGGAATTCCGGAGCATAACGCACACGGATATTGTATTCCTCACCGTCCTCGCGGTAATAGGACGCAACGGAACCGCTCATGGCGGCCGATACGGCCATGGCCGCAGTCACCGAATTGAGGCCGTTCAGGGCCAGTTTTTCGCGGTCGAAGTCCACTTCATATTCCGGCGTATACTGGTCGCGGGACAGGATGGCCTGCGTAAAGAGTCCGCTCTCCATCATGTGGCCTTGCATTTCGCGGGCAGCGGCTTCCGTCTCTGCGAAGTCGTAGCCATAGATTTCCAGCTGCACGGAGGCGCGGCCGCCCATACCCATGCCGCCTTCGGTCACGTTGAAGCGGTTGAGTTCAGGGAACATCTTCAGATCGGCCCTGATCACATCCGCGATCTCGGAAACCGAGCGTTCACGCTCTTCCATGGAACCCACGTTGATGTTCATGGAAATCAGGTACGTACCGTTCTGCTGCATGGAGGCGAAGGCGTTCTCTGAATCGGCCTGGCCGAAGGCGTAGCTCATGATCTCGATTTCGGGAACATCGGCCCTGATCTTGTCGTAGATGCGGGCGGCTACTTCGCGCGTCACATCCTGCGCGGTGCCGATGGGCAGTTCGATGGTGGCGCGGATACGGCCGGAGTCGGAGTTGGGGAAGAACTCCGTCTTCATGCGGGGGACATAGATGCCCATCACGGCGCCGAAAATCACCACGGCAATGAGCGCGATGAGTTTCTTCCTGTTCATGCACCAGCCGATCATGCGGGAATATCCGGCCGAAAGGCCGTCCAGTGCCTTGTTCACCGGGCCGAAGATGGCCAGGTACAACTTGCCCGTATTGGGCTTGTTGTTCATCAGGATGGCGCAGAGCATGGGTACCAGCGTGAGGGCTGCGGTGGTGGACACGATCATGATGATGGACACGATATAACCCAACTGCCGGAACATGATACCGGCCATGCCGTTAATCATGGTGAGCGGCAGGAACACGCACAGCATGGTGAGCGTGGAAGCGATAACGGAGATACCCACTTCCGCCGTACCGTGCACGGCAGCCTCCGAAGGCTTTTCGCCTCGTTCCAAGTGCGAGGTTACGTTCTCCAACACCACAATGGCATCGTCCACCACCATGCCGATGGCAATGGACAAGGCGCTCATGGAGATGATGTTGAGCGTATTGCCCGTGGCATACAGGTACATGAGGGAGGCCAGCAGGGCGATAGGGATGGAAAGCACCACGATGAGGGTACCTTTCAATCGGCCCAGGAAGAGGAACACCACCAGCATCACCACCAGGAAGGTGATCAAGATGGTCTCTTTAAGGGAATTGATGGTACGCAGGATGTTACGGGAGTTGTCCACCACCGTGGTAATCTTCACATCGGCCGGCAGGTTGCGCTCCAGGTTGGCCAGGGTGGCTTTCACCTTGCGGATCACCTCCACGGTGTTGTAGCCCGACTGCTTCTGGATAATAATCTGGGCGCCGCGGGTGCCGTTGGTATAGGACTCCTGGGACTTCTCTTCCACCGTATCCGTAATACGGGCCACGTCGCGCAGGTAAACGGTGCCGCCGTTATAGGAGCCCAACACCACGTCCAGCAGTTCCGACGGATCTTGGAATTCCTTCTTGATTCGCAGGGTATAGGTGTCCGAGCCGATATCGATGCTTCCGGAAGGGGTGTTCCGGTTTTCGGCTGCAATAATGGAGGAAATGGCGCTGATACTCAAGTTATAGGCCTCCAGGCGGGAAGGATCCACGTACACCTGGATTTCGCGCTTGGGGGCGCCGGAAACGGAAACCGTACCCACACCGGTTACGCGGGCCAGAGGCGTGGCCACCCTTTCGTCCAGGATTTTGTCCAGGGCGCTCACGCTCTGATTGGCCGTGGCACTCAGGATCATGATGGGCATGTCATCCGCACTGAACTTGAACAGGTAGGGGGCCGATGCTCCGTCGGGGAGTCTCTGGCTCACCATGTCCAGTTTGTCACGCACGTCGTTGGTGGCATCGTCAATGTCGATGCCATATTCGAACTCCAGCGTAAGGACGGCAATGTTCTCGCGGGAGTTGGAGGTGATGTCCTTGAGGTTGGGGACACCGTTCAGGGCGTTCTCCAGCACCTTGGTGAGGTTGGTTTCCACATCCTCGGCCGATGCGCCGGGGTAGGAACTCATCACCATGATGGTGTTGGATTCGAAATCCGGGAAGTTGTCCACCGGCAGCTGCACCAGGGAGAAGATACCCAGGATAGCAAACGCCAGGAAGACCAGCGTGGTGGTTACCGGATGCTCTACGGATGTTCTGTAGATACTCATAGTACGTTCACCTTAACGCCGTCTCTGATGAGGGATTGGCCTTTCACCACAATCTGACTGCCTGCTTCCAGGCCTTCGAGGATTTCATATTCCCGTCCGATATGGCGGCCGATGGTCACGGGCACATAACTGACGGTATGGTCGGGTTTCAGCACATAGATGAAGCGCGTACCGGTACCTTCCTGCTTCACCAGGGCCTGGTCCGGCACAATCACGCTGCGGCGCGTACCGAAGTTCACAGTCACGCGCGCATACATGCCGGGACGAAGCACGCGGTCTTTGTTGGCAACTGTCACCTCTGCCTTGAAGGTGTGGGTGGCCGCATCCATGGTGGGATACAGGCGCTCCACCTTGCCGGTGAATTCGCGTCCCGGGATGGCATCCACGGTGATGTGGACCACATCGCCCTTCTTCACCTTGGTATATTCGCTCTCCGAGATGCCCACCAGCAGCTTCACAGGAGTAACCTGCTGCACGGTAAACAGCGGGGCGCTCATGGAGTAGAGGTCTCCTGCATCAAAACTCCGGGCCGATACAAAACCGTCGATGGGACTGCGCAGGATGGTGTTTTCCCGAAGGTTCGCGAGGGTGGTCTTGCGAATCTTGTATCCCAGTTCGGCCGTTTCAAAATCACTCTGGGACACGCCGCCCTCCTCATAGAGGCCTTTGAGGCGCTGGAATTCTATCTCGTCGTTCTGGACCTGCAGTTCCGTCTGATCCAGCTGGAGACGGTCCATCTCGGCCAGGACCTGTCCCTTGGTCACATAATCACCCACCTCCACATTGATTTTGCGGATGCGGCTGGCGGTCTGGGGGGCGATGTTGTTCACGGCATAGGCCTGAACGGTAGAGGCATATACGTTGTCCTGGGGCACGTCACGGGCTACGGCGGTAGCCACCTCCACGTTGGGAACGGTAACTTCCGGGGCGGCATTTTGGTTGGCGCCCTGGTTGCCGCAGGCTACAGCAGCAATGGCTGCAAGGAGAAAGAAACTCTTTTTCATATCGATACTTTTTTTATTCTTGGGTGAAATCGTAGCCCAGCGTCTGTTCCAGACCGGTTTTGGCGATGACGAAATTATAAACTGCCTGCATGGCCTGCAGTTTGGTCTGGATGAGGGTAAGTTCCGTGTTGTTCAGGTCCGTGAGCGTGCTTTTGCCCAGCTGGTAGCTCTTGGCGGCAATATCGTAGGCCTTCTGGGCCGTTCCCTGGGCATCCCTGGCGGTGTCGTAAGTTTTCATGGCCGTTTCCATGGTGGAAAGACTCTGCCGGATGCTGATGCGGAGCTGTCGCTCGGTGTTTTCGCGCTGGAGGGCCAGCTCATCGGCCTGTACACGCGTCTGCTTGATGGTATAATAGCGCTGGCCGCCTGAGAAGATGGGGATGCTCAGGCTCAGGCCCACATAGGAATAAGGGGTCCAGCGGTATTCGCTGAACTTAAAGTTGTCCGTCATGGCATTGAAGCTGTAGGCAAAGCTCAGGTTCAGGCTGGGAATGTACGCGTACTGCTGCATGCGTATGGTTTTCGCCAACTGCCGGGCCTGCATATCCAGCTGCCGGAGGGAAGTATTTCTCTCCAGACCCATCTCTTCCCCTTCGTTCAGGTCCCGGAACATAGTCTGGGAGTAGTCTTCCAGGCTTCCCGCAACGTCAATTTCACGCTCCAGATCCAGGCCCATCACAGCTTTGAGCTGCCACAGGGCCAGCATCACGCTGGACTCGGCGTTGTAGACGTCGGGAATGGACGCAGCCATATTGCTCTTGGCACGGGTCAAATCCAATTGCGTGGCCTTCTGTACGTTGTATTTCATCTCCGTCTGGCGGAAGTTCTCCACGGCGTTCTCGTAAACCTGCTTGTACACTTCGAATACTTCTTTGGCCAGCAGGATGGCGTAATAGGCCTGCTTGACGGAGCTTACCGTGCCCAAGCGGCTCTCACGGGCCTTTTCCACGGCCAGTTCCACCTGGTCGGCCGACAGGGAGATGCTTTCCCACAGTTGGGCGTTCACCAGGGGCATGGAAGCGTTGATACCGGCACTCCAGGTGTTGAGTCGGCCCACGGCGATGCCACCGGAATTATCCGACGTTTCCTGGGAAGGTTCGGGGACATAGGGCTGGATGGCGCCGGGATGCTGAGCAATCAGCTGGTTCAGGTACCATTCAATGGGTTCCAGGATGCTGGAGAACATGCTGGACGAGCTGCCGCCCTCGCCGTCGTCGCCCCCACCCATATACATCACCTGCTTCTTGATGGTTCGCTGATACGATCCGGTACCGTTCACCTGCGGGAACAAGGCGGCATAAGTGCCTTTGCGGGCATACTGCTGCCGCTGGATTTCCATGTCGGCCACTTTTACGGAGGTATTCTCCGAAAGGGCTATTTTGATGGCGTCGTCCAACGTGAGCACCAGGACGGAATCTCCCTGGGAGGGACGCTCCGTCCCCTGGTACTGCGCCCGGGCAAGGGCGGGAACCAGCAAGAGCAGCAAAAGGACCAGTTTTTTAACACACATATAACTAACTTTTTAAGCGGGCAAATTTACTACAAAAATCGCACCTGTACAATAAATAATTGTACCCGGGCGCGAACTTCATGCCCTCCTTACGAGAGAATCGGCAAAGTATCTGTATTTTTTATTTATATTTGCATTTGTTATGGAATATTTGGTCATTCATTGGAATATCGACCCCGCCATCTTTCGTCTGGGGGGCTTTGAACTCAGGTGGTATTCGCTGCTGTTCGTGAGCGGCTTCATCCTGGGCTGGTATATCATGAGAAGTTTATTCGTCCGCGAGAAACTGAATCCGGAGCTGGTGGACCCCATGCTGTACATGCTGCTCATCTGCACCATCGTGGGTGCCCGTCTGGGACACTGCCTCTTCTATCAGCCGGATTATTTCCTGGGCAGCTGGACCGGATTCTGGGAAATCTTCATGCCCTGGAAAGGCGGCCTGGCCAGTCATGGCGGCACCATCGCCATCCTGCTGGGTATCTGGTGGTATTCCAACAAGTACGGAAAGAAAAACGGCTTCGACTATCTATGGGTAGTGGATCATCTGGTGATTGCCGTTTCTTTCGCCGCCTGCCTGATCCGCCTTGGAAATCTCTTTAACTCAGAAATTTACGGCGGCCCCACCAGCCTGCCTTGGGGCTTTGTCTTCGAGCGCAACGGGGAAACCGTTCCCTGCCATCCCACTCAGCTCTACGAAGCCGGTGCATACCTGCTGCTGGGTATCCTGCTCATGTGGCTGTACTGGAAAAAGCTGGACAAGATGTATCGGGGCATCTTCACGGGTATCTTCTTTATCGGCTGCTTCGGTTCCCGCTTCCTCATCGAGTTCATCAAGAACGACCAAGTGGACTTCGAGGCCGACATGGCCCTGAACATGGGGCAGCTCCTGAGCATTCCCTTCATCCTGCTGGGCATCGGCTGCATTGTGTACGCCTTCGTGAAAAAGAAGCCCGCCCGGGCTATTCCGCCGGAGCGTCCGTCCGGCCCCAAAGCCAAGCCTCAAACCCACTACGCCCGACCTATCGGCCAATAAAACCCTTTATTATATGAAACGAGCCCTTATTTCATTGCTTGCTTGCGCACTGTGCGTGAGCATGTTGGCCCAGGAACGCCCGCCGCGTCCTGGCGCCGGTCCCGGTCCCAAAGACAAACCCGAAGAAAAGAAAGAAGCTCCGGTGAACCTGAAGTTCAGCCAGGGCCTATTCTCCGTAGCCCAGAACGAGAAAGACTGGTATCTGGAAATCCCGGACAGCATGCTGGGACGCCGTCTGCTGGCCGTCACACGCTTCGCTGCCAACACCATGGGTGCCGGCGTCTACGGCGGTGAAGAAGTAAACGACGTCATGCTGTACTGGGAGAAAGCCCCCACCGGCAATCTGCTGCTGCGCGTGGATGTGGTAAACGTAGAGGCTCCGCAGGCCGATGCCATCGCCCAGGCCGTGCGCGTGAGCTCCGAAAACCCCATCGTGGCTTCCTTCAAGCCGGAAAAGAATGCATCGGCCGGCACCACCCGCATCAAGGCCAACAGCCTTTTCGAGGGTGACCTGCAGATTTTCTCGCTGGATGCACGCAGCAAGAAGCAGTTCAATCTGGGAGGCATTAAAAACGACGCCAGCTTCATCCAGAGCATCCGCACCTATCCCATCAACACGGAAGTGACGGTGACCAAAACTTACGCTTACAACCAGCCCACGCCTGGCGGTCCCGGTGCAGCTCCCGGTGGCCCGTCCCGCGGCACCAGCCTGCCCGCAGGCCGCGAAGCCGGGGTGGTTACCATCGTGCTGAATACCTCCATCATCCTGCTGCCGGAAGTGCCCATGCAGCAGCGCTGGTTCGATGCCCGCGTGGGATATTTCGCCGGCGGCTACACCCATTTCTCCGACGAGCAGCAGGGCGTGGAGCAGATCCGCTACATCACCCGCTGGCGCCTGGAAGCCCGTCCCGAGGATGTGGAGAAACAGAAGCGCGGCGAACTGGTGGAGCCCATCAAGCCCATCGTCTATTACATCGACCCCGCTACGCCCAAGCAGTGGCGTCCGTACCTGATTGCCGGTGTAAACGACTGGCAGAAGGCCTTCGAGCAGGCCGGTTGGAAGAATGCCATCCGGGCCGAAGAATGGCCGGAGAACGCCGAAGAGCTGGGTATGAGCATGGAAGACGCCCGCTTCTCCGTGATCCGCTACCTGGCCTCCCCCATTGCCAACGCCTATGGCCCCAACGTACACGACCCCCGCAGCGGTGAAATCCTGGAAAGCCATATCGGCTGGTATCACAACGTGATGACCCTGGTGCACGACTGGTACCAGGTGCAGGTGGCTGCCGTGGATCCCCGCGCCCGCAGCTTCAAATACAGCGACGAACTCATGGGCGACCTCATCCGCTTCGTCTCCTCCCATGAGGTGGGCCACACACTGGGCCTGCGCCACAACAAGGGTTCCTCCAGCTTCACTCCCGTGGAGAAACTGCGCGACAAAGCCTGGGTGGAAGCCAACGGCCACACCGTTTCCATCATGGACTACGCCCGTTTCAACTACGTAGCCCAGCCGGAAGACAATATCGGCAAGGACGGCCTTTATCCCCGCATCAATACCTACGACAAGTGGGCCATCGAATACGGCTACAAACCCACCTATATCGCCGATCCCAAGGAAGACCACCTGTGGTGGAACAAGGAAATCATCGCCCGTCTGGAGGCCGATCCCAAGCTGTGGTTCGGCGGTGAGGGCTACGACCAGGATCCCCGCGCCCAGAGCGAAGACCTGGGCGATGACGCCGTGGCCGCCAGCGAATACGGCATTGCCAACCTGCAGCGTATTATCGGCGAACTCCCTGCCTGGAATGCCGAAGAAGCCAACCTGTACACCAACCTGAACCGGATGTACAGCGCCGTGGTACAGCAGTACGGCCGCTACATGGGCCACGTGGCCATGAATATCGGCGGACGTTACATCACCAACGTTTCCATCGAACAGAACGGCGTCAAATATGCCCCCGTGCCCAAAAAACACCAGAAGAATTGCCTGGACTTCCTGAACAGGCGTCTGTTCAACAAGCCCGAATGGCTGGTGGAGCAGTCCTATATCTATCAGCTTACGGACACTCCGGAGGCAAAGCTTTATCCGCTCATCAACAATGTGGTGAGCACCAGCTTCCTCCTGAGCCTGGAGCGCATGGACCGCATGGCTCAGCTGGGCGACTATACGCCGGAAGCCTATCTGTCCGACCTCCACGACATGATTTTCTCCGAACTGGAGAAAGGCGGCAAGGTATCCAGTTATCGGCGCTACCTGCAAACCCGCTTTGTGAACACCGCCCTGGAAGTAGTGAAGGCCGACCGTTCCAAGTCCTCCCCCAGCCGCGCCCTTCTGATGGGTGAACTCCTGAACATCCAGAAGAAAGCCGCCAAGGCCAAAGGCACCGATGCCACCGCCGCCCACTGGCAGTCCATCGCCCTCCAAATCGAGGACGCCCTCAACTAACCCAATGCGGCACAATCGCCTCTCCCTGAGGCATTTACAAAAATCAATCGTTCAAAAAACGAACGATTGATTTTTGTAAATAGCTGTCTGTAAGACAGTTATGCCGCATTGATTAATCCTGGATGGCAGCGATGCCGGGGAGGATCTTGCCTTCGATGGCTTCCAGCATGGCGCCGCCGCCGGTGGAGACGTAGCTCACTTTATCGGCGTAGCCCATCTGGGTAACAGCTGCTACGGAGTCGCCGCCGCCCACAAGGGTGTAGGCGCCGTTCTTGGTGGCTTCGGCCAGATCTTCGGCGATCTGGAGGGTACCCTTGGCGAAGTTAGGAAGCTCGAATACACCCACGGGGCCGTTCCAGAGGATGGTCTTGGAGTCCAGGATGATCTTCTTCCAAATTTCCAGGGATGCCGGGGAAGCGTCCATGCCCTCCCATTCGTCGGGAATCTGGTCGATAGGGAAGATCTGCTGGGGCGTATCGTTGTCAAAGGCCTGGCCGCATACGGTGGCCACGGACAGGGAGAGGTTCACGCCTTTCTCCTTGGCTTCCTTCATGATCTCGAGGGCATCGGGCATGAGGTCATCCTCGTGCAGGGAGTTGCCGATATGGCCGCCCTGGGCTTTGATGAAGGTATAACCCATACCGCCGCCGATGATGAGGTTGTCCACCTTGCCGACGAGGTTCTTGAGCACGGCCAGCTTGGAGCTGACCTTGGAACCGCCGATGATGGCAGTGAGGGGACGCTGGGCATTCTTGAGCACGTTGTCGATGGCCTTGATTTCGCCTTCCATCAGGTAGCCGAACATCTTGTCGTTTGGGAAGTATTCGGCGATGAGGGCGGTGGAGGCGTGAGCGCGGTGAGCCGTGCCGAAAGCGTCGTTGATGTAGCAGTCGGCGTAGCTGGCGAGCGTCTTGACGAATTCCTTCTGGGACTCCTTCACCACCTTCTTGGCGGCCTTCTTTTCCTCATCGGTGGCATCCTCGGCCAGACCGCGGGGCTTGCCTTCTTCCTCTGCGTAGTAGCGGAGGTTCTCCAGCAGCAGGGCCTCGCCGGGTTTCAGGGCATCGGCCTGGGGTTTGGCCTTCATGCAGTCATCGGCAAACTGGACGGGAACGCCCAGGCATTCGCTCACGCGGCCCACGATGTGCTTGAGGCTGAACTTGGGATCCACCTTCTTGGGACGGCCCAGGTGAGACATGATGATGACGGAACCTCCTTCGGCCAGCACCTTCTTGAGGGTGGGCATGGCCCGGCGGATGCGGGTGTCGTCGGTAATTTCAAAATTTTCGTTCAGGGGAACATTGAAATCGACTCTCACGATGGCTTTTTTGCCGGTGAAGTCATACTTGTCGATGAATTGTTGCATGGATATATAAGGTTTTAATATTGTTCCAGTTTACAAAGATAATTATCTTTGCAGAAAATTCAAATGTATATGGCGGTAGAATTCCCTGCACCCTATTGGAAAGATTACGAGCTCCTGGACAGCGGCAACGGAGAGAAATTGGAACGTTTCGGCAAGTATGTATTGCGTCGGCCGGAGCCCAAGGCCCTCTGGACCCCTTCCCTTCCGGAGGCCGATTGGAAACGCCTGAGCCATGTGACCTTCCAGCCCGGCGCGGGTTTCGGCAAGGCTGGCAAGGAAGACAGCGGCACCTGGAATAAAACCAAGAAGATGGAAGACCAGTGGAGCATCGTTTACAACGGGGAGCCGGACGCGGAAACGCATGCCGCCAGCGACCTCCACTTGAACCTGCGCCTGGGCCTCACCGCCTTCAAACACGTGGGCGTGTTCCCCGAACAGGCTCCCAACTGGGAGTTCATCTACAAGGAAACCAGCCGATTAAGCCGCATCCATAAGGCCAACGGCCTTCCCGCTCCCAAGGTGCTGAACCTCTTCGCCTACACCGGCGCCGCCTCCCTGGCCGCCAAATGCGCCGGGGCCGATGTCACCCACCTGGACTCCGTCCGGCAGGTAGTCACCTGGGCCCGCGAGAACATGGAACGCAGCGGCCTGGACGGCATCCGCTGGGTGGTGGAAGACGCCCTGAAGTTCGCACGCCGGGAAGCCAAGCGCGGCAACAAGTACGACGGCATCATCCTGGACCCGCCCGCCTACGGCCACGGCCCCGACGGCGAAAAGTGGAAACTGGACGAACTCCTCTTCGGCCTGCTGCAGAATGTGGCCGATATCCTTTCGCCCCGCGACGCCTTCATGGTCCTGAACCTCTATTCCAACGGCTACA
The DNA here is from genome assembly GCA_045226315.1 of Candidatus Cryptobacteroides sp. Lineage (GTDB taxonomy): Bacteria > Bacteroidota > Bacteroidia > Bacteroidales > UBA932 > Cryptobacteroides. Next base: position 38,589 of record JBGVCF010000018.1, read on the forward strand.
GCGCCGCCCTGGGCGAAACCGTTGTGCGCGAAGCCTTCAAGGGACAGTTCCGCGATATGACTTCCGGCGAACTGGCTTTCAACGACTCCTTCGGCAAAGTGCTTCCGCTAAGCATTTACGTACGGATTAAACGCTAGCCCATGCAAGGTATTGGCCTCTTGGGTGTTATTAGGTAAAAAGGCTTTTGATATGCGTCGCTTGAGTTTATTATGGATCCTGCTGCTGGTCCCATTTTCCAAAGGACTGGCACAGGAGCGTTTATACTTTGAGGACCATCGGCATTCCATTACCCTTTCCACCGGAATCCCGCCCATCCTGCCCATGATGTATCCCCGGGGCAGTGCCAACAACGGTTACACCATGGACGGCTGGCACACCGGAACCGGCTACAAGACCCATTTCTCCTACACCTTTACCCTCGCGTACAATTACCAGTTCACCAAACGTTGGGAGATGGCTTTAGTGGCTACCACCTGCGGTTACATCTATTCCCAGTATCAGTATCCGGAGAAAGGGGTGAATGACTATGGGGTTATGACCTATGACTGGGATGATAGCAAGAGACAATACCAGGGTACCTACCTGGATTTCCGCGGCATTATCCCTGCCGCCATGGTACGCTTTTACTGGCTGGCCCGGGAAAGCGTCCAGATGTATTCGGCAGTAGGAGCGGGCCTGATGTTTTCCTCCCCGGTAATCCTTTATCCCACCCTCACGCCCGTGGGCATCCGCTTTGGCAAGAAACACTGGTTCGGCCTGGCGGAACTTACCGTCGGCAGCACCGCCACCATCCTCCTTGCCGGCGCCGGCTATCGCTTTTAGCCTGCCAGGGTTAGGAGCCGATTTCCAGGGAGTCTTTGCGTTCCACTTCGTAGGCCGATCCGGAGGCGGCGTGGAGCAGGGCTTCCAGGTTGTCCACCATGGCTTCGCCCAGTTCTTTGTCGCCGTACTGTTTGCACACATCGGCCACATACAGGAGCACGCGGCTGGCGCTTTCGAATTCGGCCGATCCCAGCGTCCCCCACTCCAGATAGAAGGTGATGGTATCCAGCAGCTGGTCGCCAAAACGGGCTGCCAGGTTACGCGCCTTGCTCGCTGAACCTAAGTAATAGTAGTTCTCGATCAGCTGGGCCACCATGTAGTCGTTGGAAGTGAAGCCCAGCGAGATACTCTCCAGCGGGAAGTTCTCTTCCGGACAATTCTCCTGGCACATATCCATGATTTCCAGGGCCTTTTCATCTTCGCCGATATCGATGAGCGCATTGGCTACCGTTAAGTACAGCTGGCGCTGCCCCAGTACGCCCAGGAAGGTGTACATGTTCTGGTAATCCACATAATAGTCCGTGCGCTTGAGGGCATCCCACTTATACTTGGTCTTGAAATCATTGTATAACTGCAGGGCGTCCACCTTGCCGGCATCCGTAGAACTGGGTTTGTTCCGGATGGGCGTGAAGCGGTAGGAGAAGCCGTCGAACATGAGGTAGTCCTTGATGCCAACGTTAAGGTCACCGCCCATGTTCAGCACATGGAGCGGACGGTCCCACTGATAGTTGGACAACAGGTCCAACATGAAAATTTCCGGCTTGGACAGATAGTTCTTGTCCTTGGACATGGACAGGGTGATGGTCTCCGGAATTTGATCGGCGAACATTTCCGGCACGATGCCGTACTTGAGGCAGTTCTCCTTGTTCACCGGGATCACCAGATTGCGGGCGCAGATGAAATCCAGCTTCTGACCGCCTTCCAGCGCTATTTTCATGGCCGGATCCTTGAACACCTTCATCACGTCCGAGAGATACATGGGCGAACCGTCGTCGTACGCGATATAGACAAACTCGTTGGTGCCGTACAGGTATTGGCTCTGGGGCACGGTGAGGGGCAGGGGCTTGCTTTCGTTGCAGGCCCATTTCATCTGGTCGATATACCAGTCGGTGCCCAACAGGGAGGTGTTCACCACACGAACATCCGTACGAACGCCATCCACCTCCTGCGCATACCAGAGCGGGAAGGTATCGTTGTCGCCGTGCGTGATCAGCAGGCCGTTCTTACCCACCGATTCCAGGTAATTGTAGGCCATCTCCGGCGCCGTGTAACGGTTGGAACGGTCGTGGTCGTCCCAGTTCTGGGCGGCCATGAGGGCGGGAACACCCAGGCACAGCACGCTCACTCCGCCTGCCAGGGCCGTGGGCGACACTTTCTTCATGCTATCGGCCAGCCATTGATACAGCGCCAGGACACCCAGGCCGATCCAAATGGCAAACATATAGAAAGAGCCTGCATAGGCGTAGTCCCGTTCGCGCACCTGGTAGGGCGGCTGGTTCAGGTACATCACGATGGCGATGCCCGTCATGAAGAACATCAGGAACACCAGCCAACTGCCGCGTTTATCTTTGTCGAACTGGAACACCAGGCCCAGCAGACCCAGCAGCAGCGGCAGGAAATAATAATGGTTCTTGCCCTTATTGTCGCTCAGCGGTGCCGGAGCATCCTGCTGGTCTCCCAGCCGCAGGGCATCCAGGAAGCCCACGCCACTTTCCCAGTTACCGTAGAATACGTTGCCGGGCAGCGGGCTGTGGACATCGTTCTGGCGGCCTACGAAATTCCACATGAAGTAGCGCCAGTACATCCAGTTCACCTGATAGTCGAAGAAATAGGCCAAATTGGCGCCGAACGTGGGTTTGCGGTGCTTGGCACCTTTCACGCGGATGCCTTTCCCCTGGGTATAGAGCTCATAGAAGTCTATGTAGCGTTGGTCGCCGCCCTGCCACATGCGCGGGAACAGCATCTTGCCTTCCGGCTGGTATTTGGCATCGGCCGGGGCATCGGCCTTGATATACTTCCCGTTCATGGGCGCCCAGTACTTGCCCTGCGTGAGTTCGTACGGGGCATCGTAATACTGGCCGTAAATCAGCGGCGTGGAGCCGTACTGTTCGCGGCTCAGATAGCGCACCAGGGTGTAGGGATTATCGGGCTGGTACTCATTGGTGGGCGTTTTTACGCTGGAACGGATGATCACGATGGCAAAGAGCGAGAAGCCCATCACCAGGGTGGTTACGCACAGCAGCACCGTGTTCCAGAACACCTTACCCTTGCGCAGCGTGACGAACAGCGCCCAGAAGCACAGGACCAGCAGACCCACCAGGAAGAACACCGCCCCGCTGTTGTACGGCAAGCCCAGACCGTTCACGAAGATACGGTCGAAGAAAGCCGCCAGCTTGGGCAGGTACGGGATAAACAGATACACCAGCAGGAACTCAATCACCACGCCGATAGCAAAAATGCCCACCAATTTCTTGAACGGCAGTTGCTTGCCTTCGTTCATGCGGTAATAGTACATGAACACGAAGGCCGGGATGGTAAGGAGGTTCAGCAGGTGTACGCCGATACTGAGGCCCATCAGGAAGGCGATGAGCACGATCCAGCGGCTGGAGTGCGGTTCATCGGCCTGGTCGTACCATTTGCACATGGCCCAGAACACCAGCGCCGTAAACAGCGACGACATGGCATAGACCTCCCCTTCCACCGCACTGAACCAGAAGGTGTCGGAGAAGCAATAGGCCAATGAGCCGATGACCCCTGCGCCGAAAATGGCTATGGCCTGCGCCAGGGTGAAAGATTCGGCCGATGGAGTATCGGCCTTTTTATTAATGCCACCAGGCGTAATAATCCTGCTTGGCAGCACCAGCCGCTTCGCAAAGAAAACGATGGTAAAATACAGCAGGAAGATGGTTAACGCACTCAATAAGGCGTTCATAGCATTGACGGCGACGGCGGCATGTTCCGGCTTCACCGGAAGCGTAAAGAAACGCGCAAGTAGCTGGAACACAGGGTTTCCCGGAGGGTGGCCCACCTCCAGTTTATAGGAAGAGGCGATGAATTCGCCGCAGTCCCAGAAAGACGCCGTGGGCTCTATGGTGGAAAGGTAAGTGGCGGCCGATACTACCAGCACGGCCAGCCCTACTATCCAATTCCACTTGTTGAAGGTCTTCTTGTCCATAAAGTCATCCAAAGAATACAGAGTGACAAAGTTAAGAAAAAAATGCATATCTTTGTAGACAAACCTGACCTGATGAATACGAAACCTAACCTGGAAATCGTCCCTGTAAGCGGGCGAAAGATGCTCAAACAGTTTATCCGTTTCCCGCTGGACCTGTACAAAGGCTGCGAAAACTGGGTACCTGCTTTCGAAGACGACGAATTCAAAGCCCTGGGCCCCGACAACCCCGCCCTCTCTTTCTGTGAACGGGAACTGTATCTGGCCATGCGGAACGGCAAGATCGTAGGTCGCGTAGCCGCCATCATCAATAAGAAGGCCAACGAAAAGTGGCAGGAGAATACCGTCCGCTTCGGCTGGATCGATTTCATTGAGGATTTCGAGGTGGCCAAGGCCCTTATCGACACCGTGGTGGAATGGGGCCGCGCCCGGGGCGCCGTGAAAATCAAGGGTCCCCTGGGTTTCACCGACATGGACCGCGAAGGCCTCCTGGTGGAAGGTTTCGAGAAGGAAAGCCCCTTCACCGTCATTTACAACTATCCGTATTATCCGGAATACCTGGAGCGGCTGGGCTTTACCAAGGACGTGGACTGGACCCAGCGCGTGATTGACCTGCCGGACCACCTGCCGCCCATGATGCAATACGCCGATTTAGTGGAAAGCCGCTACGGCGTACACCTTTATCGGCCCCCTCATTTCAAACAGATGGTGCGCCGGGGCCGCGAAATGTTCGATGTGCTCAATACCGCCTTCGCCGGCCTGTACGAGTATTCCAAACTCACCGACGAGCAGATCGACGGCTATGTGAAGCAGTATGCCCCCGTGCTCAACAAAGACCTGGTGGCCTTTGTGGTGAACGATAAAGATCAGCTGGTGGGCTTCACGGTAACGGCTCCGCATATATCGGCCGCCGTGCGCAAGGCCAAGGGCCGGATCCTCCCCTTCGGCTGGATCCACCTGCTGCCCGCCCTCTACTCCAAGAAGACCGAAACGGTGGAAGCGCTGCTCATAGGCGTGCTGCCGGAATATCAGGCCAAGGGCGCTGCCCTGCTCATGTTCAAATACTTACACGAGAACTTCCTCCGCCTGGGTATCAAGCACATGCTCCTGAATCCCCAGCTCGAAGACAACCACAAGGTCCAAACCCTCTTCGACAGCTACAACCAGCAACCTTACCAGCGCCGCCGCAGCTACGTGAAAGAAATCTAATGCGGTGTAAACCACTGTCTCTGAGGATATTACAAAAATCAATCGTTCAAAATCTGAACGATTGATTTTTATAATACGCTATGTATCAGATGCTTACGCCGCATTGGCGGCGAGGACGGCGTCGCAGACGTCGCCTACGGTAACGGGGGCGGCGACGCCATCGGGGAAATGTATCTTGAACTTTTCCTCTACGGCCAGGGCCAGCAGGAGCATGGACAGGGAATCGATACCCAGATCCTTCACCAGTTCTGACTGGAAATTGGTCTGACTCAGGTCCGCATTGGGACGGATTACGGAAAGGACCTCTTTCAGTCCTTCGAAAACTTCTTCCCGGGTCATACGCGAGCTACTTTCATGCTGCCGGTGCGCTTGAAGTCTTCCGTGCGCACGGTCACTTTGACAATCTGATGCGTGGTGGGCAGGGTGGCGTTGATCTTCTTGACCAGCGCGTTCATATAGGCCTCCACCTCCTCGAAAGGCTTGCCCTCGAAGGCAGGCATCAGCGGGAGAATCTCAATGGCAATCACCTGCTGACCGTTCAGTTCATCTTCCTTCACCATGGCGTCGCGGACGCAAGGATCGGCGTAGAAGGGCTCTTCCAGGGCCTCCGGGCTCACATTTTCGCCGTTGGCCAAAATGATGAGGTTCTTGATACGGCCGGTGATGTACAGGAAACCGTCTTCGTCGAAGCGGCAGAGGTCGCCGGTGCGGAACCAGCCGTCGGGGGTGAGCACTTCGGCCGTCTTTTCGGGATCCTTATAGTAACCGGAGAAGAGGTTGTCGCCCTTCACCCAAAGTTCGCCGTCCACAATCTTGGCTTCCTGTCCGGGATAAATCTTGCCGATGGAAGTGGGATGCGTGATGGCATCGGCGTTGGCCGATGTGAGGTTGGCGGTTTCCGTGAGGCCGTAGCCGAAGGTGAAGGTAACGCCCATCTTGGTGAAGATCTCGGTGAGGCGCGGCGGCACGTTGGCGGCACCGGAGATAATCATCTTGAGGCTGCCCAGGAACTGCGGACCGTACATCTTGCAAAGGCCGGCCAGGATGTCGCAGATACCGGGAACGATGACCAGGAGGGTGGGCCGGATCACAGGCAGTTTGCCGATGGTGGCCTTCATATCCTCGCAGGTGAACATGAGGTTGCCGGAGTAGAAGCAGCCGCAAAGGCCGGCAATGGCGCCGAACACGTGGCTGAGCGGCAGCAGGGCGATATAGCGGTGCACGCCGATGATGGGACCGGGTTTGAAGATGGTATTGTAGTTGCCGCGCATGAGGGCACGGTGCGTAAGGACGGCGCCCTTAGGCTGACCGGTGGTACCGCCGGTGAAGAAGATGGCGGCGGTGCTGTCCGGATTGATATCGGCCGAAGGAACGCCCTTTTCCGCGATGGAAGCGGCAGGAAGCACCTTCACGCCCTGCAGCTTGGTGGTCATGGGCATGAATTCCTCGCGCACGAAAATGGCGGCGATGTCAAACTTCATGCAGGAGCCGATCACGGCCATTTCCGGCAGCATGGACGGAAGGTTCATGACCACATAACCGGCCGATGTCACGGCCAGATAAAGTTCGATGGCATCCTGGCTGTTGCGGTCCCAGATGGCAATGTGGGCGCCCTTGGGCAGGCCCAGGCCTTCGATGAAGGCGCGGCGACGGGCCACACGCTCACCCAGTTCCTTGTAAGTAATGGTGTCGACCTGGTTGCTCAGGGCCGGTTTATCGGCGTATTCTTTGGTGAACCAGTCTACGAATTGTCCCATGGTGGGAAGGTACGGCAAGCGCTCGTACTCTTCCTTCGGGAGCAGATCTACAAAATAATTGGACATATAAAATTAGGTTATAGTTTTAGCCTTAGATTACAAATATAATCATTTTTCGCCAATAAACATACGGCAGAGGCCCATGCTGAGCGAACGCTGCCGCACCCCGGAGAAACCGGCAGCCCGCATCATCGTGCAGAACTGCTCCGGCGGGGGGAAGGCTTGGACGGAAGCCGGCAGATAGCGATAAGCGTCCTTGTTCCCGGACACCAAGCCGCCTATCCAAGGAAGAACGTGCTGGAAATAGACGTTGTAAAGCTGGCGCAAACGACGGTTCTCCGGCAAGGAAAGCTCCAGAATTACGGCCTTACCGCCCGGCTTCAGAACCCGGTAAAATTCTTTCAGGCCCAATTCCTTATGTTCGAAATTCCGAATGCCGAAAGCACAGAAGACCCGGTGGAAACTGCCTTCGGCGAACGGCATGTTTTCCCCATCGGCCACCTGAAGGCGGATGCGGTCGTGCACGCCCTCATGGGCTGCTTTGCGCATCACCAGGGCCATCATGCCCTCGGAGATATCCACCCCCGTGACCCGCGAACCGGAACCGGCCGCCTGGGCAATGGCGATGGTACTGTCCCCTGTTCCGCACGCCACGTCCAGGATTTGCTGCGACGTGCCGTCTACGATTTCTTTCAACGCCCGTTTGCGCCAAATCTTGTCCACATCCAGGGACATCAGATGGTTCAGACGGTCGTACGACGGCGCAATGTCGTCGAACATCTGCTGGATTTTCTCTTTCTTAGGCATTAGGGAACAGGGTCATAACCGGAGCCGCCCCAGGGATGGCAGCGGAGCAGGCGGCGTACAGTGAGATACAGCCCCTTGAACGGACCATGCTTCCGGAAAGCCTCCAGTGCATACTGCGAACAGGTGGGGGTAAAACGGCAGCTGGGCGGCGTGAAAGGGCTGATGCACAGTTGGTAGAACTTGATCAGCACTACAAAGGGGAAAATCAGAATAGATTTAAGCGTGTTGTGGAATTTACCCATAATCAATAACTTACACAAATCCTCCTCAGAAAATTACCGAGGAGAATTTACACATCTTTCTGATTTTCAATGTTTTGCACAACACGGACAGAGACAGCCGAAAGGACGGCCGTCATATCAGTGTAGATAGTTTCGTAGGGTAACACCTCGGTGGAGGTGTAAAGGAAGAGGATGTCTACTGAAAACCCCAATAGTTCTTTCTGGCGACGGTAAGCCTCGCGGATACGGCGTTTGAGGAGGTTACGCTTGACAGCCCGCTTGAAATGGCGTTTGGGAACCGACACCACTATCCGGACCGGTTCGGTGTCGTCGCGACGGAGATACCGGCAACGCAGGCAGCCGGCCTGAAAACTCTTCCCGTGTTCGAACAGGGCGGCCACGGCAGTTTTGCCGCAGAGGCGTTCGGACTTGGGAAGCGTATTGTCCATCATTGTAAACCCTTCAGATACAATTCAATGGCCGATGCCACGGAAGGAGCCTCGGGAGACGGGGCCTTTACATCGATCCGCAGGCCGGCCTCCTCCATGGCACGCACGATGGAGCGGCCATAGGAGACCATCTTGATATCGCCCTGCTGGAAATCCGGGAAGTTTTCCTGGAGGGATTTAACATCGGCCGGATTGTAGAAGACAATCATGTCATAGGAAGCCAGATCCAACTCCTTGAGATCCTGGCTCACGGACTTCACGAAGACGCCGGTGGTATACTGCAGGTGATTGGCCTGGAACAGGGAGGTGAGGGCATCGGATGAAGAGGAATCCGACATGGCGATAAGGAAATTCTCCCCCTTATGCTTGGGGCCGATGAGGGCTACTACGCTTTCCGGGGTACCGGTGCCGTAGAAAATCTTCCGCTTGCGATACACGATGTGTTTCTGCAGGTACATGGCCACGGCTTCCGTGGTGCAGAAGTACTTCATGGTCTCGGGGATCTTGGCACGCAGTTCTTCGGCCAGGGAGAAGAAGGCGTCGATGGTGTGGCGGGAAGAGAATACAATGGCCGTATAATCCAGGACATTGATGCGCTGGGCGCGGAATTCTCTGGAGCTGAGGGGTTCTATCTTGAAAAAGGGACGGAAGTCAAAGGTCACGCCAAACTTCTCGCTTACAGCCTCATACTGCGTGAGAACGCGGGGAGCGTTCTGGGAAACCAGGATCTTCTTGATGTTCATTTTATACGCTTCTCTACACTACAAAAGGACTGCCGACAGCACCAATAATGATGTGGGCAAAAATTCCAGGCCGCAAAGGTACAAAAAAGTTCTCAAAGGATTGCAAGACATGGAAAGAATTTGTGCCTTCCGAAGCAAAAAAACTGCATAGACAGCAATAGTTTCTATATATATGAAACGACTGACTGTTAAATCGTTGCACGGCGTGAGTGATAGAATACCCACGGTAAACAGCAAGAGCAGCATGAGCAAAACGAAGTAAGTATAGTCTGCCTTGTGTGCAAGCCGATAAAAGTCAATTCGGCGATGAGGTTTCAGCAACAGGTACATCGCGAGCCGCAGCAGAATGTAAACCATCAGTACGCCCAGTATGGACAACATGTACATATTGGGCGACAATCCCTGCAGGAAAGCCGGATCATAGAGCCGATAACGGTACATGAGAAGATCGGCCGGAAGCAGCAGGGCTATGGCAAGGATATCGCGGTCCGTACTGGTGCGGACGCTTTTTTCCAGGGCGAGACCGCCCCGGGCCCGCAGGACACAATCGGCCATATAAGGGAAGAACTGGATGAAGCGCTTCAACAGCACTATCCCCAGCAGTACACTTACGATAACCAGTATATTGAACAGCATCTCAATTGCCGCGTTTTGCGTTGTACCCCAAAGACTTGAGCAGATCCACCACTTTGTCGCGGAAATCTCCCTGGATGGTGATTTCCCCATCCTTGGCGCTGCCGCCTACCCCCAGCTTCGTCTTCAGTTGTCGGCCCAGTTCCTTGAGGTCATCGGCCTTACCGACAAAACCGCTCACCAGGGTGACCTGCTTGCCGCCCCGGTTGCGCCGGTCGATGCCCACTACCAGCCGCTGCTTCCCGGGCGGGAGCGTTTCGGGCTCCTCTTCCCGGGAAGTGGCATACTGGAAGTCGGGGTTGGTGGAAAAAACCACGCCCAGCCGGTCTTTCCAATCGTTCATGGGCTTACTCGCCACGGCCTGCGGATTTTACCAGCGTCCGGAGATGAGCGTTGAGGGTGTCGTTGGCCTCCAGGCTTTCCAGCGTGCAATGCATGCGATAGCGCCAGTAATAGCGGGGAATGGCCGGGACGTTGATGCGCTCATCCACCGGATGACCGTTATAGCGGACCTCGCCGTCGGTGGCCAGCCAGTCCTGCAGAGGCAGGATGGAGAGCATGGCCGGCGACTTCATGTGCTGGGCAATAATCAGATCGGCCACCCAAGGCTCGCAGAAGTAAGGAGCGTCGCCTTCGCAGCCCAGAATCTCGTTGTAGTACCGCTGGGTGAGGGCACGGTCCTCCTCCCACCAGGCGCGCAGCGGTGAAGTGTCGTGCGTACCGGTGGCGCAGACGCACCAGTAAGGGTAACGTTCCGGATGGCCGAAGGCGTCCTTCGGATCCTTGGGCATGCGCTGGATTTCCAGGGACAGGATGTTGAGCTCGTCCATCACGGAAGCCACGCAATTGGGAATCATGCCCAGGTCTTCGCCGCAGGACAGCATGCCCGTGGAGCGCAGCAGAGCCGGGAGCTTCTGCATGGCGCTGTTACGCCAGAAGTCATCGTGCCGACGCCAGAAGAATTCCTCCGAAAGCTGATTATAGCGATGTTGCAGTTCCGGAGAAAGGGCGGCAAAATGGGCTGTCAGGTTGCCGGAAATGCGCGGATGCCACCAGCCGGGACGACGCGGATCCTCCACAAAGAGCACATCTGTTCCAATGCCCGCGTGCGGGTCGAACCCCTGCCTGCGCAGTTCCTCTTCCGGATACGGCAAAGCGGGGCTGAAATGACCCATGAGGCCGCTTTTGTACGGGATGGGTATTTCCCAGATGCGGAAGAAGCCCAGGATATGGTCGATGCGGAAGGCGTCGAAATACTGGGCCATCTTGCCCATGCGGGCCTTCCACCAGGCATAACCGTCTTTGGCCATCTCCTCCCAGTTGTAGGTGGGGAAGCCCCAGTTCTGGCCGTCTGCGGCAAAAGCATCCGGCGGTGCACCGGCCTGGCTGTCCATGTGGAACAGATTCGGGAACTGCCACGCATCGGCGCTGGAGCGGCTGACGCCGATGGGAAGGTCTCCCTTAAGGGCTACACCATGCAGATGGGCATACTCCACGGCCTCCCGGAGCTGGGAATCCAGCAGGAACTGTACGTAGCAGTAGAAGCCCACCTCTTTCTCGTGTTCCGTGGCAAAGGCATGTACCTTTTTGGGCTGGTAGGTGCTCAGTTGTTTCCACTCGCTGAAATTGGGTGTTCCGTAGATGTCTCTGAGGACGCAGAAAACGGCATAAGGCACCAGCCAGGAATTGGCCTGCACAAAGTCCTGGTACTCTTTGGATGCCAGAACGGCCTTGCCCTTGGCACCCTCGTAAAGCTTATGGAGCATCTCCATTTTGGTACCGTTCACAGCTTCGTAGTCTACGGTAGGGAGAGATTCCAATTGAGCCTTCATGGCCTTGTAGGATGCATCTTGACGCACACCGGCAGAAGGCAGGTGGATAAACTGAGGATGCAGGGCGAAGGAACTCACCGCATTGTACGGGTAGGAATCCTGCCAGCTGCGGGTCATGGTGGTATCGTTGATGGGCAGCAGCTGAATCACGTTCTGACCAGCCTTGACGGCCCAGTCCACCAGGTGTTTGATATCGTTGAATTCACCCACGCCGAAGCTGTCTTTTGTCCGGAGGGAGAACACGGGGACGGCGATGCCGGCGCCGCGCCAGGGCTTCGTGGGGAATCTGGGTTCCAGATCGGCGATGATGATCTGGGTATCTTTCGGGGGCAGTTCGCCGAAGAAATGGTTGGGACCTTCTTCCCAGTAGCGGATTTCCTTGGTTTTGCTGTCCACGATCACGAACTTGTATTCCATGGGTTCCTTCACGTCCAGGGTGATGAACCACCAGGGGAAACTTTCGTCGCCCAGCAGCGTTACTTTCTTCCATTCGCCCAGCAGTTTGCCGGAGCCCACGATACCCACGGATTCGTCGCTGCGGACCTCCGGGACAGCTACGCGGATGCATACGTTGCCCAGGTCCGGATTCAGGCTCTGGGGGTGACGGAACGACATGCCGGAAGGACGGCGGAAAATGACATCGCTGAAGGCCGATGCATAGAAGGCCGAATTGGACGGCCGGGAGCTCCAGCGGGAACGCACGATGATGTTCTTCTGGGCCACCGGCGCCTTGAAGTGGTGGGTGCGCCATTCGCGCTTGATCACTTTCCCATCACGGATTACCTCGAAGGTGAATTCGTCGCCGTGATGAAGCTCCTTGCCGGTGAGCATGATCTGCCAAAGGCCGCCAAAAGAATAATTCATGAGGATGGAGCGCTTGCCGATGCGAAGCTGTACGCTTTCTCCCCAAGCAGTATGATACTGGAGTTGGATGTTGATGGTCATAGTCTTTGTGTCGCTTTTACGATGGAGAACAAAGGTAGTGTTTTCCGTGCGCGCGGGCAAGGCAAGTCCCCAGGATTTGCTCCGAACTGCACAGATATTGCGACGAATGAACAAATTGTGTATTTTTGCAGGGAAATTTTACTACTGAATGAGAACGGGAGAAGCCACTGTGGTCAAGAATGCCGGCAGCCATTACCTGCTGGCGGAGTTACCCGTTTGGGAGCTGTTCCCGGCCGTGCTGCGGGGTAAGCTGCGCCTGAAAGCCAGCGAAATCACCAACCCCATCGCCGTAGGAGACAGAGTAAGGTTTGAGGCCGATGAAGACGGCACTGTCATTACTGAGATACTCCCCCGCCGCAACTATGTGATCCGCCGAAGCACCAATCTGTCGCGGCAGGCGCATATCATCGCCGCCAATGTGGACAGGGCCTATATAGTGGTTTCCCTCTATTTCCCTCAGGTCAAACTGCCGTTCCTGGACAGGATCCTGGTCACCTGCGAGTTGTACGGTATCCCGGCCACCATCGTGCTCACCAAGACCGACCTCTACCGTTCGCTGGCCCCGGAAGAGCTGGAACATTTCCGCGCCATTTATGAAGGCGCGGGTTATCCCGTCCTGGAGACCTCCGTGGTGGAAGGGCTGGGCATCGATGAGCTCCGGGAGGCCTGCCAGGGACGTGTAAACCTGTTTTCCGGCGAATCGGGCGTGGGGAAATCGTCCCTCATCAAGGCGCTGGACCCTTCGCTGGACCCTAAGATCGGCGAAATCTCCCTGGCCCATCTGCAGGGCAAGCATACCACCTCGCTGTACGAGATGTATCCCCTGGCTTCAGGCGGTTATGTGATCGATTCTCCCGGTATCCGGGGATTCGGCCTGGTGGATGTGGAGAAGGAGGAGATAGCGCGCTACTTCCCGGAGATGCTTAAGTTATCGGCCCATTGCCGCTTTACCCCCTGCACCCATACCCACGAACCCGGCTGCGCCGTGAAGGATGCCGTAGACGAAGGCCTCCTTGCCCCGGAACGGTACAATTCCTACCTGGGCATGCTGGAAGAGGATAAAAAATTCCGTTGAAACTGAATCGGGAAATACTCAGGCTGGCTGTCCCCAGTATCCTGGCCAATATCACCGTCCCGCTGGTGGGCATGGTGGATATTGCCGTGGTGGGACATCTGGGCAGCACCGAGGGTTTTTCCGGAGCGGCGTTCATCGGCGGCATATCAGTGGGCGCCATGCTCTTCGACCTCCTGTACTGGAACTTTGCCTTTCTGCGGGCCGGAACCGGCGGCCTCACCGCCCAGGCCTACGGCAAGCGCCTGGCCGGAGATATCGGCCAGGACCGGGAAATCGCCGGTATCCTGGGACGGGCCATGCGGATTGCCCTGCTCTCAGGCCTGGCGCTCATCGCGCTGCAGTGGGTGGTAGTACAGGCGGCCTTCCTGGTGGTGGACTGTACCCCCGAAGTGCGCATGCTGGCTACCAAGTATTTCTACATCCGCATCTGGGCGGCCCCCGCTACCCTATCGCTCTTTGCGCTGAAGGGCTGGTTCATCGGCCTGCAGGATACTTTTCGGCCCATGCTGGTGGACCTGTGGGTGAACCTTAGCAATATCCTGCTGTCCCTGGGGCTGGGGTACGGACTCCGCCTCCCGGCTGCCAGTTTACCCACCGGCACGCTGACGCTGCTTCCGGAACTGGGTTTCGCCGGCGTGGCCTGGGGCACTGCCATCGCCCAATGGACCGGCCTTCTCCTGGCCTTAATCCTGCTGCGCAAACACCTGTCCCTCAACACCTTACTAAAATCAATCGTTCAAAAAACGAACGATAGATTTCAGGAACGGCCTGATAATGAGGCGGTTGCATCGCATGGATATCGGCTGGACCGGGATTTGTTCCTGCGGTCGGTGGGGATGATTGCCGTTTATATTGGCTTTACGGTGCTGAGCGCCCAGTTGGGAGACCAGCTGCTGGCCGTGGGCGCCATCCTCATGAAGCTGCTCATGCTGTTCAGCTACTTTACGGACGGTTTTGCCTATGCCGGCGAGGCTTTGACAGGCCGATTCATCGGTCAACGCTCCCTGGACGGCGTGCGCTCCACGGTACGGGGCACCTTTGCCTGGAGTTTCGGCCTGGCGGGTGTGTTCATGCTGCTTTACGGCTTGGGCGGGACTCCCCTGCTGCACCTGATGACCTCCGATACCAGCGTGATCCAGGCGGGCCGGACCTATATTCCCTGGCTGCTGCTGATGCCCTTGATCGGCTGCCCGGCCTTTGCCTGGGACGGCATTTTCATAGGCGCAACGGCTTCCAAGGACCTTCGCAACAGTACCTTGCTCTGCGCCGTGGGCTTTTTCGCCGTATGGTATGCCGGATGTTGGTTGGCCGATGCCTCCCTGCACCTTCTCATGGCCGCCTATTTCGTGCACCTGGCCATCCGCGCCCTCTATCTGACGGTGCGCTACAAGCCCGCCATTCTTCGGCCTTATTTCGGCCATGGCAATTAGCGGCGGAGGTATTTCCAGCCGATGACGGGGAGGACGAAGGCCAGGAGGCAGGCCACAATCCAGAACAGGGAAACAGGGCCGAAATCGAAGACCCCTTCGGTGGAGAAATCCTGAATGAGAAAACCGCTGGCGACGGATTGCAAACCCGCCGCGGCATAGCTGGAGACGCCCACGATGCCCAGGGCGGCGCCGGTGGCCTTGCGCGGGACGAAGTCCAGCGCCATGAGGCCGGCCACAATACAGAATACCACGGAGAAAGCGAAACTGAACAAGGCCACTAAAGCCATGTTTTGGGCAAAACCGCCGCCCAAGAACAAGAAACCGGCCAGTGAAAGCACGGCCAGCACACCGGAAAGGACCACAGGCCGGGCCCGGTTGCCGTGGAACACCACGTCCGACAGCCAGCCGGCGGCCAGATTGCCCGCCACGCCAAAGACTTCGGCTAGGCCGATCACCTGCGTGGCCCGCTCCAGTGAGAAATCCTTCTGCTTTTGCAGGAACAGAACGCCCCAGTCGCTCACGGCATGCTGGGTAATGTACAGGAAGGCCGTGGAAATGGCGATCACCCAGATGCCCGGATGCCGGAAAACCCACTTCTGCAACTGCTTCGTGGGCTGTTTGTCCATCTCGCGTACGGGTTCGCCGGAAAGTTCCTGAACGGAAGGAAGTCCCTCGCTTTCAGGTGTATCGGAAATAAATACCAGCGAAATAAGCAGGCCGATAACCCCGGCTACAGCCGCCGCCAGAAAACCCCACTGCCAGCCGGCCGCGGCCACGATGACACCCGTCATAATCATGGAAACCGCCTTGCCCAGCTGCGGCGTAGAACTGAAAATGCTGTACATGGTTCCGCGCCGGGAAAGCGGGAACCAGCGCGACAGGCTGATGGTGCCGGGCGGCGAGCCCATGCTGGAAGCCCAGCCGTTCACGCCCCAGAGGACGGAGAAGAAAATCAGCATCACTACCGAGCCGAAAGCCAGCGGACCCTGGAACAGGCCCAGCAGCCCCAGCAGCAGGTTCACCACCGCCGAGATGGCGATACCGGCGGCCATGAAGCGGCGGATATTGCAGTAATCGGCGATGAACCCGTTGATGAACTTGCCCACGGCATACACAAAATAAAAGGCCGATCCGATGATACCCAGCTGCCCTGCCGTGAGCACGCCGCCGTCGATGAGCGGCTGCTTCACCACACCTAAGGTCATCCGGCACACGTAATACAGCGTATAGGCCGCCGTCACGCCCCAGAACGTGCGCGTGCGCAGCCGCTTATAAGTGGCCTCCACCGCCTCCGCAGGCACCTTCTGGTCCCGCGGCTTGCTAATGCGGAAATGGGTGTAAAGGGACATTATAAATCGGCCAATAAAAGCGACAGGTCCGAACCCGGGGCATAATAGCGCGCCTGCATACCCGCCACGCGCGCAGCCTCTACGTTGGCCATATTGTCGTCGATGAAAAGGATTTCTCCGGCAGGCAGGCCGATCCGGCGGATTACCTCCAGATAACACTCCTGCGAAGGTTTCATCAGTTGCATGTCGCAGGAGATGAACTGCGCCTTGAACACGCGCTGGTAGTCTACACCGGCCTCCCGGAACAGTTCATAGGTGCGCGCCATGGAGATGGGATTGTTGTTGGAAAGCAGATATAGCGGATAGCGCTCACTAAGTTCGTTCACTACCTTTGCAGTAACCGGCGGCATGCCCACCAGGAGTGCGCCCATGGCGCGGTCTACATCGGCCTTGACGCAGCCGGGACGGGATTCGGCCAGGATGAGTTCACGGAAATGGTCGGCGCTCAGGCGGCCGGCCTCCATTTCCCCGTAGATGCCCTTCTGGTGGCTGGGGTCCAACAGTTCCGTGATACGTTCGAAGCCTAAATCTTCCCGAAAAGCACGCAGGCAGGCCTGTACGTCCAGGTCTACCAGCACACCGCCAATGTCAAAAACAATTGCCTTAACCATCTTGACTGCAAAGGTACAAATCAAAAAGAATCCCCGCAAGCGAATTTCACAATTGGCCGCGGGGTATGGTAAGGTATCAATATTTATGTCTGACACATCTTATATCGAATACCGTGCCAAAACTTACATCCGGAATAAAATTTTAAAAATTTTAGATTTTTTTCTTTTTCTTCTTTTGGTTCCAGTCGCCATAGATTTCGCTCACATTGCCGGCCGTGATAAAACCGTGGATGTCGTTTACCTTCAGGTAGTTCATCAGGTTGGCGAACTCGGACTGGGTGAGTAATGCCTGGATTTCCACATTCTGCTTCCCGTTATAGCCGCCCGTCACATTGTACAGCGAGCAGCCGCGCTGCAAATCTTCGATGATGTATTTGCGGATCCTTTCGTGCTGGGAAGAAATGATGCACACGCGTTTGCGCCGGTTCAGGCCCGCCGTGAAATAGTCCAGCGCCAGGCCGTTGATCCAGGTGCCGATGATACCGATGATCACCAGGCGGAAAGGATTGATGAAGAAGGCCGTGCAGCAGATGATGGCGCCCGCCACCGTCACGGAAGTGCCGATATCGAAGTGCAGGTACTTGTTGATGATCTTGGCCAGGATGTCCAGGCCGCCGGTGGACGCATTGATCCGGAAGAGGATGGTTTGCGAGGCGCTGAGGATGAGCACGAAGCACAGGAGGTCGAACCAGGGGTCTCCCATGAGGGAGGTGGAGCCGGGCTCCATAATCTTGCTCACGGGCAAAACCTTCTCCCAGAATTCGATGAAGGGACCCAGGATCAGGGCTGTGTACACAGTCTTGGCGCCGAATTCATGGCCGATGAGGAACCACGCCATGATGAGCAGGGCGGCGTTGATGATGGTGACCACCAGCGACACCTTCACCGTCATGCCCGCCAGGCCGAAGAGGCTGGAAATGACCATGGACAGACCCGTAATGGAGCCGATGATCAAGTTACTGGGCATAAGGAAGTAATAAACGGCCGCAGCGGCAATGAGCATGGCCGTGGTCATGATAAAGAGTTCTTTCCAGAACTTCCAGCTGGCCAATGTCTCGAGAAGTTTATTCATTGTGGTTAGTTATTAGTTTTAGTAATATTTATAGAACAAAGCGATGGACTCCAGGCCGGCGAAGAACTGACGCAGAAGATAACTCTCGTTGGGCGAATGGATGGTGTCGCGTTCCAGGCCGAAACCCATCAGGAGCGGGTCAACACCCAGGATGCGCTGCATGGCTGCCAGGATGGCGATGGAGCCGCCGCCGCGGGCCGGAACCGGTTCGATGCCGTAGACTTCGGCCATGGCGCGTGAAGCCGCCTGATAGGCGTGCGAGCTGATGGGGATGAGGAAACCGTCGCCGCCCTCGCAGGGAGTCACCTCCACCTTGATGTACGGCGGGGCAATGCGCTCAAGGTGCTCCTGGAAGAGCTTGGTGATTTTGGCCGATGTCTGCCAAGGAACCAGCCGCATGGACACCTTCGCATGGGCTACGGAAGGCAGCACGGTCTTGGCGCCGGCGCCCGTGTAGCCGCCCCAGATGCCGCAAACGTCCAGGCAGGGCCGGATGGCGGTGCGCTCCAGGGTGGTGTAGCCCTTCTCCCCTTTCACCTCCTTGATGTCCAGGAAATCCTTGTATTCCTGCAGGTCGAAGGGCGCCTTGTTCAGCAGCGCCCGGTCATCGGCCGACAATTCCACCACGTCGTCGTAGAAGCCGGGGATGGTTACACGGCCATCGGCATCGTGCAGCGAGGCGATAAGCGCGCAGAGCTCATTGATGGGATTGGCCACCGCACCGCCGTAATGGCCGGAGTGCAGATCCTTGTTGGGACCGGTTACCTTCACTTCCAGATAGGCCAGGCCACGCATGCCGCAGTTGATGGACGGCACCTTTTCGGAAATCATGGTGGTGTCCGAGACCAGGATGACATCGGCCTTGAGCAGATCCTTGTGGGCTTCCACCCAGGCGGGCAGGGAGCCGCTGCCGATTTCTTCCTCTCCTTCGAAGATGAACTTCACGTTATGTTTGAGCTGACCGGTCTTGAGCAGGAACTCGAAGGCCTTCAGGTGCATGAAGAGCTGTCCTTTATCGTCGTTGGCGCCGCGGGCATAGATGGCTTCTTCCCCAGTGGCCGGGTCTTTGGCAAAGACCGGCTCGAAGGGGTCCGTGCGCCATTTCTCCAGCGGTTCCGGCGGCTGCACATCGTAGTGGCCATAAACCAGCACGGTCTTTTCCGCGCCCATGTCTTTATAGCCGTAAACGACGGGGTGACCGGCGGTTTCGTACACCTGGGCGTCATCGGCGCCGGCCTCTTTCAGCAGTTCCACCAGACGGCCTGCGCATTTGTACATATCGGCCTTGTGCTCCGGCTTGGCGCTCACGGAAGGAATCCGCAGCAGGGAGAACAGTTCCTCGAAGAACCGCTCTTTGTTCTCTTGGATGTAGGTTTTCATAGGCTATTGCTCGGCCTGGCCTCCGGCGAGGTCCAGGATTTCAGAGGTTATCTTTTGCTGACGGCCCTTGTTGTATTGAAGAGTAAGTTCTGCGAGCAGATTTTCGGCGTTGTCGGTGGCGGTTTGCATGGCCACCGTACGGGCCGCATGTTCTGCCGCAGCACTGTCCAGAAGGGCGGCGTACAGCTTTAGTTTCAGTGTTTTGGGCAGGAGCTCCTCCAGGAGCACCGCCTTGTTGGGTTCAATGATGGCATCTATCTGCGCAGGACTAATAGTAGCCGAAGAAAATTGGTTTTTCGCAAAGCCTTGCGAAAAATAATTTTCTTCGGTACCTGAATCCACCTTCCCCAGTAAAGGTTCCACCACAGGCACCTGCCGGGCGGTGGACACAAAGTGGGTATATACCAGCAGCACTTGGCGGAATCGGCCTTTCTCAACGTCATTCTTAAGGTTCTCCACCAGTTCCGCCGATGAACTATAGGACGGATGTTCGGACAGCTCCGAGAAGTCCTGCGGGCTGGGGAAGCCGTCGCGGCGCATGGCATCGGCCATCTTCCGGCCGATGGAGAACACCACGTCCCCGGGACGCCTTACGCTGCGCACCTTGGCAATCACATTGGCGTTGAAGCCTCCGCACAGCGACGAATTGGAAGACACGGCCACAATGGCCCGCGGGCGGGGCGCAAAATCGGCCACTTTTGCTCCCGAAGCGGTGTTTTCCGCTTGTTCGGGAGCGATATCGGCCCCCTGTGCTCCCGGAACGGAAACGGCGGCCAGAATCTCCTGCAGCGCTTGCTCGTACGGGCGCATGGCCTCGATGGCCTTCTGGGCCTTCCGCAGTTTGGCCGACGCCACCAGCTTCATGGCCGAAGTAATCTTCAGCGTACTCTTCACCGACCCGATGCGGCCCTTTATTTCCTTTAATGTTGGCATTTTACTTCTTTCACTGAGATCCTTCGTCGCCTATGGCTCCTCAGGATGACAGAAGTGGTCATTACTTCAGGGTTAGTATTACAGATTCGGCGGTTTCGGTGAGGGTCTTTTCGATTTCCGGGGTGAGTTTGCCGGCGGCCAGGGGTTCCAGGACATCGGCCTTATGAGCGGCACGGAGACGGCTCAGGAAGGCATCCTGGAAGGGACGCACGGCGGCGATGGGAATATCCCGCATGAGGGCATGCGTGCCGCAGTAAAGGATGGCCACTTGTTCGCCCACGGGCATGGGGCTGTACTGCGGCTGGATGAGCAGCTGGTTGTTCTTTCGGCCTTTGTCCAGGGCCATCTCCGTCACCTTGTCCACATCGGAGGAGAACTTGGAGAAAGCTTCCAGCTCCGACCATTGCGCCTGGTCGATCTTGAGGGTACCGGCCACTTTCTTCATGGATTTCACCTGGGCGCTGCCGCCCACGCGGGACACCGAGATACCCACGTTGATGGCGGGCCGGACGCCCTGGTTGAACAGGCTCTGCTCCAGATATATCTGACCGTCCGTGATAGAGATCACATTGGTGGGGATATAGGCCGATACGTCGCCGGCCTGCGTTTCGATGATGGGCAGGGCCGTGAGCGAACCGCCACCCTTCACCTTGTCCTTGAGCACCTCCGGAAGGTCGTTCATGGTCGCAGCCACTTCCTGCTGGTCGATGATACGGGCTGCCCGCTCCAGCAAACGGCTGTGGAGATAGAAAATATCGCCGGGATAGGCCTCACGGCCGGAAGGACGGCGCAGGATAAGGGATACTTCACGATAAGCCACGGCCTGTTTGGAGAGGTCGTCGTACACCACCAGGGCATGCCGGCCCGTGTCGCGGAAATATTCGCCGATGGCAGCGCCGGAGAAAGGCGCGTAATACTGCAGTGCAGCAGGGTCCGAAGCCGTAGCCGCCACCACAACGGTGTAGTCCATGGCTCCGTGCTCCCGCAGCGTTTTCACGATGGATGCCACGGTGGAACCCTTCTGGCCGATGGCCACATAAATGCAGTACACAGGGTCGCCGGCCTCATAGGCAGACCGCTGATTGATGATGGTGTCGATGGCGATGGCCGTCTTACCGGTCTGGCGGTCGCCGATGATAAGTTCGCGCTGGCCCCGGCCGATGGGAATCATGGCGTCGATGGCCTTCAGGCCCGTCTGCAGGGGTTCGCTCACCGGTTGGCGGAAGATGACGCCCGGTGCCTTGCGCTCCAGCGGCATATCCAACTTCTCCCCTTCTATGGTGCCCAGGCCGTCCAGCGGATTGCCCAGAGGGTCGATCACGCGGCCCAGGATGTTGTCGTTCACGCCCACGGAGGCGATGCGGCCCGTGCGGCGCACCACCATGCCTTCTTTCAGCAGGTCCGTAGGACCCATGAGCACGGCGCCCACGTTGTCCACCTCCAGGTTCATCACCACGCCCATTACGCCGTTGCCGCAGTCCAGCAGTTCGCCTGCCTCGGCGTGGTCCAGGCCATAGACGCGCACAACGCCGTCGCTCACTTGCAGGGCCTTGCCAATCTCTTCGAACTGGAGATTGTTTTTCATGTCCTGGAGCTGTCCAAGGAGGATATCGCTCACTTCGCTGGGTTTCAGGGAAATTGCCATTAGATGATTCTTCTGTTTCTTTCTATAAATTCTTCACGGATCAGGTCCAGCTGGTGTTTCACGCTGGCATCCATCAGGTATTCGTCCAGGTCGAAGACAAAACCGCCCACGATGGACGGGTCCACCGACACCTCGATGATTACGTCGTCGCCGGTCTTCTGCCTCACCAGAGCCCGCAAGCGCTGCAGCAGGCGCTCCGACGGCTCGTTCACCGTGGTCAGGTGCGCCTTGCGGATGCCTATGCTGCGGCGGTACATATTCACGAAGTCGCGCAGGATGTCCTCCACCAGGCTCATGCGCCCGTTGTTGTTCAGGAGGGTGAGGAAACGGCTCAGTTCCGGGGACATCTGGCTGCCAAGGGCCGTTTGCAGGAGTTTTTTCTTGTCGAAGGGACTCACCACGTCATCGGCCGCCGTTACCATCCGGCGCAGGTCCGGAACGGTGAACAAGGCCTTTTCCAAGGTTTCGGCCTCGGAGCACACGATCTCCCCCCGTCCGGTGGCCCGGACGTACTTCACCAGGGTGAGGGCGTAGCGGCTTATGACGATACTGCGGTTCATGAGCGGATCGGGGTCTCGGTGGCTTCATCTACCAGCTGGTCCAGGAAAGCCCGCTGGCTGCTTTCGTCGGAGAGTTCGTGCCGAAGTACCTTTTCGGCCACCTGGACGCCCAGGAGGGCCACTTCCCGGCGCACATCGCGCAGGGCGCTCTCCTTTTCGGCCGCGATCTGGATCTTGGCCTCGGCCAGGATTTTGTCGGCTTCGGCGCGGGCCTGGGCTTTGGCATCGGCCACAATGCGGGCCTTGGTCTCCGTGGCCTCCTTCAGGATGGCACTTTGTTCCCGACGGGTCTTTTCCACCATCTGGGCCTGTTCCTCTTTCCAGGTGAGCATCCGTGCTTCAATCTCACGGGCGTCCTGGAGGGACTTCTCAATACGCTCCTGACGCTTGCGCACCATGTCCGTAAGCACCGGGAAACCGAACTTGGCCAGGATGAAGAAGACGATGCCGAAAATCAGCGTCATCCAGAACAACAGACCGAAATCTGGCGTTATCAGAGACATGTCTTACTTGCCGATGAGACAAACGAGAATAGCGAAGAGGCAGGCGCCTTCTACCAAAGCGCCGATGATGATGGCGGTAAGGCGGTAGTGGTCGGCCTTCTCCGGCTGGCGGGCGCCGGCTTCGAGAGCGGCTTTACCGATGTTGCCGATACCGAAAGCGGCGGCGATGGCGGCGATACCGGCACCCAGGGCGGCACCGGCCTTTCCGAGAGCTGCAGTAGTGGCAGCCTGAAGGAGCATAGTGGACAAAATCATAATTCTATAATTTAAAAGTTACTATTCTGCGGTTTCTTCTTCCGGGTGCTGCCGGCTGAGGCCGATGAACACACTGGAAAGCATGGTAAATATATAGGCCTGGAGGAAAGCTACCAGCAGCTCCAGGATATCCATAAATACGCCAAACAGGACGGCGATGACGCTGAGGCCGCCGTTCATGGCCGGGCCCAGTGACGCCGTAAGGAACACCACCGACACCACGCCCAGCAGCATCATGTGTCCCGCCAGGATGTTGGCAAAAAGTCGCACCATTAGCGAGAAGGGCTTGGTAAACAGGCCGATGATCTCGATGAGCGGCATCAGCGGGAAGACTTTCAGGAAGGCCGGAACATTGGGCCAGAAAATATCTTTGTAATAATGCTTGTTGCCAAAAAGGTTCACCGCCAGGAAGGTACACATGGCCAGCGCGAAAGTAATGGCAATGTTGCCGGTGATATTGGCCCCGCCCGGGAAGAAGGGAACGATACCCAGCAGGTTGTTTACGAAGATGAAGAAAAAGGCGGTGAGCAAATACGGCGAATACCGCTTGTAGTCGTGGCCGATACAAGGTTTGATGATGTCGTCCTCCACCATCATGACCAACATCTCCAACAAGCCGCTGAAGCCGGCCGGAGCCTCTTCGCGGGCATCGTGCTTGCGATACCATTTCACGCCGAAGAGCACCAGAAGGACCAGGACAAGACTGTTGAACATCAGGCCCGCCACGTTCTTGGTGATGGAAATGTCAAAAGGACGCACATCTCCCGAAGGAGTGCGCTCCATCACCTTGTCTTTGTGGGATTCTTTGTCGTGCTGGATATAAAAGCCCTCATACTCGTGCCCGTGGGCCAGTTTTCCGGAAGAAAAGACATGCCAGCCCGTTGTTTTGCTGTGGACGATAATCAGCAGCGGAACGCTGATATGCTTGCCGTTTACGGTGGTGATGTGCCAGTCGTAGGCGTCCATCACATGGCCGTAAAGGTATTCGTCCATGTCGAATTCCTGCACGGCCCCTTCGTCGGGCGCTGGGCTTGCGATGGTCGAAGAAAATTGGTTTTTCGCAAAGCCTTGCGAAAAATAATTTTCTCCACCCGTGGTCCAGAAGAGAATAAGCGATATGAGGGCGGCAAGGATCATATCTCCACGCAGGCTTTTACTTGGTTGTTCCCAACTTCCACGAAGCCTTCACGGATGGGGAGGAGTTTTTCGGTACCGTCTTCCTCCACATAACGGATGTCGCCCTTTACCAGCGCGGTGACCAGCGCCGCGTGGTCCTGCAGGACCGTAAACGGAGCCACCACGCCCGGCAGCGTGACCAGGGATACCTGGGCCTGCACCAGCGTGCCTTCCGGGCTTAAGATATGCAATGCTATACTCATTTGGCAGCGGCCAGGATGGCTTCACCCTTGGTAATGGCATCTTCGATGGTACCCACGTTCAGGAAAGCCTGTTCAGGGAGGTAGTCCACCTCTCCGTCCATGATCATGTTGAAGCCCTTGATGGTGTCTTCGATGGAGACCATCACGCCGGGAACGCCCGTGAACTGTTCGGCCACAAAGAAGGGCTGGGACAGGAAGCGCTGCACGCGGCGGGCGCGGTTCACGGTGGTCTTGTCTTCGTCCGAGAGTTCGTCCATACCCAGGATGGCGATGATGTCCTGCAGTTCCTGGTTGCGCTGGAGGATTTGCTTCACGCGCTGGGCTGTGTCGTAATGGGCCTGGCCCACGATGTTCGGATCCAGGATACGGGAGGTACTTTCCAGCGGATCCACGGCCGGGTAGATGCCCAGGGACGTGATCTTACGGCTTAGCACCGTGGTGGCGTCCAGGTGGGAGAAGGTGGTAGCAGGAGCCGGGTCCGTAAGGTCATCGGCCGGCACATAAACGGCCTGCACGGAGGTGATGGAGCCGTTTTTGGTGGAGGTGATGCGCTCCTGCATCTTACCCATTTCCGTGGCCAGGGTGGGCTGATAACCCACGGCCGAAGGCATTCGGCCCAACAGGGCGCTTACTTCGGAGCCAGCCTGGGTGAAACGGAAGATGTTGTCGATGAAAAGGAGGATATCCCTGGGGCCGGCACCAGAATCACTGTCTCGGAAGCTTTCGGCCAAAGTAAGGCCGCTCAGGGCCACGCTGGCACGGGCGCCCGGGGGTTCGTTCATCTGGCCGAAGACCATGGACACCTGGCTCTTTTCCAGTTCTTTGCTATCCACCAGGGACAGGTCCCATTTGCCTTCTTCCATGGCCTTGTTGAAGGCTTCGCCGTAACGGATTACGTTGGATTCGATCATTTCCCGCAGAAGGTCGTTGCCCTCACGGGTGCGCTCGCCCACGCCGGCGAACACGGAGAAACCGTTATGCGCCTTGGCGATGTTGTTGATAAGTTCCTTGATGAGCACGGTCTTGCCCACACCGGCGCCGCCGAACAGGCCGATCTTACCGCCCTTCAGATAGGGCTCCAGGAGGTCGATGACCTTGATGCCCGTGAAGAGGATGTCCTGCGAGGTGGTGAGTTCCTCGAACTTGGGAGGGTCCCGGTGGATGGGCAGGGTGTTCTGGCGGTCCAGTTCGGCCATGCCGTCGATGGCATCCCCCGTCACGTTCATCACGCGACCGCGGATCTGTGCCCCCACGGGCATGGCGATGGGCCGATAGGTGTTTTCCACCTCCAGACCGCGGCTGAGACCGTCCGTGGAATCCATGGCAATGCAGCGCACGGTATCTTCGCCGATGTGCTGCTGCACCTCCAGGATGAGGGTTTTCCCATCCGGCCGCTTTACGGCCAGGGCGTCGTCTATTCTGGGGAGTTCTGTCTCGGCGTTACGGGCCGATATGTTGAAATGCACATCCACCACCGGTCCCACGACCTGCGCGATGTGCCCGACAGCATGGGGCATAGGTTCAGTATTATTAACAATCCTTACAAATATAATGATTTTCTACCAAGATTCTTCTATCTTTGTGGCCGAAAGTCATCGTCGAATAATTCAAAAAATTTATTAATATGAAGAAGTTCAAACTCCTTTTCACTGTGATCCTGGGCCTTCTGGGCACCAGCGCGTTCGCACAAAACAGCCTTTCCGAAGCAGTTGCATCCGGCAACAAAGTGTATTTCAAGCTGATCAACGACGATCAGCATCCCATTCCGGCCGACGAAATCGAAGATGTGACGCGGGAACTCATCAATGCAGGAGCCTGGACCAGTGTAGCTACGCCCGAGGAGGCCGATTTCATTCTCCAGGTGGAAGCCAAAAAGAAAATGGTTTTCAACAGCCCCCGTACCTGGCTCACGCCCTCCGTACTGGACAAGTCCGGCGATGTGCTCTGGAAATCGAAAACCCAGCAGGCCGACGCCACCATGTTCAATGGCTTCAGGGCCACCGACACCTGCATCAAAAAAGTGATTGAGAAAAGCTTCCAGGCCGACCTATTCAAAAAAGCCGGAAGAAAATAAACTAAAGAATACGTTATGTTCGGATATAGAGTCGACGGAAAGCAAGTCAGGGATATCGACCCCATCCAGAGAATTGTGCCCCACATCATGCGTCATCGGCACGATTCAATGATCAACCTCACCGTTGACCTTCCCTGCGAGCCTTTCGACGAGTTCATCAAGAAGGAATTGGCTGCAGGTAACGGGGAGTACGACTACATGCACATCATCATTGCCGGTCTTGTGCGCATCATCGCCAATTACCCCCGTCTGAACCGTTTTGTGATGAACGGGCGCATTTTTAAGCGCAATGTCATCAACATTTCCTTTGTGGTCCGCAAGGCCATGAGCATTGAAGCTCCAGATACCACCGTAAAGCTTGCATTCACCGGCCGCGAGACCATCGCCGAAGTGAGGGATAAGATTAACGCCGTCATCGAGGCCAACAGCGACATGGAGGCCAACAACGGTACGGACAAGCTGGCCCGCCTTATCACTTTCACGCCCAATGCCATCATCGCCTTCCTGATCGGCCTCATCAAGTTCCTGGACAAGCACGGCATGCTGCCCAAGGCCATCATCGATGTAAGCCCCTTCCATACCACGGCCTTCATTACCAACATGAAGTCCATCAAGGGTCCCTCCATCTATCACCATCTGTACGACTTCGGCAATACCGGCATGTTCTTCTCCATGGGTAAGGAAGCCATGGTTCCCGTGGTTAAAGGCACGGAAATAGTGACCGGCAAGCGCCTGCCCTTCAAGATTGTGTCGGACGAGCGTTTCTGCGATGGCTTCTACTTCTCCTCCGCCCTTCGCGTGCTCAGGAAATACTATGCCCACCCGGAAGTGCTCAAAGAACCCTTAGAGCAACTTGCGGAAGATGTAACCGTCATCGACCGCCACAGCTTCAAAAAGAGCAACCGCGGAGAATAAAGGGCGTTAGTTCCTGCAGTAGGGGCTTCATAGAGATTGTAAGTATAACAAAAAAAACGAAACTTGGGCCCACAGACACGAAATGGGCACATTCGGTGCCTCTAGAGGGCCAAAACTGCTTCACGAGCACCCAAATAGCACTTTTCGTGCTTGTCCTCCCGGCTTGCCGATATCTTTATGCTATGTATGAGTCGGAGGAAGGGAGGACCCTCCAGGGGGCTTGTGCACCCTCGCACTAGGGCAGGGGGAGGGGCCCGTTGGGTACGAGTTCTTTTTTGAGGCCGCAGGCCGATAAAAAGGACGCAGTGGACAATGGGAGGGGCCGGAACGGAGCGAAGCGAAGTGGAGTCCCCCTGGAGGGTCCTCCCTTCACCTCCGACTCATCATCCATACAAAACAAAAACGCCCCGCATTGCTGCGAGGCGTTTGGAGCGGAAAACGAGACTCGAACT
>JBGVCF010000019.1:0-66809 GCA_045226315.1 Candidatus Cryptobacteroides sp.
GCCTGAACCAGCCCCTCATCGTGATTGACGGCGTTCCCATGGACAACTTCGTGGGTGCCAACAACAACGACTTCTGGAACCCTTCGGCCGATATGGGTAGCGGCCTGCAGGACATCAACCCCGAGGACGTGGAATCCATGACCGTCCTGAAGGGTGCTTCCGCAGCCGCCCTCTATGGTTCCCGCGCTGGTAACGGCGTTATCCTCATCACCACCAAGAAGGGTGCACAGAATCCCGGTCTGGGTATCACCATCTCCGGTACCGTGGCCCTCACCGGCGAATTCACCCGTCCGGCCATGCAGAATCGCTACGCTCAGGGTTCCCTGGGCGTGTTTGACAACACCGATTCCCAGAGCTGGGGTCCCGAAATCAACGGCCAGACCGTTACCAAGTGGGACGGCACCAGCACATCGCTGCAGGCCTTCGACAACGTGAAGGGCTTCTTCAACCTCGGTGTCACCGATACTGAGAACGCCACCTTCTCCCAGAAGTATGGTAAGACCGGTGTGTACGCCTCCTGGACCCGCACCAAGGACGTGAGCCAGGTTCCTGGCGCCACCCTGGGCCGTAACAACTTCATGCTCCGTGGCAACTCCACCTTCGGCAAGGGCGACAAGTGGCACTTCGATGCCAAGATCCAGTACATCCGCACCCAGGCCAACAACCGTCCTATCTCCGGTTCCAACGTGAACGCCAACTACATGCTGAAAATGTACACCATGCCCGTTTCCGTGGACATCCGCGACTTCAAGGATGCCGTGGACGCCAACGGCGAGATGTTCTTCTTCGGCAACAAGGACCGCATGGGTTCCAACCCTTGGTGGTATGCCAAGTACAGCACCAACCAGGACGTCCGTAACCGTTTCCTGATGAACGCCTCCCTGGGCTACGACTTCACCGACTGGCTGTCCCTGGAGCTCCGTGCCGGTTCCGACCTGTACTTCACCGAAACTGAAAACAAGTTCTACGCCGGTAACAAGATTGCCGGTAGCGTTACCGGTTCCTACGGAATGGGCGAAAGCCGCTTCTACGAGAACAACTTCTCCTTCCTCCTGAAGGCTCAGAAGGACAACCTCTGGGGCGACTTCGGTATCTCCGGCTCCCTGGGCGGCAACCTGATGGACCGCGAAAGCCGCGGTATGAGCGCCAGCCAGAGCCAGCTCCTCATCCCCAACCTGTTCGACCTGAACAACGCCAAGAGCGACAAGCCCAGCGTGAGTGAGAGCTATTCCCACCGCAAGATGAACTCCCTGTACGGCAGCCTGCAGCTCAACTACGGCGGCTGGATCTTCCTGGATGCCACCCTGCGCAACGACTGGACCTCCACCCTGTCGGCCAAGAACCGCTCCTACCTCTATCCTTCCGTCTCCCTGTCCTGGGTGATCACGGATATGATCAACAAGTATGGTCAGACGCCCGGATGGCTTTCCTTCGCCAAGGTCCGCGCCTCCTACGCCGAAGTAGGTAATGACATGGATCCCTACCAGCTGTACAATGTGTACACCATGGGCACCGACGCCCGCGCCAACGCCAAGCCGGTGATCAACTCCCAGAGCACCCTGTACAACGACGATGTGAAGAACGAGCTCATCAAGTCCTGGGAAGCCGGTTTCGACATCCGCTTCCTGGACAGCCGTATCGGCCTGGATGTGTCCTGGTACAAGACCAACGCTACCAACCAGCTCATCAACCTGCCCATCGCCGCTATCGGCTACTCCTCCAAGAAGGTGAACGCCGGTAACATCGAGAACCAGGGTTGGGAAGTAGTGCTGAACGCCGAACCCGTCCGCAACCGCGACTTCCTCTGGCGTTCCACGGTGAACTTCTCCACCAATAAGAACAAGATTCTGGCTCTGGCCGATGGCGTAGAAGAATACAGCCTGGGCGGTTATGACAAACTGCGCATCGTGGCCCACGTAGGTGGCGAATACGGTGACATCTACGGTACCAAGTACGCCCGCGTGGAAGATGAGACCAGCCCGTACTACGGCAAACTCATCCTCAACAGCGACGGTCTGCCTACCTCCGACGGTTCCAGCAACTATCTGGGCAACCAGAACCCCATCGCCAACATGGGCTGGATCAACAACTTCACTTGGAAAGACCTCACCATCGGCTTCCAGGTAGACGCCCGTATCGGCGGTAAGATGTTCTCAGGTACTCTGGGTACCATGGAATATGCCGGTACTGCCGCCTGGACGGTAGACGGCCGCGACAAGATGCTGGTTGACGGTGTCCAGAAGGACGGCGACGGTTACAAGGTGAACACCACCGAAACCACCGGTGAAAAATACTGGAAGCAGGTTTCCGGTGCCGCCGGTTCCAACCTGGGTATCACCGAGGAGAACCTCTACGACGCCACCAACGTCCGTCTGCGTAACATTTCCATCGCATACAGCATTCCTAAGAAGGTGCTGGGCAACGGATTCTTCCAGTCCATCAAACTGGGCTTCTCCTGCACCAACGTGGTGATGATCTACAGCAAGATGCGCGGTCTGGATCCTGAATCCATCTTCGCAACTTCCACCAACGCCATCGGCTTTGAGTATGGTGCCGCTCCTACTTCGCGCGCCTATGTGTTCAACGTATCCTTCGGATTCTAATCTTTGCAACTACCATGAAAATGAATAAAATACTTGCTTTAGCAGCGGGGTTGGTAACCTTGGTGGCCTGCGCCGATTTCGACGAGATCAACAAGAACCCCAAAGCTGCCAACGCGTCCGACCTGATGCCTTACTGGTCCCTGAACAAGGCCATCATGTCCGACCAGCAGAACCCGAACGACGCTGAGCGTGTGTTCGTCCTCTACTGGGCCGACATCGCCCGTCAGGACGGTGAGAACAGTAGCCGTGCCGTGGGCGCCTCCAACGACGAATGGGCCGGCTGCCTGTACAACCTTACCCGTAACTGCGTAAACGCCTCCAACCTGGCCATCAAGATTGCCGACGAGGCCATCGAAAGCGGCAACCTGGGCGACCACGAGGCCGGTCTGTTTGCCAATGTGCGTGAATTCGCCCGTATATGGAGAGTATACTTGATGACCGAATTCGTAGACTCCTTCGGCTGCTTCACTTTCGACTTCGAGGCCAACACCCCCGAATACAAGAGCGTGAAGGAGTGCTATGACTTCATGCTGGCCGAACTCAACGAAGCCGTCCCCGCCATCAACCTGAATTATTCCGGCACCTCCTCCACCGAGCAGGACGCCGATGCCGCCTACCTCCTGGACGCCGGGAAATGGAAGAATTTCGGTATCTCCATGTGGATGCGCGTGGCCATGCGTCTGTCCGAGGTGGACAGCGCCAAGGCCAAGGCCGAATTTGAGAAAGCCGTTTCCGCCGGCCCTGGTATCCGTACCATCGACGGCATCTTCCGCATCGAAGAAAGAAACGCCTGGAACGACCTGGCCGGCGTAATGAGCCGTACCTGGGACTGGCAGGAAGCTTCCCACACCTTCGCCAACCTCACCACCAACCTGGGTGGCGCCAACGTGGCCGATGTGCTGCAGGATCCCGGCAAGCGCCTCTACAAGGCCGCACCGCTTCCCGCCGGTGCCGTGGCCACCACTTATGGCCCCTACATCAAGGACGCACACGACTACCTGGGCGTTCACATGGTGGACAACAGTGGCAACAATCTGTACGAATCCAACACCGACAGCCCTACCTGGGGTTACTTCTTCGACGGCATTCCGTCCAAGCTGGATCCCCGCGCATTGGTATACTTCACGCTCCCTTGCGACTACAACAACCGCATCGAGAC
This sequence comes from Candidatus Cryptobacteroides sp., assembly GCA_045226315.1. Classification (GTDB taxonomy): domain Bacteria; phylum Bacteroidota; class Bacteroidia; order Bacteroidales; family UBA932; genus Cryptobacteroides. Next base: position 3,763 of record JBGVCF010000019.1, read on the forward strand.
CGGTTATGCCAACTTCCCCGCTTCCACCGCTCCGCTTACCACCGTTATCGACGTAGCCAACCAGGCCCTCACCGTGGATGTGTCCTATGCCTGGAACGGCATCATCGCCGGTTATGGACGTGACGACAAGTTCGCCAACGGCAACGGTCTGTTCGACAACTCCAGCGCCGGCGGCGTCCACTATGGCAAGACCTACCCGGCCCTGGCCGAGCGCTACCGCAACAGCCAGGAATACCGCGTATTCTTCGGCCCTTGGGAGACCTACTTCCTCCTGGCCGAGGCTGCCGTCCGTGGCTGGAACGCCGGTATCGGTGCGGAAGAAGCCTACAACAACGGTATCAAGGCCAGTTTCGAGTATCTGAACATCGCCGACAACTATGCCGCTTACATCAACTCCGAGGACTACAACCGTGTTGGTACGTCCGTGAAGTTCACCCACACCGCTGAACCCGCGAACTACACCATCAACTATAAGGATCCCGTTTCGGGCACCATGAAGACCACGGAGTACAAGTATCCGGATGCCAACAAGCTCCTGTACAAGGGCAAGAAGCTGAACGACCAGCTCACCAAGATCATCACCCAGAAGTTCATTGCCAACACGCCTTGGTTGCCGCTCGAAAACTGGAGCGACCACCGTCGTCTGGGTCTGCCGTTCTGGGAGCTGCCCGTGAGCACCACCGACTTCCCGTACCTGATGGAAGGTGCCAAGAACGCCTACCTCACCGGCCAGAAGCCCGGCTGCTATGCCCAGCGCATGAACTACCCGAACTCCTTCAAGAATGCCAGCCCCGAGCAATATCAGAATGCTATCCAGCTCATGGGCATGAGCAACGAGAACACCATTACGCCGCTTTACTGGGCTATCCAGAACTAAGGCGTGTACTCAACAAATTTTTTCAGGGCGGCCCTTCCCCAGGGGCCGTCCTTTTTGCGCGCCCACGCACGGAAATACCAATTAAAAATGCTACATTTGTAAACTGCATAAAACACTGAACCATGAAACGCATCGTTATCCCCATCCTCCTCATTGCGGCTGCAGCCTGCGGGCCCAAGAAGGCCGAAGTCCCGGAAGTGCCCATCCGCACCTACAATGCCCCCAAGGCCACCGGTCCCATCCTCATCGACGGTATCCTGGACGAATCCGATTGGCAAAACGCCCCGTTAAGCGAATTATTTGCCGATATCCGCGGCGTGGACTTCGAACCCAAGCCTATCAAGCAAACCCGCATGAAGATGCTCTGGGACAACGAAAACCTGTATATCGCCGGTATCCTGGAGGAAGACAACGTGACGGCCAGCCTTACGGAACACGATTCCATCATCTACCACGACAACGACTGGGAAGTTTTCATAGACCCGGATCAGGACTGCCGTTTCTACTTTGAGATCGAACTCAATGCCTTGAATACGGTGATGGACCTCCTGATGGACCGCCCGTACCGCGACGGCGGCAAGTTCTACCTGCCCTGGGACCTTCGCGGCCTGAAAACCGCCGTCCATGTGAACGGTACCCTCAACGACCCTTCCGACAAAGACCAGGGCTGGACGGTGGAGATGGCCATTCCCATCGCCTCCCTGGCAGTGGACTTCCAGAAAGTGGACCAGCTGCTGGATATGGACTGGAAGATTGGCTTCTCCCGCGTGGAATGGCTCAAGGCCGGCGGCCCGGAAGAGAACTGGGTATGGAATCCCACCGGCATGGTGGACATGCACCAGCCCGAACGCTGGGGCGTCCTTCACTTTGTGAAGTAGTTTTGTCATCCTGAGGCCAAAGGCCGAAGGATCTACGGACGAAATGTAATTAAAATAAATATGAAAAAAGCATTATTTGCACTTGCGGCGCTGGTAATGGCAGCGTGCAGCGCTCCCCAGGCCCAGGATTATGCGGCCTACGTGAACCCGAAAATCGGCACCGGTGGCCACGGCCACGTGTTTGTGGGTGCCAACGTGCCTTTCGGCCTGGTGCAGCTGGGTCCCACCAGTATCCCGCAAACCTGGGATTGGTGCTCCGGCTACCACGACAGCGACAACACGGTGATCGGCTTCAGTCACATGCATCTTTCCGGCACTGGTATCGGCGACCTTTTCGACATAACGGTGATGCCCACTATCGGCCCCACCACACCGGCCCGCGGCACGGAAAATGACCCGCAGAGCGGCGCCTGGAGCTACGCCGACCGCAGCAAAGAAGTGTGCGAACCCGGCTATTACAGCGTCCCGCTGAAACGCTACGGCATTGTAGCCGAACTTACCGCCACCTCTCGCGTGGGCTTCCACCGCTATACCTTCCCTGCCTCGAACGACGCCAAGCTGCTTTTCGATATGGAGAACGGCGGCTGCTGGGACCACGTGACAGACACTGATTTCCAGGTGGTGAAGGACGAAAACGGTCAGGTGAAGGCCCTGGGCGGCTACCGCTTCTCCACCGGCTGGGCCAAGAACCAGAAGGTTTTCTTCTGGGCCGAATTCTCCCGCCCGGCCAAAGATTTCTCCGTGAAGGAGAACGTGGCCAGCGACAGAGAGCAACGCAACCTCAAACCCCTCTACGGATATCTCACTTTAGGCAGCACCACCGAAGGAGAACAGGTGCTGGTGAAAGTGGCCCTCTCCCCCGTTTCGGTGGAAGGCGCCAAGGCCAACATGGCCGCCGAACTGCCCGGCTGGGACTTCGAAGCCACCAAGGCAAATGCCCGCACCGCCTGGAACAAGGAATTGGGCAAGATCCAAATCAAGACTGAGGATGCCGATAAACGTACGGTCTTCTACACCGCCCTCTATCACACCATGATCGCCCCTTCGGCCTTCAATGACGTGGACGGCCAGTATCGCGGCTCCGACGACCAGGTACGCAAGGGTAACTTTCAGAACTACACCACTTTCTCCCTGTGGGACACCTACCGTGCCGCCCATCCTCTCATGACCCTGATCCATCCTGAGAAGATGAACGACATGGTGGCCACCATGTACCACATTTACAAAGAGCAGGGCGACCTTCCCGTCTGGCACCTGATGGGCAACGAAACCGACTGCATGGTAGGTAATCCCGGTCTGATTGTGTTTGCCGATGCCGTAGTTAAGGGCTTCCGCGCCGGCCTCACCGACGAGCAAATCATTGAAGCCATGACTGTCACGGCCACCACCCCGGACCGCGGTCAGGACCTGCGCATGAAGTACGGCTACATCCCGGCCGATCTGTACCACGAATCCGTGGCCAACGACATGGAATATGCCATTGCCGACGGAGCCCTGGCCAATGCAGCCTCCTTCCTGGGCAAGGACGATGTAGCCGCCCAATACCGCGAGCGCAGCCACTCCTACCGTCATTTCTGGGATCCGGAGCTGCAGTTCATGCGCGGCCGCAAGGTGGACGGCAAGTTCACCGAACCCTTCGATCCCATCTACAGCCGCCACGAGACCTCCGACTACACCGAAGGCACCGGCTGGCAGTACCTGTGGCTGGTTCCGCAGGACGTTGACGGCCTGGTGAATCTCTTCGGCTCCAAGGAAGCCACCCTGGCCAAGCTGGACGGCCTGTTTGAGGCCCCGGACCACATTGAAGGCGAAAACGCCAGCCCGGACATCTCCGGCCTTATCGGCCAGTATGCCCACGGCAACGAGCCCGGCCACCACACCATCTACCTGTACAGCATGCTGGGTGCCCCGGAGAAAGCCGCCGCCCGCCTGCACCAGGTGTATGAGGAAATGTATTTCAACGACGTAGAAGGCCTGGCCGGCAACGAGGATGTAGGTCAGATGAGCGCCTGGTACGTTATGTCCGCCATGGGTTTCTACCAGGTGGAACCCGCCTGCCCCCGCTTCTGGTTCGGCCTGCCGCTGTTCCCGGAAATGAGCGTCAATGTCTCCGGCGGCACCTTCACCATCAAGGCCGATGGTCCCCTGGACGGCCACATCGCCTCCGTGAAGCTGAACGGCAAGCCCTACGACAAACCTTACATTGAATACGCCGACATCATCTCCGGCGGCACGTTGGAATATCAATTGAGTAAATAACACAGATCCTTCGCTTCGCTCAGGATGACAGTAATTTGTCATTCTGAGGAGCGGAGTGACGAAGAATCTGTTGAAACGAGTGTATTATGTACCCTTTAAAATTTGAACCTATTCTTAAGACTATTGTGTGGGGCGGTGAGAAGATTGCCCCTTACAAAGGGATTGAAACCGAGCAGAAGCACATTGGCGAAAGCTGGGAGCTTTCCGGCGTAGCCGGCAATGAGAGCGTAGTGGCCGAGGGTCCGCTGAAGGGCAAGACCATCGCCCAGCTGGTGAAGGAGTACAAGGGAGAGCTGGTGGGAGAGCACGTATATGCCAATACCGGCGACGAGTTCCCGCTCCTGATCAAGTTCATCGACGCCCTGACCGATTTGAGCATCCAGGTGCATCCCAATGACGAACTGGCGGCCGTGCGGCACAACGGCTCCAAAGGCAAGACCGAAATGTGGTATGTGGTGGCGGCCGATGAAGGCGCCCATCTGCTGGCCGGTCTCACGGAAAAGATTACGCCTGAACAGTATGCCGCCAAGGTGGCCGATGGCACCATCACCGATGTCCTGGCCCGCTACGACGTACATCCCGGCGATGTATTCTTCCTCCCGGCCGGACGCATCCACGCCATCTGCGGCGGCTGCTTCATCGCCGAGATTCAGCAAACCTCCAACATCACCTACCGGATTTACGACTACGGTCGGCTGGGCCTGGACGGAAAACCGCGCGAGGTACACACCGAACTGGCCAAGGATGCCATCGACTATACGGTGTATCCGGACTACCGTACCCACTACAGCCCGGAGCAGGACGAGGAACAGGAAGTAGTAAGCTGCCAGTACTTTACCACCAGCATCTATGACCTCACCCTCCCCTACGCCAAGGATTTGAGCGGCATTGATTCGTTCATGGTGGTCATGTGCCTGTCCGGAGAAGGTACCCTGGAAGTAGACGGCGAAGAAGTCCCCGTCCATCAGGGCGAAACCGTCTTAATACCAGCTACCGCCGACGACATTTGTTTTGTCCCTGAAGGCAGCATGAAGGTGCTGACCTCATACATAAGGTAGTCGTGGAGCTATCTTAAATACTTACCTCCACGGTCTATTCCAGACCACGGGCGCGGAGAAGGGCCGCGGGATTAGGCTCGGAGCCGCGGAACTGTTTATAGAGGACCATGGGTTCTTCGCTGCCGCCTTTCTCCAGGAAGGTCTTGCGGAAGAGGGTGGCTGTCTCCTTATTGAAGATGCCATCGGCCTTGAACTTCTCCCAGGCATCCACGGCCAGGACCTCGCTCCAGAGGTAGCCGTAGTAACCGGCGCTGTAGCCGCTGCCCATGATATGGTTGAAGTAGGTGGTACGGTAGCGCGGGATGATTTCGTCGATGAGGCCCATTTCGGCGCACACTTTGGTCTCGAAGTCACGCACGCTCTGGGCATCCTTGAACTGAGCCAGCTGGGCCGACGATAGTTCGTGCCACTTCATGTCCAGGATGGAGGCGGCGCACAGTTCGCCAGTCATGAAGCCCTGGTTGAAGGTGAGGGCTTTCCGGACCTTGTCCACCAGTTCGGCCGGGATGGGTTCGCCCGTACGGCAGTTGTTGGCGTAGTTGGTCAGGATTTCGGGCACGAAGGCGAAGTTCTCGTTGAACTGGGAGAACATTTCCACAAAGTCGCGGGCCACGGATGTGCCGCTCACGGTGGTGTAGTGGCACTGGCTCAGGAAGCCGTGTAAGGCGTGGCCGAACTCATGGAAGGCCGTCTGTACGTTGTCGATGGTGAGAAGGCTGGGCTGGGCATCCGTGGGATCGGTGCCGGGAGCCGGGAAGTTGCACACGTTCACGATGATGGGACGCACACCGGCTTTTTGCTCGCGGAAGTTGTTCATCCAGGCGCCGCCGCGCTTGGTGGGACGCACGAAATAATCGCGGTAGAAGATGCCGATCAGGCTGCCGTCGGCGTCGGTGATCTTATAGGCGTGCACGGAGGGCTCGTATACCTCTACCTCGCCGGTCACCTCTTCAAACTGAAGGCCGTAAATCTTGCTGGCGGCGGTGAAGACACCCTTCATCACGCTGTCGGCCTGGAAATAAGGCTTGGTCTGGCTCTCGTCCAGGGCATACTTCTGGGCACGCAGTTGTTCTGCATAATAGCTCCAGTCCCAGGCCTCGATCTTATGGCCTGCGATTTTCTCCATCTCCTTCATCTGGGCCTTGGCACCGCGCATGGCGGCATCCATGATGGGCTGCAGGAAGTTGTCTACGGTCTCGGGCGTGCCGGCCATCTTGTTGGAAAGCTGGTAGGCGGCGAAGTTGGGATAACCCAGGATTTCGGCCAGTTCGGCGCGCAGGCGCAGGGTCTCCAGCACGATGGCATTGTTGTCATGCTCATCGCCGTGGTTGCCGCGGGAAGAATAGGCCTTGAACACGTGTTCGCGTTTGGCGCGATCCGGGCAGGAACCCATGAAATCGTAGTATTCGCTCACGGTGATGCCGGTGGCTTCCTTGAATGCGTTGTTCTCGGCCAAAAGGTTCTGGCCGAATTTCTGGCTAAGGGTGGCCAGGCGCACGTTGATTTCGGCAAAGCGCTTCTTGGCCTCGGGCTCCAGGCCCACGCCGTTGCGAAGGAAACTCTCGTAAATCTTCTTCACCACCATCTGCTGCTCGCGGGTGAGGCCTTCCGACTGCTCGTACACGGCTTTCACACGGGCGAAGAGGGCTTCGTTCATCATGATTTCGTTGGAAGCCTCAGTGATCAGAGGTTGCACCTCCTCCTCGATGGCCTGCATCTCGGGTGTGGAGTCGCTTTCGCTCAGATTGAAAAACACGCCTTCCAGCTTGTCCAGGATGGGACTGGATTCCTCGAACGCCAGGATGGTGTTGTCGAAGGTGGGAGCATCCGGATTGTTCACGATGGCCTCGATATTGGCCTTCTGCTGGGCCAGGCCGGCGTCAAAGGCAGGCCGATACTGGTCGATGGTTATCTTTGAGAAAGGAGCGGTGCCGTAGGGCGTATTCCACTCCTGCAGGAAAATGTTTTCGGGGGTCTGTTTGCAGGCAGTAAGCATGGCAATAGCTGCGAAAAAGAACAGTAAACGTTTCATATCTTAAATGTTAGACGAAGCAGGTAATTCCAGCGGGGAAGGTGCGTATAAGCTGACGATAAATGGGTTTTAAGTCCGGCCGACAAACCCACGATGCTGCGGCCCAGCGTCCAGGTATGACCGCCCTTAAAGAGCAGGGCTACCAATGCATTGTTGTCCAGGACATCGGCCGATACAAAACTGGCGCCTTTGCTCCAGCACAGGCCGCCGGAGAGATAGCGTCCGTTCCCCATGAAGGCCAGGCCTTGCAGGGAAAGGTTCGGAACTATGAGCACCGGCAGTTTGAAGCCCAGTTCCGCGCCGTAGCCCAGTCCGTCATCGCGGGTGATGGCATAGGCGGTGGCGCGCACGTTGATGCCATTGCTGTTATAGCTCCAGTTAAGGTCGGCGGCCAAGCGGACAGGTTGTTCTCCGTGAAGCTGGAAGCCGCCCATGCTGGCCCACAGACGCGTATTGCCCGCAAAATAATGGACACTGGTCTTGCCCTGCCAGTTGAGCCAGGATGTTTCGCCAAGGCGCTGGGCCTGGGATTGAACAGCCAATTGGAAAGACCAGCGGCGAAGCAGATATGCCGCTCCGGCCCAAGCTTCCAGATGACGGTCCCGCACATTCACCAAGGAGAGTCTGGAATCCAGACCGCCCTGAATGGTCCAGTGCTTGGACAGTTGGCTGTTAATGCCACCTGAAAGGTGCATCTGTTCGCTGCCGCGGGCCAGTTCGCCCAGGGCGGTTACAAACGCCTGGGTGCGCCGGGTGGGCGTATAAGTATAACGAACGAACGCCATTGGCGTGGCGGTATACATAAAAGCGGCACTAAGGCGACTGGACGGAGAGAAGATTTTGTCGGCGCCCAAGTAGCCGGAGGCCAATTGCGTGGAAGGATTGGGCGACAAATCGGCCGTATGGGCGCTGGCATCGGCCGATATGACCCACCCGCCCGGAAGGGTTCCGGTAGAATAAGAGGCCTGTCCCCACAAATGAGCCAGGGCATTATTACTGTACAGACTGGTATGCAGGCCGCTGCGGAAAGAGCCGGCCGTACCGTCGATACTGGTGGTGCCGTTCAAGCCGCCGAAAACATCGTCCATGGCCGCACCTTCCACCGTCCGGTTTTCCCGGAAAGCCTCGAAAAGGCCGCTGCGGGATACCACATCCTCGGTCATGTGAACACCAGCCAGATAATAGTCCCTATCCTGCAAACCCCGCGCACCGTAACGTGCTTGGGGGAAATCCTGGCGTGCCAGGCTGTTCACTATGTCCGTGGAACCGAACAGGACCTCCGGTTCGTCGGTCCCTACGTGGTACACGGAATTGAGCATGAGATTATATAGGTTCTTCACCTTCCCTTCCTGCACATTCACGGACAGGTGATTCTCCAGGAACTCCGTGGCAAGGATCACCAGGGTATAATCCCCTTCCGGCAAGCCGGAGATAAGGAAGTTGCCCTTGTTGTCGGAGCGCGTTTCCCCAACCAGATTCGTTCCCTGATACAGGCACACGCGGGCGTTCTCCACGGCAGATCGGCCCATCTTGGAGAGCACCCGGCCTTTTACGCCGGCCTCCTGTGCCCACAGCACAGTGGTGGCCAGCAGGCCCAATAGTATCAGGGACAGTTTTCTCACTGTTTCTTCAGAACGATATAGGTGGGATAATGATCCGAATAACCGGCGATGAACTTACCGTTGGAGAAAGTACGGAACGGCGTACCCTTATAGGGACCGCTTTGCTGGGTCATGTAGGGTTTCTCGAACACGCGGCCGTAATAACCGTTGTCCAGCTGCTGGATACCCAGGGTACCTCTCTTGGCATTCACCAGGGTCTCGCTTACCAGGATGTCATCGAAAATATTGGGATTGCCCCTGTAATACAGCGAGCCGATACCATCGTCCAGCATTACCCAGAAAGGATTGAAGAAATCCCCAATTTTCACTTCCTCAATGGTCCTGCGTCCATGCAGATAGCCGGAAAGGGATTCGTCCTGGGGATTGTCGTTCATATCGCCCATCACCACGCACTTGATGCCGGGATATTTCTGCTCCATGAGCTGCGTATGCTGATATACGATCTCAGCAGCACGGGCACGAAGGTCCAGTCCTTTGTCTCCCCTTCTGGAAGGGAAATGGCACACATAGAAGGCAAAATGCTCTCCGTCGATGATACCATGCACCATCAGGACGTCGCGGGTGCGGAAATCGGCCTGCTCCTGCTTGTTGTAGGTGGTGATGGGAATGGAAGTGTTGAAGTTGTACGGCAGGCAGGCGCTGTCCACCACCTTCATGCGGGCGGGGTTGTACAGGAGGGCGCAGTCGATGCCGCGGCGGTCCGGGCTCTCATAGTGCACAATCTTGTAATTGGCCTTGACCAGGGCCGGTTCCTTCAGCAGGTCTTCCAGGGCATGACGGTTTTCCACTTCCGCCAGACCCAGTACGGTATGCCACACGCCGGTTTCGGCCTTGATATCGGCCAGCACCTGGGCGATGTTCTTCAGTTTTACAGCATATTTGTCGGCCGTCCATTCATTGGCACCGTCCGGGAGGTATTCGTAGTCGTTCTTGCCTTCGTCGTGGAGTACATCGAAGAGGTTCTCCACGTTGTAGAAGCCAATTACATGCTTCCCCCCCTTCTTCTTGGCACATCCTTGGGTGGGGAGCAGCAGCGCAACGGCTGCCAGAATGAGGATGATCCGTTTCATGTTTATAGATTCCAGAATTTGTTATCCTTGGGTTTTGCGGCCTTCACGGCAGCGGCTTTATCGGCCGGAAGGTTCACAAAGAAAGTCATGCCCGTTTTGTCTTCCAGTTCTTTCAGGGAAAGGGCGCAGTCCTTATAGCCGTTGGGATCGTCGTAATCCTTATGCTCCAGATAGAAGCCCACGCCGATATAATTGCCCTTGCTAAGGCGCAGCAGGGCCTTGTAATAGGCCTTAGGGACGGCCACGGCGCTGCCGTCGTGGTCTTTGACGGTGGGGCAGTTGCTATCCGCGATACAGCCCGTCACCACATACAGGGTATCCGTTCCGTTGGAGGAAGCACTCCAACCGCGCACCGCGATTTCCAGTTCGTTCCAGATGCCCTGATTGAACTTCTTCAGCTGCGGCGTCACGTTGGTGGAATAGAAGGTATGCTGGTTGGTCATGGCACCGCCGGAACGGTCGGCCGATGCTATCTGATGGCCACGGTCGTAGCCCTTGGAAGAGAACTCGTAGGAACCGCCGGCTGCCACGTTGGCCTGTTTGGCAGTCACGAAAGGATCCTTTTCCCAGTTGGAGTCTTCTCGATTCATGCGGTTCTTGGTGAACTGGTCGTACAGCGGATAGGCCACCCAGTCCGAAACCAGGCAGGAGGCGTTATAGGAGAAGGAATAGTCCCTCACACGGTCGAAGCGCAGGATGGTGGTGTGGGCATGCCAGGCCGATACATCCTTCACCTGGGGCATTTCCATCCAGGCGGGAACGGCGGTATATTGGTCTCCCTGATCATCGGGAAGGAGGGTCTGCCGCGTTACGGCCACCGTCATATTCACGATTTCCCAGGTGGGAGCCGTTTCCGTGGTGCTCTTATACACAAAGGCTATCTTGATTTTCTGCCCTTTGAAGGCGCTCAGAGAGATGTTGCCGGACTGGGCCAGCTCAAAATAGCTATGCGAAACCAGCCACTTGGGGATTTCCCTGTCGGACCACTTGTTACCGCCGTCCGAGGAGACCTTCACGGAGAAATAATCCTTGGGCTGTCCTTTGCTCACATAGGCGAAGGCATGGTCGAAGTACAGGTTGGCATCGGTGTAATCCGTAAGGTCGATCTCCGGGGAGACGAGCCAGCTTTCGGCCTTATGATTGGTGCCGCCGGAGCCTGCCGAAGCAGAAGCCTGAGCACCGTATTTGGCGTTGCTGCCGGATTCGTATTTCCAGATGCTGCCGCTAAAGCCACCCTTATCCTTGTCCTGTACCGTAAAGGCACCCAGACCCTTGGTAAAGTCCTGGGACAAAATGACATCCGGCAGGTCCTTGGGAGGATCCGGCGTGGGCTTGTCGGGGTTGGTCTTGCCGCAAGCGCACAGGGCGCAAGCAGCCAGGAAAGCACAAAGGAAAAAACGGTACTTCTTCATAAAGCTTTCATATTTAGTCTTAGCTTACAAAGATAGAAAAGATTCCGATGAAAAAAAAGCGCGGCCCCGCAGGGTCGCGCCTTTCAAACTGTGCCGGCAAATTAGTCGGCCGGGGTCAGGGACCAGAAGTAACCACCGTTCACCTGAGGAACATCCTTGTACACAGACTTGGGACCGAAGACGGTGAGAATGTCACCCACCTTGATGCCCTGGGCAGCAACAACACCCTTGCGGGCATCGCCCGTGGCGCCCACGCCCGGATAGCAACCGTAGACGTAGAGCGTGTTGGTACCGTCGCTGATATAGATGTTACCATAAGTTTCGTTGGCAATCTCCGTCACCACACCGGAAACACGGTACCAGGCACCGTTATCACCGGCAAGGAAGGTAGGAATGTCTACCTCGGTCACAGCGTGATCCAGGGTTTCGAAAGTGGTGGTACCCATCTGAGGCGTGCCCTTATAGGAGGTACGCTTACCCACAACGGTAACCACATCGCCCACCATGGCGTCGGATTTATCGAAACCTTCGGCACGATAGATGAGCACCTCACCGCTGTAGTCGCGGATGTAGAAGCTCTTGTTCTGCTTATCGGAAGCATACATGCCGGTGATGACACCCTGCACGCGATAGACCGTGTCGTTTTCATCGGCATCGATGAACTGCTGAACGGTTGCGGCTACGATGGCACCCTTCTGATTGATGGTGGCCTCGGAGGTGTATTCCTTATGACCGTCTGTGGTCACGAAGGTGATGTTGACGCTGCGGTCGCCGCCTTCGTTGGCACGGGCCGAGAAGGTTACAAGACCTTCGGAGTGGTCAATGGAGGTTACACCCAGCCAAGTCTTGGCGCTCTCGGGGATGGAGACATCGATGCCATTTCCCTTGCAGGTAACCTTGACGGTCACGTCACCGCCATCTACGGGGATGGCATCCAGGTTCTCGCCGTAATCAATAGCGTCAACCTTGATGAGGGACTTGTTGATCTTGATCACGGTGACATCCACCAGTTCGATGGTGGTGCCGTAGGTGGTCTTGGGACCTTCCACGGTAACTTCGTCGCCCACTTCAAGACCCAGGCTCAGGAAGTTCTTGGTCTGGCCCTTGGCATCCAGCGTACCGTAAATGGTGATGGTGCCGGTGTCGTCGGTGAGATACCAGTTGCCATAGGTGGTGTTGTAGATACCGGTGCAGATACCCGTCACGCGGTAGGTCTTGCTGTCGGGGCCGGCAATGATCTCGGCGCAGGTAGCTTTCGAGACGGTGGCAATACCCTGGATCACATTGATGTGCTGGGTCTGTTCACCGCACTTGATGAGTACCTCGGCGGTACGGCCTTCGCCTGCGGGGGCAGAGAAAGTAAGGGTGCTTTCACCGGCACCGCCCATGGTGGGGGAAACGGTGAGCCACTTGGCGGTTGCCTCATCAATGGCAACATACCAGGAATCGGTGGCAGAAACCGTGATGGAGGTGTTGGCGCCCACTCCGGTGCTCAGAGCCACATAGGAGCTGGAAACCTTGATCGCGTCCAGATAGTGGTCGGCCTCTTTCTGGCAACCCACAAGAGCGAGGGTTGCAACGATGGAAGCAAAAATATACTTGAGTTTCATAAGATAAGCCGATATGGATTAGTTGAACAGATATTTGATACCGATGGAAGCATACCAGCACTGACCAAGGCCGTGGTTAAGCGTCCAGGTCTGGGTGCTGCCGCTGATGGAGGAAGGAGTGGAGAAGGTGGCATAACCCTGGGCATCCACACCTTCATACTTGAGGATACGAGGATCGGAACCAATCTCCGGATTCAGGTACTTGGCTACGCCCCAGCTGCTGTTGAACAGGTTCAGGAGGTTCTTGAGGTCGAAGCTCAGCTGAAGGGTGTTCTTGGTCTGGCCGATCTTCACGGTGAAGTCGTGCTTGTAGCTCAGATCCAGACGGTGTACCCAAGGGCTGTACACGCTGTAAGCCTCGGCGTATTCACCCTGGTGCTTGCTCAGGTAAGCGTCCTTGTGCACATAGTCCATGAAGCGGTCGCGGTCGTCGGCGGAGACGAAGCGGAACTGGTTGCTGGCAACCTCATCGTCCGTGGGGATGTAGAGGGCGTCGTAGTTATAACCATCACCGTTCATGTCATTGGCCATCATATAAGAGTAGTTGTAGCCACCCTTCCAGGCCTCGTAAATGAGGGAATAGTGGTTGCCGCACTTGTCGTGATGGGTAGCGGAAGCGACCACACGGTCAGGAGTTACATACTGGGAGTTGTGCAGCTTGATGTAGTTGGGGCCTTCCACGGTGGGAACATAGGTGAAGGCAGACTCGGCGGCGGAGCCGGGCATACCGGTGATTTCCTTGTTCACGGTGTGGGTGTAGGCGGCCATGAAGCTGAGGCCCTCGATGGGCTGCATGTTCAGGGTCACGTTGGCGCTCCAGCCATAACCCTGGTTGGTGTTTTCCAGCACGAAGGCAGGCTTGCCGCTGCGGAATGCACCAGCAGGATAAACAGGACGGTTGTCGGCGCCGTTGAAGCGGGCGAAACCACCCACGTTCACCATGCTCCAGTCGGAGATGGACACGGCATTGACGGTCTTGTTGAAGATACCTTCAGCCGTGATGCTGAACGGGAAGGAAGTGGGGAAGCTGTAGTCAATGGCCAGAGAGGTCTTCCAAACCTGAGGCATCTTGAACTTGGGATCCACGGCGGAGATGGTGGAAGGAACCGTACCGTCTTCCGGCTTCACGGTGGTAGGATAACCCAGGCTCTGGAGTTTGTTCAGGAGGGCGGCGATGGTAGCCTTGCCATCCTTGTCGGTCACGAGACCGCCGGCGAACTCATCCATGGAGAAGCCCATCTTCTTGGCGTTGGAAGCATTGATCTGGGCCTGATACTGAACCAGACCACCGTTGGTGGGCATATTGGTGAAGAACACCAGAGGCAGACGGCCGCTGAACAGGCCGGTACCACCACGCACCTTCAGGCTCTTGTTACCCAGGACATCCCAGGTGAAACCTACGCGCGGGGAAACGGTTACCTTGGAGGTGGGCCACTTACCGGTATCGATATGGGTTTCCTGGTAATTCTTGGCCTTCGGATAGTAGCTCAGGTCGTAGATGGCCTTGTTGGTCATGAGGTCGCCGTTGTTGAAGAACAGACCATCCAGACGCAGACCGTAGGTGAGCTTGAAGCGGTCGGTGGCATTCCACTCGTCCTGGGCATAGATGCCGGCCTTGTAGAACTGCACACGGGCTGCAGGATATTTCTCGCCGTCGTAACCGTAGGTGAGACACACAATTTCAGGAGCAGCGCCGCTCAGGAAGTCGCTCACGGACTCATAGCGGTAGTAGCCGCTACCGTTACGCATGTACTGGTTGTCGGCCATCTGATACTCGAAGCTCAGACCGGCGGTAACCTTGTGGGAACCCAGATACCAGGTGAGGTCGTCCTTCACGTTGGCCACGGTGTTGTGCACGGCGTTGTTCCAGGTGAAGAGTTCGTAACCCAGGGCCATGTAGTTGTTGGTACCCTTGCCGTCTTCCATCAGGTCACCATCTTTGATGTCGATGAAGGGGAATTCCTCGGAGTTGGTGCCACGAATGTCGTTCAGCAGGGAGAAGGTGGCCAGGAACTGGTTGGACATGTTGTCGGTGAGACGGCTGTTCAGATCCAGGGACCAGGTGCTTACCAGGTTCTTCATGGAGTACATGGAGTTGGCATAGGACATGGAGGACTTGGACATACGGCCATCCACCATACGGGTACCACCGTCCATGGAGGAAGCGTTAGGGCTGTTCCAGATGTTGTTCAGGGTATAGTTGTAACGGAGGGCCAGGTGGTGCTTCTGAGTGATGTTCCAGTCCAGACGGGCCAGGATCTTCATGTTGTTCTCGTTGGCGGGGAAGTTGGTCCAGGAACCGGTGTCATAGCCATACTTCTGGGAAACGAAGTTGGATACGCGTTCGAGGTCGGCGTTGGTGGTGCGGGAAACGTAGTTGTTGGGGTCGGCCACACCATTGTTGGAGCCTCTCCAGCGGTTCACGATGGAAGGGACCTGGATGTATTCGAAGTTCACGAAGAAGAAGAGCTTGTTCTTCACGATGGGGCCGCCGAAGGTTAAACCGTAGGTGGTGCTGCGGTTCTTCTCGCGGGCGCCGGCAATCTGTTCGCCGTCCACGGTATCACCCTGCATGTTTTCGTTCTTGTGATAGACGTAAGCCGTGCCCTTGAAGGTGTTGGTACCAGACTTGGTGATGGCGTTCACACCACCGCCGATGAAGTTGGTCTGGCGGACATCGTAGGGGCTGATCACAACCTGGAGTTCCTCGATGGCGTCGATGGAGATGGGGTTGCCACCGCCAGGGAGGTTGGAGGACAGACCGAAGTTGTTGTTGAAGTTGGCACCGTCAACGGTGAAGTTGGCGGTACGGCCGTCGGAACCGGCGAAGCTCATGCCGTTACCGCCGTAGGGAGAGAGGCGGGTCACGTCGGTGATGCTGCGGTTCACAGTGGGCATGGAGGTGATCTGATCGCTGGCGATGTTGGTCACGGCACCCGTACGCTCCTGAGCATTGAACTTGGAGGTAGGGGAAGCGATCACGATGGTACCTTCCAGCATTTCGGTGGACTCGGCGATCTTGGCATCCAGGGCGAAGGTTTCGGCCAGCTGGAGGGTGACGCCAGTGTAAGTAGCGTCCTGGTAACCCAGGCAGGTGAAGTCCACTTTGTAAGGACCGCCGGTACGCATACCCTGAATGGTATAACGACCATCGGCATTGGTTACAGCGCCGTAAATAGTACCGGAGGGCTCGTGCAAAGCCACAACGGCAGCGCCAATGACAGGTTCGCCGGCCTGGTCCACCACGCGTCCGGAGAGGGAGGAGGTGGTCACCTGGGCATAGGCGACAGTGCCCGCAATCAACGTAGTGAATGCGAGCAGAAGGCTTTTAAAAGCGTTTCTCATAAAGGGTTTTGATAAGAATAAATATTGATAACTTATTTTCGTCCCAACTAACCGCCGCAAAGGTACAACTTTTTTGGGATAAAAAAAACGGAATCCCCGAAAGATTCCGTTAAAGTTTTCAACAGTTTTTCAACCTATTAATTATAAATTAAAAGTTTTCTTAATGGCTGGAACACTGTCCAGTAACTCCCAGCCGAAGAACTGCACGATTTTCTCTTTTCCCTGCACCCTTACGGTCTTGCGATAAGGCTTGCGGCCCATGTGTCCATAGGCGGCCGTGGGGGCATAAATAGGATTCTTCAGGCCGAACTTTTTGATGATACCGGCAGGCGTCAGATTGAAAAGCGCCCGTACTTTATCGGCGATTTCGCCGTCGCTCAGGCCGGCGTGCGCCGTGCCGTAGGTGTCCACGAAAACGCTCACGGGCTGGGCCACGCCGATGGCATAGGCCAGCTGGACCAGGCATTCATCGGCCACACCGGCGGCTACCAGATTCTTGGCGATGTAGCGGGCGGCGTAGGCGGCGCTGCGGTCCACCTTGGACGGGTCCTTTCCGGAGAAAGCTCCGCCGCCATGGGCGCCTTTGCCACCATAGGTGTCCACGATGATCTTGCGTCCCGTGAGGCCGGTATCTCCGTGCGGGCCGCCGATTACGAACTTGCCCGTAGGATTCACGTGCAGGATGAAACTATGGATCAGGCTGGCGGTCTTTTCCGGCAAAGAGGCCTTCAGGCGCGGAATTACGATCTTCTCCACGTCGAAGCGGATCTTGCTCTGCATGGCGGCGTCCACCTTGGTGTGACCATACTGCGCCACTGCATCGGCATAGCTCATGTGGCCCAGGCTCTCCGGCACGAATTCGTCGTGCTGGGTGCTCAGGACGATGGTATGCACCTTCACCGGCTGATGGGTTTCCCCGTCGTATTCGATGGTGAACTGGCTCTTGGCATCGGGCCGGAGATAGGGCATCAGTTCCAGCTCGTTGTGGCGGATATCGGCCAGGATTTCCAGCAGTTTGTGGCTAAGGTACAGCGGCAGAGGCATGTAGTCCTCCGTGTCGCGGCAGGCATAGCCGAACATCATGCCCTGGTCGCCGGCACCCTGCTCCTCTCCGTGCTTACGCTCTACGCCGCGGTTGATATCCGGGCTCTGCTCATGGATGGCGCTCAGCACGCCGCAACCGGAAGCGTCGAACATATATTCGGCCTTGGTGTAACCGATTTTCCGGATGGTGTCGCGCACTGTCTTCTGGATGTCCACGTAAGCTTCGGCCTTCACCTCCCCCATCACCACTACCATACCGGTAGAGCAGAAACTCTCGCAGGCCACCTTGGCCTCCGGGTCCTGCATCAGGAACTGGTCCAGGATGGCGTCGCTGATCTGATCGGCCACTTTATCGGGATGTCCCTCACTAACAGATTCGCTGGTAAATAAGTAGTTCTTAGCCATATACAAAAAAAATTAGCCCCGGGCTTATATGCGGAGGCTAAAAAACACAAAACACTGATATGAAATGTAATTTTAGCATTTTTTAACGTGGTTGCAAGCAATCCAAATCTATCCACATATTTTTTGGGACGGCAAAGGTAGCGTTATTTTTTGAATCTGCAAAAAAAATTAGTACTCGCTTCGCTCCATTTCTCTTCGGAGGTCCTTTTTCTTGATGGTTTCCCGCTTGTCGTACTCTTTTTTACCCTTCGCCAGGGCAATCACCAATTTGGCGAAACCATTATCTGCGATGAAGAGCTTGACGGCCACAATGGTAAGGCCTTTCTGTTTATCGGCCTGCTGTAAATGCCTGAGTTCTTTCCGATTGAGAAGCAAACGCCGATCCCGCACAGGCTCATGCTGGCCCCAGCTGCCCCAGTGGTACTGGGCGATGTTCATGCCCCTCACATAAAGCTCGTTCCCCACGAAAAAGCAGTACGCATCCTGCAGCGAGCACTTGCCTGCCCGGATGCTCTTGATCTCCGTTCCCACCAGCTGGATGCCGGCAGTATAGGTTTCCAGGAACTCGTAATCGAACGAGGCCCTGCGGTTCTTGATCTGTATGCTGCTCTTGGCTTTGGGCATAGGATTGCAAAGGTAGTACTTTTTCTGTAATTTTGCGCTATGCTAAACAAGACCCAACTGCTTCCCGACCGCCCCGGTATTCCGCCCATGGCCCCCATGCCAGAGCCGGAAGTGATTGACCCCGCCGCCCTGGCGCAGACCTATGCCGCCGGGGACATCGACCTCATTTGCGTCCTGGGACCTACGGCCTCCGGCAAAACCCGATATGCCGTCCAGCTGGCCAAAGCCTTACAAGGTGCGGAGATTTTATCGGCCGACAGCAGGCAGGTGTATGTGGGTATGGATATCGGCACGGGAAAAGACCTGCGGGAGTACGGCGATGTCCCGTATCATCTGATCGATCTGGTGCCGGCGGGCAGTAAATACAATATCTATCAGTATCAGGCGGCCTTTGCCCGGGCTTGGGCCGATGTCCGCTCCCGCGGCGCCATCCCCATCCTCTGCGGCGGTTCGGGCCTGTACATCGAGGCCGTCACACGTGCCTATAAGTTCGAGAAAGAAAACGGATTGCCGGCATCGGCCTTGCCGCAACACGTTTATTATATCGGCACTCTGGTTTCCCGGGAGGAACGAGTGGCGCGTATCGACCGTCGGCTGGAAGAACGCCTGCAGGAAGGACTGGTGGAAGAAGTACGCGGCTTGCTGGAAACGGTCCCGGCCCAAGACCTGCTATACTACGGGCTTGAGTATAAGTTTGTTACGCAGTATATTCTTGGAGAACTCAGTTATGAGGATATGGTTATTGCACTGGGCAACGCCATCCATCAGTTCGCCAAACGCCAGATGACCTGGTTCCGCGGCATGGAACGCGACGGCATCCGCATCCACTGGGTCCGGCCCTAGTCCAAAGACTGGGAAGTGGCGGTGGTCATGAAGACCAGACGGGCATATTCTTCAGGAGAGAGGGAGGCGAATAGGTAGTTCACCGGATCTTTGGTTTCGCCCTTATAACTCACTTCAAAGTGAAGGTGTGGAGTGGGATAGGAAGTAGAAATACCCACCGTGCCCACTATCTGTCCGCGGCGGATCCGCTGACCGTTGGACACCTTGATATCGGCCAGCAGACAATAGCGTGTGGCGTAGCCGTTTCCATGGTTGATTTCCACCACGTTACCCAGGCCCTTGCGGGAGTGCACCACCTTCGATACGGTGCCTCCGGCTGCAGCAAATACATCCGTCCCCTGGGCGGCAATCAGGTCCAGGCCATTATGCGTCATGGGCAGTTTGTACACCGGATTCTGCTTCTCCCCCACCGAGGCACCAGCCTGCACATACGACATATCTTTCAATGGCAGAGTGAGTGGCGGAATACTGTCCCTGCGCTGCTCCAACAGACCGAAAATGGCCGCGAAATTAGCATCCACATTACCCGCCATAGCCACAGTGCTTTCCACTGCAGAAGCGGCCGACGAAAGATAGAAACTCTCTGATAATGAATCGCTTTCAGCAATGAGATCGGCCGCCGTCAGAGCATCCAGCGAAGGGGCCTGTGTCTCGAAGAGTTCCTCAAAGATAGCATCGTCCTTGTCCAGCAGTCCTTCCACCACATCGCCGATGAGCCGCTCCTTCTCCTTCATCTGTGCATAACGCTCCCGGTACAGGTTGTTTTCCCGTTCCAACTGACGCTCCTCCTTGGTGGAGAACAGCAACGCGAATACGATATAGAACACCACCGACAGCGATGCCGTGCTCACCACATAGCGTAGCAGGCTGGACAAAAACTTCCGTATGGGGGTGCGCTGTTTCATCACTTGGCAGGCTTGCGGACCAGTTCAAAATAATCTTTGGAAGGGATGGTCAAGTCCATGTAATGGAATGGATTCACATAATTATTCCTGTAAATCACTTCATAGTGCAGGTGCGGGCCGGTGATGCGGCCACTGCGGCCGCTCAGGCCCAGGCAATCCCCGCGGGAAACTTTCTGCCCCTCTTCCACGTCGGTGCGGGACAGGTGGGCATAGCGGGTAATATAGCCAAAACCATGGTCCACCTCGATGTGGTTGCCGTAACCGCCCCTCTCGTGCTTCACCAGGGATACCGTACCGTCGCCGGTGGCATACACAGGATTGCCGGGCGGGCAGGCGAAGTCCATGCCGGTATGGCGCTTGCCGATACCCAGGATGGGGTCTGCGCGCAAACCGAAGGGACTGGTCATCCGATAGGTGCTGGGGTCCGTGTTCATAGGCGGAATGGAGGGAATGTGCGCCGCCAGGTCGCCGGCCGTAAGCTGCAGGGCCCGGACATCTTCAAACGACTTGGACTGCACGTAGGCCCGTTTTTCCAGCACATCCAGACGCTGGACCACCTTCTTCAGGCCCGTTCCTTCCAGATCGGCGTAACGTTTTTCTCCGCCGAAACCGCTTTGCCGGACAGCCTGCGGAATCTCGTCCAGGCCATACACGTTGCGGTAGATGCGGTCGTCGCGGACTTCCAGCATGGAAAGGAGTTCGTCGTAACGGTCCAACTGCTGGGACATCTGGTCCATCCGGGTATTCCAATGCGCGTTCTGGCGCTTCAGAATGGCGGTTTTAGGCAAATCCAGGCCCAGGATCGACACATAAAACCACATGTAAAACAGGAACAGGGCCGCCCCGGAAAGGACGACCAACAGCCACATCCAGATACCGTAATGAGGCACGTTTATGTGTTTACCCGAAGGAGCCATATCTTGCAAAGGTAACAAAAATCCTGCCCAAATGCCAAAATAGGATATTTTGCGGAAAAATCGTATCTTTGTAGGCTATATTGAAATAACCTGAATAGAATATATGACAGCTAAGGAAATCCGCCAGCAATTTCTGGAATTTTTCGCCTCCAAGGGCCATACCGTGGTCCCGTCCGCACCCATGGTCATCAAGAACGACCCCACCCTCATGTTCACCAATGCGGGCATGAACCAATTCAAGGACATCTTCCTGGGTAACAGCGCGCCCAAATTCCCCCGCGCCGCCGACAGCCAGAAGTGCCTCCGCGTGAGCGGCAAGCACAACGACCTGGAAGCCGTGGGCCACGACGGACGCCACCACACCATGTTCGAGATGCTGGGCAACTGGAGCTTCGGCGATTACTTCAAGAAAGAAGCCATCGACTGGGCCTGGGAACTGCTCACAGAGGTATACAAGATCGACAAGACCAAGCTGTACGCCACCGTTTTTGAAGGATCGGCCGAGGACGGCACAGAAAAAGATACGGAGGCCGAAGCCGCATGGCTGAAGCACCTGCCCGCCGACCATGTGCTCACCGGCAACAAGCACGACAACTTCTGGGAAATGGGCGACACAGGCCCCTGCGGCCCCTGCAGCGAGATTCACATCGACCTTCGGCCCGATGAAGAGATCGCCCGCATCCCCGGCCGCGAACTGGTGAACACCGACAACGACGAAGTTATCGAGATCTGGAACCTGGTGTTCATGCAGTATGAGCGCAAGGCCGACGGCCACCTGGAGCCGCTGCCCGCCAAGAACATCGACACCGGTATGGGCTTCGAGCGTCTGTGCATGATCCTCCAGAACAAGAAGAGCAACTACGAAACCGACGTCTTCTCCGGCCTTATCGGCCAGGTGGAAGCCTTCAGCGGTCACAAATATGCCGAAGGTGGAAACGTACAGGTGGCCATGCGCGTTATCGCCGACCACATCCGTGCCATCGCCTTCTCCATCGCCGACGGCCAGCTGCCTTCCAACGTGAAGGCCGGCTATGTGATCCGCCGCATCCTGCGCCGTGCCGTACGTTACGGTTACACCTTCCTGGGCTTCAGCGAGCCCTTCCTCTGCCGCCTGATCCCCCAGCTGGTGGAGGACATGGGCGAGGCCTATCCCGAACTGAAGGCTCAGCAGAAACTCATCGAGAACGTGATCCGCGAGGAAGAAAACGCCTTCCTGCGCACCCTGGACCGCGGTATCCGCATGCTGGAAGACAACATGGCCAAGAACGCCGCCACCAAGATGGTGTCCGGCACGGACGCTTTCGTGCTGTACGACACCTACGGCTTCCCTATCGACCTCACCCAGCTCATCGCCTCTGAAAAAGGGTACGATGTGGACCTGGAAGGCTTCAACGCGGAGCTCCAGAAGCAGAAGGAGCGCGCCCGCAACGCCACCGCCAACGAGTTCGGCGACTGGACCGTCTTCGCCGAGGACGACGTCCTGTTCGAAGGCTATGACACCCTCCAGGTGGAAGGCGCCCGCCTGCTGCGTCAGCGCACCGTGAAGCAGAAGAACAAGGAATACTTCCAGCTGGTCTTCGACCGCACGCCTTTCTATGCCGAAATGGGCGGTCAGGTGGGTGACACCGGCTGCATCATCGGCACCGACGGCGAAAAGATCGCCATCCTGAATACCGTGAAGGAGAACAACCTCACCATCCACCTGGCGGCCAAGTTGCCTGAGGACGGCACCCAGACCTTCACTCTCTGCGTGGACGGCGAGCGCCGCCAGCGCATCATGAACAATCACACCGCTACGCACCTGCTGCACCAGGCCCTTCGGGAAATCCTGGGCACGCATGTGGAGCAGAAGGGCTCCTTCGTAGGACCGGACTACTTCCGCTTCGACTTCTCCCACTTCCAGAAAGTGACCGACGAAGAAATCCGCGCAGTGGAAAACCGCGTGAACGCCCTCATCCGGGCCGATGAGCCCCTGTGCGAAAAACGCGACGCCAGCATGGACGAAGCCCGCGCGATGGGCGCCATGGCCCTGTTCGGCGAAAAATACGGCGACGTAGTGCGCGTGGTGCGCTTCGGAGACTCCGTCGAGCTCTGCGGCGGCACACACACCCGCAGCACCGGCACCATCGGCCTGTTCAAAGTGCGGGCCGAAAGCGCCGTAGCCGCCGGCGTACGCCGCATCGAGGCTGTCACCGGAGCATCGGCCGAAGAAGGCATCCAACTGCTGGAAGACATGCTCAAGACGCTGAAGGGCCTGTTCAACAACGTGCCCGACCTCACCGGCGCCATCCAGAAGATGATCAGCGAGAACGCCGATGCCCGCAAACAGCTGGAGACCATCGCCGCCGAGAAAGCTACCGCCATGGCCGAGAAACTGGAGGCCCAGGCCGTCGAATACAACGGCATCCGGGTGGTGCGCTTCGACAATTCCGCCGACCCCGCCCTGGTCCGCAACATGGCCCTGCTTTTGCAGAAGAAGGCCCAGAACCTGGTGCTGGCCGGCGCCTTCTCCTTCGATGGCAAGCCCAATCTGGTACTCATGTACTCCAACGACCTTGTAGCCAAGGGCAAGAACGCCGGCAAGGATATCCGTCAGGCCGCCCAGTTCATCCAGGGCGGCGGCGGCGGACAGCCCGGCCTGGCCACCGCCGGCGGCCGCAACCTGGAAGGCCTCTCCCAGGCTCTGGATAAACTTGTGGAAGTAGCCACCGCTTAATGAAGAAATTAGACCAGTTCTTGCTAAAATCCTTTGTGGGACCGTTTCTGGCGATCCTGGGGATTGTAGTATTCATACTGGTCATGCAGTTCCTTTGGCTGTACATCGACGAACTGGTAGGTAAGGGACTGGAATTCAAGGTGATTCTGGAATTCCTGATGTGGGGAAGCTGTCAGGTGCTGCCGCTGGCCATCCCGCTGGCCACCCTGCTCAGCTCCATGATGACCCTGGGCGACATGGGCGAGAAATTCGAGCTCACCGCCATCAAGGCTTCCGGCATTTCGCTGCTGAGGGTCCTCATGCCCATGATCGGCGTCAGTATCCTCATCAGTATCGGCGCCTTCTATATCGGCGACCGCCTGGTCCCCTACTCCATCAACCAGATCTACACCATGCGCGACGATATCGGCCGCACCAAGAGTGAGATCAAAATCCCCACCGGAACTTTCTACGACGGCATCGAGGGCTACATCCTGCGGGTAGACCGCCGGGATAAGAAGACCGGCATGATGTACAACATCCTGGTCTATGACCACAGCGAAGGCAAGGGCAACACTCGTATTACCGTAGCCGACAGCGGCATCATCAAGATGTCCAAGGCCAAGGACTATCTGACCTTCCAGCTCTTCGACGGCGTGAATTACCAGGAAGAGAACCAGCGGAAATACCGCGATACCTCCCTGGCGTTACAGCGTATCCGCTTCCATAACCAGGAAATGGTGATCCCGCTGGAAAACTATGCCTTCCACCACTCCGACAGTGCGCGTTACGGTGAACAGGTGCGTTCCATGAACCTAAAAAGTCTGCAGCACGGGCACGATTCCCTTACCAATCTGGTCTATCAGGGCACCCTCCGGCACGTGAAGGAATTCCGCGACCAGGCGCATCTGGGGTATAAGGACCAGCTGGACACGGCCTGGCGCAGTCAGGCCACCGCTCTGCTGGATCCGCCTTCAGAAAAACGCTGGACCTCCCTCCTGAACCAGCAGCACGGCCTGGAATCGGCCGTAAGTTCCGCCCGGCGTATCCAAGGTATGGCCAACAGTCAAATCATGGATTCGGCCGAATACACTCACCTGATCCACCGCACGGATGTGGAAATCTGGAAGAAATACGCCCAGGCGCTGGCCTGCTTGCTGCTGTTCTTCATCGGCGCCCCCATCGGCGCGCTCATCAAGAAGGGCGGCCTGGGCACGCCGGCCATCCTGTCGATGCTTTTCTTCGTGCTGTACTGGGTGGTGGACATCACCGGCGAACGCCTGGCCAACAACGGCAGTACAACGGCTTTCGTTGGTAAATTCATATCGGCCTTTGTGCTGGCGCCCATCGGCACCTGGCTCACCATCAAAGCCATTAAAGATGCCAGTATCTTCAACATAGACCTGGTGAAATCCGGGTTCCGCAGGGTAAAAAGCAAATTCTTCCGTATGTTCAGAAAAACCCGTATCGTCTATATGGGCACGCCGGAGTTCTCCGTTGGCCCGCTGGACGCCCTCATCAGGAGCGGCTATCAAATTGTGGGCGTAGTAACCGTGCCGGACAAACCTTCGGGCCGAGGCCTCAAGATGAACGAGAGCGCAGTGAAAAAATACGCCATACAGCACCAACTGCCTTTGTTACAGCCGGAAAAGCTCAAGGACGAAGGCTTCCTGAAAGACCTGGCCGCCTGGAAGGCCGATCTCTTCGTGGTAGTGGGCTTCCGCATGCTGCCGGAGGTGGTGTGGAGCATGCCCAAACTGGGTACGTTCAACCTGCACGCCGCCCTGTTGCCGCAGTACCGCGGCGCCGCCCCCATCAACTGGGCGGTCATCAACGGCGAGAACATCACGGGTGTGACCACCTTCATGATTGACAAGAAAATCGACACCGGCGGCATCATCCTGCGCTCCGAGTGCCGTGTGGAACCCACGGATACGGCGGGCATCCTGCACGACAAGCTTATGGAGTTGGGTTCGCAGCTGGTAGTGGAAACGGTGGAAGGCCTGGTACAGAAGAACGTGGAACTGCGCGTGCAGCGCAGCTTCATCCAGGGCTCCGAGCTCCTGAAACCCGCCCCGAAGCTTACACACGAACTGCAGCACATCGACTGGAACGATACCACCAGGCACGTTTACAACCTGATCCGCGGCCTGTCACCCTTCCCTTGCGCCTATACGGAGCTGGTACCGTTAGAGAAGGAAGGCGACGCCGTTCAGCTAAAAGTGTTCTTCGGGGAAATGCGGTCAGATCTGCATGCAGAACCGGGTACGGTACTGAGCGACGGCAAGACTTACTTCGCCGTAGCCACGCAGGACGGCGCCATTGCCATCACAGACCTGCAGCTGGCAGGCAAGAAGCGGATGGATGTCCGCAGCTTCCTGCTGGGCTTCCGTAACCCTACTTCATACGTAACCACCCCCGGCACCTCCAAGGCCGAAATAGCCAAAGCCGCCCCGAAAGAGGATGAATAGTATTATCATCTTAGGTAACGGAGCCTTCCCCACAGAACCGTATCCGGTCTATCTGCTGGATTCGGCCGAAGGAGTAGTGTGCTGCGACGGAGCGCTGATCAAGTTGCTGGAGCATAATCCATCGGCCCGGCCGATAGCAGTCATCGGAGACCTGGATTCCCTGCCGCAGGAGCTAAAAGAGCGCTTTGCCGATATTCTGGTGCACGAAACAGAACAGGACACCAACGACCAGACCAAAGCCTTGCGCTGGGTACTCGCCCATCACCCGGAAGCGCAGGAAATCACCTTTCTGGGCGCCACGGGCCTGCGGGAAGACCACACTATCGGCAACCTGGGACTCCTGATGGATTATCCCCGGCAGTTCGAACTGGGCGAACGGCGCCTTTGCATGGTCTCTGATTTCGGGACCGCCTTCACCCTTACTAACAGTTGCGACCTCCACCTGGGTGAAGGTCGCAGAATCTCGTTGTTCAGCGCCGATAACTCCCTCCGGGTAAGCTCAGAGGGACTGGAATGGCCCTTGGACGATGTGGTGTTCGACGCCTGGTGGAAAGCCACGCTTAACCGCACTTCCTCCCCTATTGTCTCCCTCCATTTCAATCATCCATCGGCCCTGCTGGTGCTGGTGGACTAAACGCTTACTGTTGTATGAGTACCGCCTTCTTCCGCTTTGCTTTTGTGGCTACGGCCGCTGCCATTCTGGGGGCCAGCCTCCCCTCCTGCTCCACCCCTGAAATCCAAACGACTATCGTCTTTGCCGAAAACAGCGACGATTGCCACTATTACCGCATCCCTGCCATGTGTCTGGATGCCCAGGGGAATATCGTTGCCGTGACCGACCGCCGCTATGAGAATATCGGCGACCTGGGATACCGCAATACCAGCATTGACATCAGCACTAAACGCAGCACCGATGGCGGAAAAACCTGGAGCGAACAGCAATTCATCGCCCGCGGTGACACTTCCCGGCTGTTGGGTTATGGTTTTGGAGACGCTTCTCTCACCCTTACACAAAGCGGAAAAATCCTGTGCCTGATGGCTTGCGGAGAGGGCCCCAAAGGTTTTCGGCGCGGTTTGAAACATACTTCGGTGAGCACCAGCGAAGACGGAGGCATCACCTGGAGCGAGCCCCGCATCATTCCCTTCCCCGGGAATATCCACAGCGCCTTTATCACTTCCGGCAAGGGGCTTGTGGATGCCGATGGCGACATCCTCCTGATGGCCTGCGTACTGCCGCAGGATTACCCCGATCCCATGCCTTGGCCCTGGCCTATCGAGCCTCATCTTTATTATTCTAAGGATGAGGGACAAACTTGGACGATGCAAGCGGAAGCGGTTATTGCCCGGGGCGATGAATCCAAACTGGAGCTGCTTCCCGACGGCCGTCTGCTCTTCAGCTCCCGTAACGGCGTCTATGGTCCCAGAATCATGAATACTGCGTCCAAGGGCGAAGACGGCATCTGGCACTGGGGAGAGTCACATCCTTCAGAAGGCCTTGTGGCAAACAGTTGCAACGGCGATATCATCCTCTGGAAGGACGGTAGGGTTATCCATTCCTACATCAAGGACAAGGATCAGCGCACTGGTCTCACATTGGCCGTGAGCTGCGATAATGGCGCCAGCTGGACCGACTTCCTTACCTTGCAAAGCGGTCCAGCGGCCTATTCCACTATGGTATGTTTCAAAAACGGAGATATAGGCATCCTCTATGAAGATGGCTCCCGCAGTGAAGACGGGGGCTACGATATCGTCTTCTCCCGTATCCCCCGTCGTCTCATCTCCTCCGCTATTCGTTCAGCGCGTCAGCGCTCTTGATGAACTTGGCCAGATCGGCCTCCGAAACGTGGTAGTTCTGCATTTCGCCGGAGAAGTACTGATCGTAGGCTGCCATATCCACGAAACCGTGACCGGAGAGGTTGAAGAGAATGGTCTTGGCCTCGCCGGTTTCCTTGCACTTTAAGGCTTCGGTGATGGTGGCGGCAATGGCGTGGCAGCTTTCCGGGGCGGGGATGATGCCTTCGGTCTGTGCGAAGAGCACACCGGCCTTGAAGGAATCCAACTGCTCAATATCCACAGCTTCCATGTAGCCATCCTTCATGAGCTGGCTCAGGATAACACCGGCACCGTGGTAGCGCAGGCCACCGGCATGGATGGCGGCGGGTTTGAAGCTGTGGCCCAGGGTGAACATGGGCAGGAGCGGGGTCATGCCGGCTTCATCGCCGAAGTCGTATTCGAATTTACCTTTGGTGAGTTTGGGGCAGGAATAGGGTTCGGCCGCGATGAAACGGGTCTTTTTCTCGCCGGAGATGACGTGGCGCATGAAAGGCAGGGCAATGCCGCAGAAGTTGGAACCGCCGCCGAAGCAGGCAATCACAATGTCCGGATACTCTCCCGTGAGAGCCATCTGCTTCTCTGCTTCCAGGCCGATAACCGTCTGGTGCAGACACACGTGGTTAAGCACGGAGCCCAGGGCGTATTTGCAGTTGGGCGTGGTCATTGCCAGTTCGATGGCCTCGGAGATGGCGCAACCCAGGGAACCGCGGTCGTTGGGGTTGATGGTAAGGATGTCCTTACCGGCACGGGTACTCATGGAAGGGGAAGGGGTTACAGCGGCGCCGAAAGCCTGCATGATGCTGCGGCGGAAGGGCTTTTGCTCGTAACTCACCTTTACCATATATACGGCGCAGTCGATGCCAAATTTCTTGGTGGCATAACTCAGTGCACCGCCCCACTGGCCGGCGCCCGTTTCCGTGGTCAGGTTGGTGATACCCTGTTCCTTGGCGTAGTAGGCCTGGGCAATGGCGCTGTTCAGCTTATGGCTGCCGGCAGGCGATACGGACTCGTTCTTGAAATAGATATGGGCAGGGGTGCCGAGGGCTTTTTCCAGCTCATAGGCACGCACCAGGGGGGTGCAACGGTAGGCGGCGTACTGCTGCCGTACTTCCTCGGGGATGGGGATCCACTCATCGGTCTGGTTGAGTTCCTGGTCGGCGCAGGCCTTGCAGAAGATAGGATAAAGGTCTTCGGGCTTCAAAGGCTGCTTGGTGGCAGGATGCAGGAAAGGCAGGGGCTTGTTGGGCATCACAGCCTGGATGTTGAAATAATGGGTAGGAATCTCGCTCTCCGGGAGCATGTACTTTTTCTGTTTCATATCAGTAATATTTTGTAGTTAATTTTTGTTTCTTTTATTGTGGGCGGACGAAAACTTTTTTTACCCCACAAGGGGGAGCAAAAAAGTTTTGTCCGACACTTATTCACATTCCAGTATTAATAATTCACGTTCCTGTTATTAAAAAATTAGGCCCACTGTAAGTCAGCGGGCCTTTTCTATGCATATAACTACGGCGAAGCGACTTACAGGATTGAGCTGTAAGTGCGCCACCAGTTATTGTTGTTCTTTCTCATGCTGTTGCAAAGATGAACAATCGAAATGAAAAATCCAAATTATTTTTTAAAATTTTGAAAGAAGTGGTGCTGTCCACTGGGCCGATTCCGTGACGGTGTTGGCTTCTGCCCAGGCGTTGAGAGCCGTGGCAACGAACAGCAGCACGATGAAAGCGGCCACGATGATACCGATCACTTTGAGGCGGCCCTGCCACTTCTTGTTATTCCAACCAATGGTCTGGAACATGCTCCAGAAACCGTGCTCCAGGTGCAGGAATAGGGCGATGAACCATACGATATAACAGGCAACCACCCACCAGTTCTTAAAGGTGGCCATGAGCAGGTAATAGGGATTCTCTGCCTCTGCGCCCATGAACTCCTGCAGCTGCATCTTAGCCCAGAAATGGGTGAGATGGAAGCCCAGCAGACCCAGGATGATGATACCCAAAACGGCCATGTTCTTGGCGCTCCAGCTGTCGTTCTTGGCCTTGGAGGCTACTTCGTAACGCTTGAGACCACCGCGCTTCTTCACATTCTCGTAGCTGAGCCAGATACCATATACAATATGGATAATAAAGCCCAGGGCCAGGATGGGAACCATGATTTTGATGAAGGGAGAAGACATGAAGTCGCAGCCCAGCTGGAACCAGCCGTCCCCGTGGGTATAGGGGAATTCATCGGGCATCACTTTGCCGAAACGCCCATGGAGGGAGTCGATGACAGAGAAGAAATTGATGGTGCCGTGCAGGAGCAGGAAAATCACCAGAAAGGCGCCTGTGATGCTCTGGATGAACTTCTTGCCGATGGAGGAGGTTAAAAAGTTAGCCATATAGGTAGTTTAGTTGTTATTCAAGTACGCAAATATAGCAATCTTTCTTGGAATTCTCCCACTATTTGGGTACTTTTGTTCAGAATATAACTATACCATGTATAAACGCGTACTTCTTAAACTCTCGGGCGAAAGCCTGGGCGGCCCCGCCGGAAAGGGGCTGGATACTGCCTGGCTGGAAAAATATGCCCAGGAAATAGCCACGGCGGCCAAGGCCGGCATGCAAATCGCCATCGTGAACGGCGGCGGTAATATATTCCGCGGCCTGCAGGGCGTAGGGAAAGGCTTCGACCGGGTGGACGGCGACAAAATGGGCATGTTGGCCACCGTTATCAACGCCCTGGCCCTGAAGATGTTCATCCAGGCCGAAGGAGTGGAAGCGGTGGTGTTCACCTCCACGCCCATGGAGCCTCACGCCAAGTATTATATGCGGGACGAAGCAGTAGCTGTTCTGGAGCGCGGCGGCGTGGCCCTCATCGCCGGCGGCACCGGTAACCCTTTCTTCACCACGGATAGCGGTGCAGCCCTCCGCGCGCTGGAGATCGGCGCCGATGCCCTGCTTAAAGGCACTCGCGTAGATGGTGTTTATACCGCCGATCCTGAAAAGGACCCTTCGGCCGTCAAATACGAGGAACTCAGCTTCGACGAGGCCATTTCCAAGCACCTGAAGGTCATGGACCAAACGGCCTATGCCCTCTGCGCAGACGGAAAAATGCCGGTCATCGTCTTCGACATGAACGCTACCGGCAACCTCACCCGCCTCCTGAACGGAGAAAAAGTTGGAACTTTAGTACACCCTTAAAATAATCATTTAAATTTTGCATACTATGAAATCACAATCTGTCATCGGTTTTATCTTCGGCGCCGCCGTCGGTGCCTGTGTCGGCATCCTTTTCGCCCCCGCCAAAGGCGAAGAAACCCGTCAGAAACTCATGGAAGCTGCTTCCGAAGGCTACGATCAGGCTATGGAAGGTCTTGACGAACTCAGCCACGAAGCCAGTGTCCGCTACCGTTATGCCCGCATCGAGGCCAACAAACTCAAGAAAACCCTCATGGAGCAGGGCAATGAGCTCAAGGAAGAAACCCGCAAGGCCCTCATGGAGCAGCTGGCCAAATTAGAAGCCGCCCTCTCCAAGGACGAAGCAGTAGCCGAAAAAGAGGCCTAATCAATCCGTGGGTAAGCACCCATGAAACGATTTTTATTGATTCTCGGCCTGCTGGCGGCCTGGACGGCTGCCGGGGCCCAGAGCAAGCTTGTAACGGACAGCGTCCAGAGTCTGATTCTGGGCGCTGAATCCAAATATAATGTGTATCTGCCAGACGGCTATAACCCTGCAGAGCAGTATCCGGTAATCTACCTGCTGCACGGACTGTATGGGGTGTATTCAGACTGGCAGGACCGGGGCCGCATGAAGGATGTGGCCGATTTGCTCATTGCCAGCGGTGAATTGTGCCCCGTTGTGATTGTAATGCCCAATGCCGGCCATCCCGATGTACACAACGTACAAAATGGCTACTTTAACGTACAGGACTGGTCCTATGAGGATTTCTTCTTCCAGGAATTCCTGCCGGAAGTGGAGAACAGATACCACTGCGGCGGCAGCAAAGGACAACGCGCCATCATGGGTCTTTCCATGGGTGGAGGCGGTACCGTAGTATATGCCCAGCGCCATCCGGACCTTTTTTCCAGCGCCTATGCCATGAGCGCCTGGCTGGACAACCGGCAAAACAACGTTCGCAGCGAAGGCCCCGAGACCGACAAACTCGCTATCACGGCCCAGTCCGTCTGTGATCACTCGGCTGTGGGCTTCCTGAACAAGGCCGATGACAGCACCCTGGACGCCCTGCGTACGGTAAAATGGTACGTAGATTGCGGCGACGACGACTTTATCTTCGACCTTTCTATAGAATTCTACAGGAAGATGCGGGAAAAGAAGGTTCCGTGCGAACTGCGCGTACGAGACGGCGCCCACACCTGGGAATACTGGCACACCGCCTTGTATCAATCCCTCCCCTTCGCCAGTAGAAACTTCTGTAATTAAGAAAATTACACCGGCAAAGTCTTTTCCCGTAGCCAGGCCGATATTTCGGCCGGGAGACGGGGAGAGAGGGTGTCGTATACCCGCTGGTTGTACGCGTTGAGCCACTCGCGTTCATCGGCCGTGAGGAGCGACACTTCCAGGCAGGAGGTATCGAAGTGGCAGAGCGTGAGGGTCTCGAAGCCCAGGAAGGAGCCGAACTCATTATCCCCCACCGGCCGCACCAGCACCAGGTTTTCGTGCCGGATGCCGTGCATTCCCTCACGGTAAAGTCCGGGTTCATCGGAGCAAATCATGCCGGGCTCCAGCGGCTGGGTGTTGAAGTTCTGCCTGATATCCTGCGGACCTTCGTGCGCGCCCAGGAAGAAACCAACGCCGTGGCCCGTTCCGTGGCCGAAATTGCGTTTGTACCGCCACAGGGGCTCACGGGCCAGGGCATCGATCTGGCAGCCGGCCGTTCCGTGCGGGAACACCGCCATGGCCAGGCCGATATGTCCTTTCAGCACCAACGTATAGTCTTCCCGCTCCAGCGGCGTACAGGGTCCCAGCGGAACCGTACGCGTGATATCCGTGGTCCCGAACAGATACTGACCGCCGGAATCCACCAGATACAGTCCGCGCGGCTCCAGCAAGGCCGACCCCGTCTTGGGTGTCACAAAATGCGGCAAAGCCGCAGAGGGGCCATAGGCCGATATGGTCTCAAAACTGTCGCCCCGGTAACCGGGGATAGCAGCACGAAGCCGGCCCAGTTCACAGGCGGCCTCCCATTCGTTCACCTGGCCCACATGACGGGACAGCCAATACAGGAACTGCTCCATTGCCAAGCCGTCTTCCAGGTGAGCTTCCCGCATACCGTCCAATTCCACGCTGTTTTTCACGGCCTTGCGTAGAGCCACAGGCGAGGTGCACAGTACTACCTCCGGGGCATCATCGGCCTGATTCAGCGCATCCCAAAGCGTAAGGTTCAGGGCCGAAGGGTCCACGCAGATCCTGTCTATCCCATTTCCCTTCAAAGAGGAAAGGGTGAACTCAATGTCGGCATAATCACAGATACTTACGCCGTCGGCGCCGAGCTCCAGGAAACTGTCGGATGTCTCGGAATCCGGTTCCTCGTAAACGTCCTTGCGTACAAACCAGAAGGCATCGTCCAGCGTGAGCAGAAGATAGGAAATGACAAAAGGATTATAATCGATGTCGGAGCCCCGGACATTGAGCAGCCAGGCAATCTGGTCCAGGGACGTGAGCAGGATGGCATCGGCCCCCTGCTTTACCAGCCATTTGCGGAGCCACCGCAGGCGGACGTCACGGCTTTCCCCCGCAAGGTCCTCTCCCAGCGTAATGATGGGCGTGGAAGGAATGGCCGGGCGGTCTTCCCAAAGGGCCGACAAGATATCCGGAACCGACACTAAAACGGCCGACGGAACGGCACCACGCAGCGTTTCAGCGGCCTCCAGCGTATAGCACAGGCCATCCACGGCAATGACAGGCTCGTCCATCTCCAGCGAGGCGATCCACTGCGGAATGGGAACCTGCTCCGGCACACGCATCTTGTGCAGCTCTACGCCCGTCCCCTCCAACTGCCGTACGGCCTGGATGAAGTAACGGGTATCGGTCCACAGGCCGGCATGGTCCCGGGTGATGACCAGGTCCCCGGTCTCTCCGGAAAAACCGGAAAGCCACTCCACCTGTTTCCAGCGGAGTGCCGGATACTCACTCTCGTGAGGGTCGCTGCCTGTTAGGATCACGATATCCCATCCGTTTTCGCGCATGAGTGCTCGAAGCGCCTCAATACGGGTTGCAAAAACATTTTCCATAGCTGCCTAGCATGTTATTTGCACAAATATAATTATATTTGTAAGAATTAAAAACCGTAAACACCATGACTGAAGATCCCCTCGAGAGAATAGAGCGTGAAGAACGCGAACGGAAAGAGAAGAAAGGTCCCCGCACCTTAGTAACCATCCTGGCTATCATCGCCCTGCTTCTGGCCGGCGTTTTAGGCTATCTGCTTTACCAGCGCAATGCCCTGGTCAAAGACCTGGAAAGCGAAAAGGCCGAACTGGCCCAGCAGATGGTTGCCCTTCAGGAAGACTTCAATACCCTGAACACCGACTACGAAAACATCAACCACCAGCTGGACACCTCCCGCGAACAAGTGGCCCTGCTCATTGAGAAACTGAGCAAGACGGAAGCCACCAATCGCGCCAAGATCCGCCAGTATG
This sequence comes from Candidatus Cryptobacteroides sp., assembly GCA_045226315.1. GTDB lineage: Bacteria > Bacteroidota > Bacteroidia > Bacteroidales > UBA932 > Cryptobacteroides. Next base: position 38,304 of record JBGVCF010000019.1, read on the forward strand.
AGAAAGAGCTGGGCACCCTTCGTGCCATCATGAAGGGCTATATCGTCCAGATCGACTCCCTGAACACCCTGAATAAAAAACTCACGGCCGATGCAGCGGAAGCGCGCCGCGAAGCTGCGGAAAGCCGCCGCGCCAACGAGCAGCTCACCGCCCAGGTGGAGAATCTATCCTCGCAGGTTAACGCCGGCAAGATCCTCAAGGCCCGCGCCATCTCCCTGGTGGGCTACATGGGCAACGACAAACCCGGCGACCGCCACAGCCGCGTCCGTTACATGGTGGCCAACCTCTCGCTGGTGGAGAACTCCCTGGCCGATAAAGGTCCCGTGCGGGTATATGTCCGCGTGAAGGATCCGGAGGGCCTCCTCCTCATCAACAACGAGTCCACGGAATTCATGGTGAACGGAGAGGTCATGCAGGCCACCGCTTCCCGTGAAGTGGACTACGAAGGCAACGAGGTAGACCTTTCCATTTACATCAACGACACAGGAGCCTTTGTCAAGGGCGTGTACACGCTGGAAGTCTATACGGAAAAAGGAATCCTGGGCCGCGCAGAATGCATGCTCCGTTAATATGATCTACATCCACGTCCCCTTCTGCAAAAGCTTTTGCACTTACTGCGATTTCTACTCGGAAATCCCCGGTGCGGGCATGTTCGAGTCGTACACGGATCAAGTGTGCGCAGAAATCCGCCGCCGTGCGGCAGAAATGGACGACAGCCTCAAAACCCTATACTTCGGGGGCGGCACACCTTCTGTGCTGCCCCTGTCGCATCTGACCCGCATCCTGCTTACCCTGGAAGAATGCGGCCACGGCGGGCCCTATACGGAATTCACCATGGAGGTGAATCCGGAAGACCTGGTGGAGAAAGGGCTGCCCTATGTGGAAAGCCTCCGGCAACTGGGAGTGAACCGCATGAGCCTTGGCATCCAGTCTTTCGATGACGAACTGCTGCGCTGGATGAACCGCCGGCACAACGCCGAAGGCGCTAAAAAGGCTTTCCAGCTGGTGCGCCAGGCCGATTTCGAGAATGTGAGCATCGACCTTATTTTCGGCCTTTCCAATCTGTCGGATGCCACCTGGGAAAAAACCATCGACCAGGCTATCGCCCTGGAGCCGGAACATATTTCCTGCTACCAGCTCACCGTGGAAGGAGACAGCGTTCTGGCCCAACGCCTGGAGAACGGCGAATATGAGGAAGCATCGGACGAAGTTTGCCGCCGGCAGTACGACCTTCTGTGCAACAAGATGCGGGCAGCGGGCTTCAACCACTATGAGATTTCCAATTTCGCCCAGCCGGGATTTGAAGCCCTGCACAACGGCGGTTACTGGCAACGGAGGCCCTATGTGGGCCTGGGTCCCTCGGCCCATTCCTTCAGCGGAAGCAGCCGCAGCTGGAACGACGCCATCCTGGACGGCTACACGCACACCAGCGAATCGCTCAGCGTGGAAGACGAGAAAATGGAAACCCTCATGCTGGCCCTTCGAACGGCCAAGGGCATCGACGGGGAATTCCTGCTGGCCAACTGCAAGCGGGAAGATGTTGATCGGATGCTTCGGGAGGGGGCCCTCCAGCAGATAGGACGCCGCTACCGCATTCCGGAAGATCACTTCTTCGTATCCGACGAAATTATCCGAGAACTCGTATGACATACCTTAGAAGAGCCCTGAAATATTTCCTGCAGATCACCCTTATCTTCGTGGTCATCATCGGCGCACTTATGCTCACCGGCTTCGTGTCCAAAGACGTGGCTGTGGCTTTCCAGCACGGATGGCGCTCCATCGGCTATATCTTCGCGCTCTTTGCCGTCATGAGTCTGGCCTACCCCTATTTCGGCTATGGCAAACGCACCATCCGCGCACAGGGTGAACCCGCCGAACTTTGGCCGGACGTGGACCGTGCCATGGAACAGCGCGGTTATGTAAAATGCGCCGAACTGCCCGACGGCGGCCGGAAATATCAGCTGAAAAGCGGCTTCAACCGTGCAGCCCGCCTATGGGAAGACAGCATCACCCTTCAACCCGTGCTGGGCGGCTTTCAGGCCGAAGGACTGGTACGGGATTTGTCACGCGTAGTAATGTCCATTGATCATACCATTAACCACTATGGCAACTGACACTCAGCAATTTAAAACCGTAGCCACCTTTACAGACAAGGTCATGGCCGACATGTGTGTTGCCCTTTTGGGCGACAACGGTATCCCCGCCGGCGTTTTCGGCGCGGATTCTTCCTATCCTTCCCTGGCCTTTGCCAGGAACATCGAGGTAAAAGTGAATGAAGCCGATTATGAGGCTGCAATGAGCATTTTGGCAGCCGCCAACAAGGCCGAATAAAACTCCTCGCCAAAGGCATCAGTAAGTGGCCCGCGGAGGAATTCGTACACCCGGATTCCTTCGCGGCGTCCTTTTTCATAGGCCTCCTTACAGATATCCCAGCGGTGCAGGTTCAGTCCTTTCCTGCCACCGCCCAAATCTACCACACGGATGGGATACAGGCTGCAGGAAATGGGTTTCTTGAAAGAACATAGCCCCTTGTCGAACTGGCGCTCTATAGCGCAGAAGCAACTCCCGTCCTGAAAATGGCAGAAGGCACATTCCTCGCTGCCGGGGACCAGCGGAGTTACAAGATCTCCGTCACGGTCAATCTCGAAAAAACCCTTGGCCTGTACGGCGGCGCGGCCTTCCGGACGCATTAGAGGACTGAAAACCGGATAACTGGCTTCAATGGGTTCCAATTCCTCTTCCTGCAGCGGAGCGCCGCTGTCGCCCACAATGCAGCACTTACCCTTGCAGGCGGCATAATCGCAAGCAAAGAACTCTAATACCACATCCTCTGAGACCAGGATGTCGCCGATTTCAATGATGGTTCCGAAAGAGGACTTGCTCATGGTACGATGCACTCTACCCGGCCTCCATCGGCCATGGTGGCCAGGAATTCCTTCACCTTCTCTGCCGTGACGGCCTGGATATTCTCCTGATAGCGGCTGGTGAGGTCTTTGTTCAGGGCGTAACGGAACAACTGGGTGGACACGAATCCGCTGGGAGAGGCCATCCGGTCTTTGTATTCGCCGCTCAGCTTGCTCTTCCACAGTGCCAGGTCCTTTGCCTCCACAGGCTTTGAAGCCGCCTCCCTGATAGCCGCACGAAACGCCGTAAGCGCCCGAGAGGCCGATACCTCCGCCACATCGGCCGGCAAACCGGCCAGCGGGACGGGACTACAGTGAATCCACAGTTGGAAACGCTCCTGCGGATGCGCCATCTGGCTCAGATGTACATCACAACTGAAACCATAGCCGGCCATGCCCTGTGCAAGGAAACGCCGCAGGGCTTCCAAGCCAACCTGGGCTGTGTAATAATGATCGGCCGTAAGGGCATAACCGGCATCCATCAGGATGTGGATACCCTTGTCCGACCCCTCTCCGTTCATGCTTACGCTCCCGCTATGTGGAATGTACTCCACCTGTTTTCGGGGTATTGTCCCTTTCAGAACCCGGAAGCCGCCCAGATAACGGCATAGCATCTTTTTCACCATCTCCGTGCCCAAGTCGCCGGAAATGATGAGCACGCCGTCGTTCATGCGGCAGAAACGGTTCGCGTAATAGGCATCGAACTTTTCCCAGCTGTCCGGGGATAACGCCTGCGGGTTTTTATCTGTCGTATAGATGTAGCCCGGAGCAAGCTGTGCTCTGAGCAGGGCTTCCCGATCCGGAGTGCGCAACTGTTCCTGCTGCCGATACATTTCGAATTCGGCAGAATTGGGCACACGGTTGTTGGACAATGCCAACAAAACTTTGAGCAGCAATACGAACTGCGTGGACGGAGCGGAGCCCTCAATAGTGAGGTTGTGCAGGTCCACTTTAGTATCCATGCGGATGCCGTTGGCCTCCAGGATATCGCGGAAATGCGCAGCACGACGGCCGCCTACATCGTACAAGGACAACAGGTCGCCGGCATAACCACCCTCTCCCTCCTGCAGGTTGTCTATCTGGGCCAGTCCCCCGTTCAACTGCAGGGCATAGTGGAAAATACGGTTGCCGGGAACCTCTTTGTACACCACGCGCATACCGTTGGTGAAGGTCCAGAGCGTGCCGCCGGAAACGGATTCCTTTTTCTCGCTTTTGATTCTAACCTTGGGGCAGGTAACATTGAAGCCCAAGGTATCGCTTCCCTGCCAGCTATAGTCGTTGCCGCTGTCGATGACCGAACCGTACAGATACGACAGATTGTAGTAAAACAGTTCGTCATCCTTGTCCAGGGTATCCGGCGCCTGGGTGTATTCCAGGTTCAGGTTGGTGAGCTGCTCCAGCAAGGCCGATGAAAAACGGTTGAACAGGCGGGTTTCCGTGCTGTCGGGCAGATTTTTCCGGGAAAAGAGGCGTACGGTTTCCGAATAAGGGGCCAGGTTGGCGCCGTATAGGAAGTTCGCGATGCAGCGGGAAACCAGCTCTCCGGGTGCCGGGGCCGATGCCGCTTTTTCGTGAATCCGCGGCATGAGCACCTGCTTGGCCTCCATAAATTCGTCGGTCTTGACGCCGAAAGAATCCATCTGGGCCAGAGTGGACGACAGGACACGCATGGCCTCATGGAGCTGGTCCCGGGCCACCTGGATGCTTACGCTGTAGCGCTCGTCGCCGCCATAATCCTCACTGCGCAGAACATCGAAGCGCATGTCCGTATAAGGAATGCCTGCCTCTCGCAAGTCACGCTCAAGGCGGTGCCGTAGAAGCACTTGGAATTCGGCCCCGAAAAGATCGGTGACCAGGGCCTGGGCCGTATTCATATAGGCGAAAGGCGTGCGGGCGCCGAAATAGGCGACGGAAATACGGGCACGGTCGCCGGGATAGAACTGCACCGACGGGGCCGGGGAAGGCTCCCACACATAATCCGGCCGATGACTTTGTTTCACCAGCATCCGGGGCACCATCATGGAGAAGATGTCCATCTTCTTCTTGAGCTCCGGGGCGTCGATATCCCCGCTGACGATGACGGCCTGCTGTGCCTTGGACTTGGCTACCAGCGAAAAACTGTACAGCAGCGTGGAGTCCAACACTTCCGGCCGATAAAAAGGCACCCGGTTGAAACGGTAAACGGTAGAGCCGTCCACATCCGTAAGAAAACCTTCCGGACCGGGAGCGATGGCCATCCGGCTGAAAAAGCTGGATTCCAAACCCTCCCGTTTGGCGGCCGACAGGGGTTCATCCCGCTGAACGATAGCTACATCGGCATATCCCTTTACGCTGGGGTCCGTGACCATGTAATAGGTGACGCCGCTACCCAAAGTGCCGCGCTGAATCCGGGAATCCACCGGAAGCGAGGGCAACTGAGGGGACTGTGCTGGCACCATTCTTGAAAAAAAGAGCAGGGCCCACAAGGTTAACACCAGGTATGTAAAACGGGGAAATCTCATTTTACGCCTATTTTCATGCAAAATTACAACTATTTTTGCTAATTTTGCAATTCGTGAGCCAAACGAACATATAATAAACTTATCAATAAAGGAGAAGAAGAACATGAAAAAACTTTTTGTCACGCTCGCAGCCTTTGCGCTTGCCGCAGGTGTAGTGTTTGCCCAGGATTACAATGCCGCCGTGGATGCCTTTAACGCAGGTGCCCAGGCACTGGAAACCAATAAGGTAGAAGCTCTGGCTCAGTTCCGTACCGCCCTGACCCAGGCTCAGGCCTGCGAAGGTGAAGAAGCCGCCGAACTGGTGGCCAAGTGCAAGGAAATCATCCCCGGCACCCTGCTCTCCATCGCCAAGGAACAGATTAACGAAGCCCAATACGACGAAGCCCTCGTCACTCTGGAAGAGGCCAAGACCGTTGCCACCGAATACGGTGCAGAGGAAGCCGTCAAGGAAGCCGGCAGCCTGGTTGCCAACACTTTCCTGCGCAAAGGCAGCACCCTGCTTAAGGAAAAGAACTTCACCGGTGCCGCCGATGCTTTCAAGCAGGTAACTGCCCTGGATCCGGAAAACGGTCAGGCTTATCTGCTGCTGGGTCAGGCTCAGTTGCAGGCCGGTGAGAACGATGGTGCCATCGAGGCCCTGAACAAAGCCTCCGAACTGGGTGAGGAGCAGGCCGGCAAACTGTTGGCTACCACCTATCTCAAGAAAGGCAATGCCCTCCTGAAGGCCGGCAAGAACGCCGAAGCCATCGAGGCCCTGGAGAAGTCCAACAGCTACGCCGAAAGCGCCAACGCTTACAAACTCATCGCCAGCGCCTATACCAAGAGCGGCAAGAGCGCCAAAGCCATTGAGGCCTACAAGAAGTATCTGGAGGTTGCTCCTGATGCCAAGGACGCCGCAGATATCATGTTCACCATTGCCGCCACCGCCCAGAAGGCCGGCGACAAAGCCACGGCCAAAGAGTATTACAAGAAGCTCGCCGGCACCAAGTATGCCGCCCAGGCCGAGGCCCAGCTCAAGACCCTGTAGTCACCGTCATTTCACAGACGGCACAGTCAAAAGACAACTGGAGCCGCTCTTTCCCGTTCCGGAGGAAGAGCGGTTCCGCTTTTTTCACCTTGCCCTGTTTGGGGCACAGGCCCAGTTCGTGACGGATACAGTATTTGGAGCGCATGAGTTCCCCATGGGAATCATATTGGAGCTGGAAAGCGCTATCCTGTCTCTTCGTACCTCTATATAACGGACGTGCCTGGACAGACTGGGCATCCAACTGCGCAGCCAGATCTCTTCGCAGCCCGTTCAGGGCCGATACCGGCAGGAAGGGAACAGGGCCGTCTATTGTAAGGGATGGCGTTTGGAAGGCATAATGGCCGCTTCTTTTGGCCAACTGCTCGCGAAGGCTTTGCAGCATACGCTGCGGGTCACGGGCGTTATCGGCCGATAAATCGATCTGTGATTCTGCCGTGCGACCGTCTTCGGAAACGGCTCGTACTTCCATCCGGTCTTCCTTGATCTCTACCCACAACTGCACTTCGATTTCCCTGGCGGGCAGCGCCGCACTCAACTGCCGTTCGAAGGCGGCGCTGATATTGCGGTAAAGCTTGGTGCCGGGCACAAGGCCTTCCACCTTTTTGCAATATACATTGTAAGCTTCGCAGATGTCGGCCCTGAAACCGCCGCCATCGAAAGTGAAACCGTCTCCGTTGGAGAGTTGGATTCCTTCATGGGCCGGTTCCAGCACAAAGCCATCCCGAAGCAGGCGCTTAACGGTTCCAACGTATTCACCGCCTCCTTCTGCAGCCCACTGGCCCCGCTTCCCGTCCAGGAACAGTTCCGTGTAACCCCGGTTGAAGGTTTTGTTCAGATCGGGCGTAAAGCCGCCGCGGACATGGCCGAAAGAAGCCCTGCCATATTGCTCCGGATAACGGGCTACCAAGGCGTCCAGGGCCTCTGAATAGGCTTTTACTACATTCCGCACATAGGACTCACCTTTAAGGCGTCCTTCTATCTTAAAAGAGTTCACACCGGCATCGGCCAGCTCTTGAAGACGGTTCAACAGGTTGTAGTCCTTGAGGGACAACAGGGCTTTATTCCGTACCAGAGTACGGCCCTGGGCGTCCTCCAGGTCATATAGACTACGGCAAGGCTGGGCGCAAGCGCCCCGGTTGGCGCTTCGGCCGGTAAGGTATTCGGACAGGTAGCATTGGCCGCTGTAACACACGCAGAGCGCGCCGTGAACAAAACACTCGATTTCCGTATGCACCGCGGAACAAATGGAGCGGATCTGCTCCAAGGACAACTCCCGCTCCAAGACAATCCGACCAAAACCCAGGCTTTCCAGACCCTGCGCTTTCTCCGGTGTACGGATGGCGCACTGGGTGGATGCATGCATGATCAGGGAGTCGCTCATGGAAAGAACGGCCGGGTCCTGCACGATGAGGGCATCCACGCCGGCCTGTTCCAAAGCTTTCACCAGTTGCCGTGCTTCCGGTATTTCCTCCGGCTCCAGCAGCGTATTCAATGTAGCATAGATGCGAACGCCGAACTGGCGGGCATAGGCGCAAAGGCGGGCTATATCCTCCACGCTGTTCCCGGCAGCCTGCCGGGCACCGAAAGCCGGACCGGCAATATAGACGGCATCGGCCCCGCAGTCAATGGCCGCGATGCCGATATCCGCCGTCCGTGCCGGCGCCAACAGTTCCAGCATTCTCATGCTGCAAAGATACGGATTATTCTACAACTCCAGCGAAATCAATTCCTCTCCCAATTGGTGCAAAGCCCTTTCAATCTTCTGCACTTGCGCAGGACGGGGCTTCGATAAACCATTAGCATAATGCCAGAGCTGCTTCTGATTTATACCCGTAAGGCGTTCCAGGGCCGATTTGGTGAAAATCTTGCAATACATCTGCAGGAAAGAACGGGTATCCATCCGGAAGACAATCTCATATTCTCCCTGTAATTCCTCCGGAATAGGATCTCCATACTCAAGACATGCTTCTTTTAATACCACCAGTCCTTCCTCCAAGCATTTCTTGACTTCTTCCAAAGAATCCCCTACTCCGGCGACACCCCCTATTTCTTCTACATAAGCAGAGTAATTATGCTCTGCTTTTTCAATAACAGCATGTAGTGTAACCATAACTTATTCTTTAATCCAAACCAGCCTCTTTTAATATCGCCCGATAAGTCCCTTCTGCCAAATCCTTATTGTCTTTCCCCGGAACAGGAATAGCCCTCCGGGCTCCATTCTTTTTAAAAATCCGGTAATCTCCTTTAGTTCTATCCAGATGCCAGCCATTCATCTGCAACAAGAGTATCACTTCCTTTACTTTCTTACCCATATGGACAAGGATGGTTTTTTTGCATCTTTATCCGATGCAAAAGTAACTAAATTTCTATTGTTTTACAAATAAAACTCCTTAGATGAGTTCAAGGACCAGTTCCACATCGCCGAAGCCGACCGGAATACCGCTATTCTTTTCGATGAAGGATGGCGTAAGAGGCCCCCGCCAGATAATATCGTCCCGACTATTCAGAGGTATTTCTATATCAACACCATATGTTTTACTGTTATACTTCAATGTAGTTTTAAGTGCCCAGGTTTTCTGTACACCGCCGTCGTCTTCTATCATCAAAAGAGCACACGCTTCAAGCTGCAGTTTTTTCAACTTGCTCCAGTCCGATACCAAAACTGCGTTGAATGGCAACTCCAGCCCCACCTGATTGCGACGAACAACAATCATGAAGTCGGTAACGTTGGGCTGGTACTGCAGCATTTCCGCCTCAGTACTCGCTTTTACTGTTTCAACTGCTCCAAATTTTATCAAGATCTCGGCGCCTCCCGCAAACCAGGAATCGTATTGCCGATGGGCTTTGAAGGAACGAAGCACCAGCGTCTGGAGCCCATCATCGGCTTTGGTCACCAGGATATCTCCGCCGCCGATTCCCCAGTTGGGGTCTTCCCGACGCCGCAGTTCCAGGCTTTTGTAATCTGCGTCGGAATTGCGGTTCACCACCCACACGGGACGTTCCCGGGCCATTTGTTCATCTACCATCAGTTTCTTGACGCTTCCGTCCGGCAGCAGTTCATAGCCTTCGTTCCTTTCCGCCCCGTCGCCCGGATCATAGGTAATCACAGGCAGCTGGCTTCCGTCCCAATCTTCCGCACCGGGCCAGTATATCTGTACATCGGAGGCCGCCAGGGAATCCAGCCAGGCCGATGCATCACCCGGGGACGATTTGGTAGAAAAACGCGCCTCCGCGGCCTCCCGGAGCAGTTCCCGCAACGGATGGGCATACGACGACGCTTTGGTGGAAGGATCTGCGCCCACCCCGGATCCCGGGGAAGAGAACAAATCCCGCATCCTGTATTCGTCGTCATAACCATTGCCGGCCGACGACGTGCTTCCTTCCTGTACCTCGGCCACCTGTTCCCTGCCCAGCGGGACCGTGGATAGGAGCTGTGCCACCTCCTCCAACGTGATAAACCCACTTTCGGTCTCTTGTACTTCCTCCTGTGGAAGTTCTTCGAATTTGTCGCACCCAGCCAGCAGGGCGGCGAACAGGACACCCATGGCGCCCCAAAATAAAAAACCGTACTTCATGGTGCAAAGTACGGAAACGGCAGCCGTTTAAAAAAGTTTTACACGCTTATTTGAAAAATAGGCCCTGGGCGCACGCCAAAGGCCTATTTTGCATAAAAGACAAAGCGGTTTTTGTCATAAAAATCTGTAACCAGCGATGTTTGGGAAAAGCCGGAATCGGCAAAAAGGGTCTCGGTTTCCTTTCCCAGGACTTCGTTGATTTCCGTGAATCCCTTCCCATCCGGGGACATGAAACGGTGCGACCAGCGGGCGATGGCACGATAATAAAGAAAAGGATCGTCGTCCGGCACGAAGAGGGCACTGGCCGGTTCGTAGTCCACTACATTGCGTCGCAGGAGCGGGCGCTCCTTCTCCATGATATAGGGCGGATTGGAGAGGATGAGGTCGAAGGGACCGTAATTGAATTCCTGCTCCGTGTCCAGGATATCGGCTGCCACGAAAGTGGGCGCCAATGCACCCGTAGATTTGAGCTCCGACGAGAAATTCTGACTCCGGGCCACGGCCAAAGCCTCTTCCGAGTTATCCACCCCCACCACGCGGGCTCCAGGTACAGAAAGGGCCACAGACCAGGCGATATTGCCCGAGCCGGTGCACAGGTCCAAAACGCGGACAGGATCGGCCGATTTTCCATATGCCCCGCGCATCCGCTTAATGCGGCCGGCGACCTTGATGGCCTCGCGCACCAGCAACTCCGTCTCCGGCCGGGGAATGAGCACATCCGGTGTTACGCGGAAACTACGGCCGGCGAATTCCGTCCGGCCGATCACATATTGGATGGGCTCTCCAGCCTGCAGGCGCACCAAAGCTTCGGCCAGGGGCGCCTCCCCCTTCTTGTCAATCTTGTACTGGGGTTCGACGATATGGGTATAGTTCTTGGTGCCGATGATTTCCTCGCACAGCATGAGCACGATAGAACGTGCCTCGGCCGTGGGATACAGCGTTTCCAGTGCGGCGACGCCTTTCTTCAGGAAATCCACCAGCAGCATGCCCTATGCGTTTTCTATGATGGTGGTCAGGAAGTCGGTGATGGTGATGCCCGCGGCGCGGATCATCTTGGGCACCAGGGAGGCGTTGGTCATGCCGGGAATGATGTTCACCTCCAGGAAATAGATGCCGTCCGGGGCCGACAGGTAGTCCATGCGGACCAGGCCCTTGCAGCCCAGCCGGCGGTAGATGCGCTTGGAGATGTCCTGTACCTGGTCGCGAAGGGCATCCGGAATCTGCGCCGGGCAAACTTCCTGGCTATAACCGTTGTATTTGGCATCGTAGTCGAACCAGCCTGTCTGGGAGATGATTTCGATGACCGGGAGCGCCCGCACCTGCGTGCCGTCGAAATAAACGGCGCAGGTGAGTTCATGCTCACTGGGGATGGCAGCCTCCACCAGCACGGAATCGCCTTCCGAGAAAGCATAGCGGATGGCGGCGGGAAGTTCTTCGGCCTGGTCCACCTTGGTGATACCGAAACTGGAGCCGCCGTTGGTGGGCTTCACGAAAAGCGGCAGACCCAGGCTGGAGAGCACCTGTTCACAGAAAGCATCCATGTCTTCTCCCTGGCGGATAAACGCGTCCGGAGCCAGCTTCACATAGTCCAGCGAGCGAAGGTAGTTCTTGCAAGAGTACTTGTCGAAGGCCACCGTGGTGACGAAAGCGCTGCAAGAGGAGTGAGGAACACCCAACATCTCCAGATAACCCTGCAGGAGACCGGTCTCGCCGGGAGCACCGTGCTGCATGATGTAGGCGAAATCGAACTTCACCTTTTCCCCCAATACCATCACGGAGAAATCCGACTTGTCGATTTCCGGCTGAGCTCCTTCCGGGAAAGGCTGGCGCATGGCATTGGCCTTGCGCATGGCCACCAGTTTCCAGCTGCCGAAACGGGCGAAAATCTCATATACATCGTACTGAAACTCGTCGATGCGGGAAGCCGTGAATTCCCCACTGCGGCACGCCACCTCCCACTCGGAGGAATCGGAGCCATAAATTACGGCGATGGATTGATACTTGGCCATCTTATTCGAAATAATAATTTTCCAAATCTGTCTTTTCCGGCGCAGCGCCTTCCTCCGCACCCGGATTGCAGAAATTACCCTTCAGGGATTCAGGGAACACGTCGGAGGCTGAGATGCCCAGTGTTCCATCCTTGATTACTTTCTGCATCCAGAGTCCCCAGATGGGCAGGGCCATGTTGGCGCCTTGTCCCAGGTTGTTGTTGGAGAAATGTACATAGCGGTCTTCGGCCCCTACCCACACGCCAGCCGTGATGCGGGGTGTGTAGCCGATGAACCAACCGTCGGAGTTGTCATTGGTGGTACCCGTCTTGCCTGCCATCTCACCCTTCAGACCGTATTTGAAGCGCAGACGGACGCCCGTACCGTGGTCCACCACGGCCTGCATCATCTGGATCATGGCGCCGGTGGCGCGCAGGGAGAGAGCCTCCCGCTTGCGGCCCCTGAACTGGCCCAGGATATTGCCGTCGCTGTCTTCTATGCGAGTAACAAACAGCGGATAGGTATAGGTGCCGCCCGAAGGGAAGGTATTGTACGCCGTTACCATGTCGTAGACGGAGAGATCGGCCGCACCTACGCACAGGGAGGCAACAGGATCGATGACGCCGCTAATCCCCATTTTACGCATCATGGCCACCATGGAGGCAGGTCCCAGCTGTTTCATGAGATAGGCCGCAACGGAATTGGAACTGTGCGCCAGACCCCAGGTAAGGTCTACCATGGTGCCATCGGCGTGTGTGTCCTGAGGAGTCCAGGTTTCGTCGCCGTTCACTACAATCACCACCGGGGAATTGAGGACAGGGTCGCAGGGTGTCATGCCGGATTCCATGGCCAGGGTATAGATGAACGGCTTCACGGTGGAGCCCACCTGACGCCGGCCCTGACGGACGTTGTCGTACTTGAAATAACGGTAGTCCGGACCGCCTACATAGGCCTTCACGTTGCCCGTACCCGGCTCGATGGCCATGAACGCGGCGCGGAAGAAGGACTTGTAATAGCGGATGGAATCGTCCGGGGTCATGAGGGTGTCACGGTAACCGGGTTTGACCCAGGTGAATACGCGCATCTTCACCGGCTCGGAGAAACTCTTGTCTATTTCGGCCTGGCTGTGACCCGAAGCCTTCATCATGCGGGTTCTGTCGCTCCAGCGGCGGGCCTGCTTGAGGGTGGTCTCAATGATGGCAGGATCCGTGTCTGAGGTAAACGGAGCATTCTTTCGGTATTTAAGCTCCCGGAAGAAGGCTTTCTGCAGGTCTTTGCCCAGATGCTCTGCAATGGCTTCCTCTGCATAGCGCTGCATCTTATAATTAATGGTAGTATAGATGCGCAGGCCGTCCTGATCCAGGTTGTAGGGCGTACCGTCGCTCTTGCTGTTCTTGTTCAGCCAGCCGTACAGGGGATCATCGGCCCAAAGAAGGGAATCCACCTGATAGTCCTCTGCATAGGTGTACGACTTGCGCTTGGGTTTTTCCGCGCTCATGATGCGGCGCAGCATATCGCGGAAATACGGACCCACACCGGTGGTTCTGTCGCCCTGGCGGGTATGCAGGGTGATGGGCAGGGCCTTCAGGGAATCGCAGGCCTGGCGGGTGAGATAGTCCATGGAGCACATGCGGTCCAGCACCACGTTGCGGCGGCGCAGGGCATGTTCCGGATTCAGGGTGGGGTTGTAACGCGTGGGTTTGTTTACCATGCCCACCAGCACTGCGCTTTCCTCCGTAAGCAGTTCCACCGGCCTTTTCCCGAAGAACTGGTTGGAGGCCGATGAGATGCCGTAGGAATTGGAACCGAAGAAAACGGCGTTCAGGTACATGACCAGGATTTCATCCTTGGTGTAGTTCCGCTCCAGTTTGATGGCCGTGATCCACTCCTTGAGCTTGATCCATACCATCTCCACTTTGCTGACATGGGCCTGACGGGGATAGAGTGTCTTGGCCAGCTGCTGGGTAATGGTGGAGCCGCCACCCTGCGAGGAGTCGCGGGAAAGGAGCGTACGGAAAAGTACGCGGCCCAGCGACGGCAGGTCTACGCCGGAGTGCTGGTAGAAGCGTTTGTCTTCCGTGGCCACCGTGGCTTGTATCAGCGAGGGGGCCAGTTCATCATAACTGACGAAGGTCCGGTTCTCTATATGATAAGTGGTAAGGATCTCCCCTTCTTCCGCGATTACCTGGGTGGCCAGTTTGGAGTCCGGATTCTCCAATTCCTCGATGGAGGGAATATCGGCGAATACCCCAACCAGGCACAGCAGAATCACTACCAGCAATACAGGGATTATCAGGAGGGCCCAAAACCACTTTGTTATCTTTTTCTTTGTCTTTTCGGTCATGGCGAAAAAATCTTCACATGCGTACAAGACCTTAGGTCTTGCCAAAAGTTTAACTTACAAAAATAAGCAGAAAATTTGGAAATATCCCGGATTTCTCCGTTACTTTGCATAAAATTAAGGTCACCAGACCTGAAAAACAACGATATGGAGGGAAACAAAAATTTAGTGATTGTGGAGTCTCCCGGGAAGGTGAAGACCATTCAGCAATACCTGGGAAAAGACTATCTTGTCAAGGCCTCGATCGGCCATATCCGGGATTTGGAAGAACATAAACTGAGCGTGGACGTAGAACATGGTTTTACGCCCGAATACGTAGTTCCGGCCGAAAAGAAGAAAGTGGTGGCCGAACTCAAAAAGCTCTCAGAAAACGCTTCCACCGTGTGGCTGGCATCCGATGAAGACCGCGAAGGAGAAGCCATTTCCTGGCACCTGCGCGAGACCCTGGACCTGCCGGAGAACAAAACCCGCCGCATCGTCTTCCATGAGATTACCCCCAACGCCATCCTGCATGCCATCGAGCACCCGCGCGACATTGACATGAACCTGGTGAACGCCCAGCAGGCACGCCGCGTGATGGACCGCCTGGTAGGATTTGAGCTATCCCCCATCCTGTGGCGCAAGATCCAGCCCAAGCTCAGCGCCGGACGCGTACAAAGCGTGGCCCTGCGCCTGATCGTGGACCGCGAAAAGGAAATCATGGCCTTCCAGCCGGAACCCTATTACCGCGTAGATGCCCTTTTCCAGCCGGAGAACACGGACCAGACGGTAAAAGCTACCCTGGAAACCCGCTTCCCTTCGGAAGAGGAGGCCCGCCGCTTCCTGGGAAACAGTATCGGCGCCAGCTATCACGTCTGCTCCATTGAAAAGAAGGAGGGCGTCCGGGTTCCATCGGCCCCTTTCACCACCTCTACCCTGCAGCAGGAAGCCGCCCGGAAGCTTCGTTTCCCGGTTTCCACCACCATGCGCCTGGCCCAGGCCTTGTACGAGCGCGGTCTCATCACCTACATGCGCACCGACTCAACCAACCTGTCTTCCCTGGCCCTGAACACGGCTAAAAAGTATATCCTGGACAATTTCGGACCTGAATATTCCCATCCGCGCCAGTACCGGACCAAGTCCAAGGGCGCACAGGAGGCCCATGAAGCCATACGCCCTACCTATATAGAAAATACGGAGATTGAAGGGAGTTCACAGGAAAAGAAGCTCTACGAGCTCATCTGGAAACGCACCGTAGCTTCCCAAATGGCGGAAAGCCGCGTTATGAACACCAGCCTCAAGGTGGCCTCCGACAGACGGCCTGAACTGTTCGGTCTGCAGTCCATGGAGCTGCTTTTCGACGGTTATATGAAAGTATATCTGGAAGGGCGCGACGAGGATGATCCGGATACGGAACAAGTGCTGCTGCCGGAAATCAAAAACGGCTGTCAGATGCGGGAAAAAGGGCTGACTGCCCAGTGTAAGTTTACGGCACCGCCCGTGCGCTATTCGGAAGCCACGCTGGTGAAGAAGCTGGAGGAGCTGGGTATCGGCCGGCCTTCCACCTACGCCGCCACAGTGGACACCCTTACCCGCGGACGCGGATATGCCGTGAAGGGCGATAAAGAAGGAACGTCGTTCCGCGTGACCAACCTGAGCCTCCGCGGCAACACCATCAAGACCACCCAGAAAGTGGAGGTTGTCGGGGCCGAAAAAGGCAAGTTGCTGCCGCAGGAAATCGGCCTTATCGTCACCGACTATCTGGTGCAGAACTTCACGGACATCCTGGACTACGACTTCACCGCCAATGTGGAGGCCGATTTCGACGAAGTGGCCGAGGGCCGGAAAACCTGGACCAATACCATCGCCGACTTTTATACTCCGTTCCATTCCCGCGTAGAGCAAGTGATGGCCAACCGGGGCTACAACAATAAGGTAACCCGGGAAATCGGTATCGCGCCGGACGGTGAGAAAGTGATTGCATCCTTTGGTAAATTCGGTGCCTATGTCCAGAAGGGCGAAGGCGAGAACCGACAGAGCGCATCCCTGGCAAAAGGGCAGCTCATCGAAACCCTTACTCTTGATCAGGCCCTGAAACTTCTGGAGCTGCCGCGCACCGTGGGGCAGCTGGACGGGGTGGACATCGTGGCCCAGCGTGGCCGTTTTGGACCGTACCTTAAATATGGGGATAAAAATGTCAAATTACCCCGTGGCGTGGATCCCTTGCAGGTAGACTTGGAAACCTGCATCGACCTTATCCGGGAATCGACCGATCCCGCCCGCATGGCACCGGCTTATCTGGCCGAATTTGGAGAAATCAAGGTGATAGACGGCCGATATGGTCCTTATATCAAGGTGGGTGACTCTAATTATAAGCTTCCTAAGGGAACCAATGTATCCAAGCTGACGGAAGCCGACTGCCAGGCAATCATTAAGGGCTCCGAACCTACAAAAAAAACAAAAGGAAGGCGTAAAAATTAAAAATTTGTTTTAAATTTGCGTCGCTGAGTTTTAAGTTAAAAGCCCATGTCCACTTACCATATTGACCAGATCGACCAGAAAATCCTTTCTTTCCTGGTAAAGAATGCCCGCATGCCTTTCCTGGAAATCGCCCGCGAATGCGGCGTTTCCGGCGCTGCCATCCACCAGCGTTTCAAACGTCTGGAGGCCAACGGCGTCATTACGGGTTCCCGCCTGCAGGTGAAACCCCAGGCGCTGGGGCTTAACGTCTGTGCCTTTGTGAGCATTTCCCTGTCGGAATCCACCAAGTATCCGGAAGTGATCTCCAACCTGAAGAAGATTCCGGAAATTGTGGAATGTCACTTCATTACAGGCAAATACGCCATCCTGGCCAAACTGTACTGCCTGGACAACGACCACCTGATGGAAGTGCTGTTGAACACCATCCAGAAGATTCCCTACATCCAGTCCACCGATACCATGATCTCCCTGGACGAACCCATCGAGCGCCAGGTCTGGGTGAAAGATTTCAAATCGACCACCTACACCGGCAGGGATTGATGAAGAATAGCTTTAGCTAAAAGCAAATCTTCCGGAGTAGTGATTTTAAGATTGAACCGCTCGCCTTCCAGAAAGGTGAGCGGTATTCCGTATGATTCGGCCACGGAGGCATCATCCGTGAAAAGAGGGTCGTACTGCCGGGAATAGGCGGCCTTGAGATCTTCAGACTGAAAGATCTGGGGTGTCTGGGCGCCATAGATGCGGCTACGGTCTATCTGCGTTCCGTCAGAAACAAGAACGCCTCCTTTCTTCTCCAGTACCTTGAGCGTGTCGGTAACCGGCAGGACCGGAATGACAGCCGGGGCCGATTCGGCGGCACGGAAAAGTTCCCGCACCTTTTCAGGCGTAATGAGCGGACGGACACCGTCGTGCACCGCCACCAAGGCCCCCTCGGGCACATATTGGAGGGCGTTCCTTACGGAATGGAAACGGGTGAATCCTCCCCGCACCAGACGCTGCGGACAAGTGAAGTTCTCCCGGATGCAATATTGCCGCCAATAGCTGATATGGGCCTCCGGCAGTACGGTGATCACGTGGATATCCGGAATGGCCCGCAGGAAGCATTCCAAGGTCCGGCGCAAGATGGGAATTCCCTCCAGTTCCAGAAACTGTTTGGGCAGTTGAGAACCCATCCGGGTGCCTGTTCCACCGGCAGTTACGATAACGTATTTTTTTCTTTCCATCGGCACGCGATTTTGTGCGAATATAAGAATTTTTTCGTAATTTTGAAGGTTGATATGCTTAAAGCACGTTAGTAGTTATGGCGTTCCATTTTCTCAACCAAGAATTAGCCATCGACCTGGGCACAGCCAACACCGTCATTTTCCAAAATGACCAGATTGCCCTGGACGAGCCCTCCATAGTGGCCATAGACAACCAGACCGGCAAATGCATTGCCTTGGGACATAAGGCCAAACTGATGCACGAAAAAACCAATCCGGGCATCAAAACCGTCCGTCCCCTCCGGGACGGCGTCATCGCCGACTTCAACGCCGCAGAAATGATGATCCGCGGCTTCATCAAACAGGTCAATTCCAAACACCGCAGCCTCTTCGCCCCCAACCTGAAACTGGTGGTGGGCATTCCTTCCGGTTCCACGGAAGTGGAAATCCGCGCCGTCCGCGACTCCTCAGAGCATGCCGGCGGCCGGGACGTGTATCTCATCTATGAGCCCATGGCTGCAGCTTTGGGTATCGGCCTGGATGTGGAAGCCCCCCGGGGCAACATGGTGGTGGATATCGGCGGCGGCACCTCGGAAATCGCCGTTATTTCCCTGGGCGGCATCGTCCTGCAGGAATCCATCCGCGTGGCCGGCGACGTCTTCACCGCCGACATCCAGAACTACCTGCGCCAGCAGCATGTGATCAAGGTGGGTGAAACCACGGCCGAACGTATCAAGATTGCCGTAGGCGCCGTCATTCCCAACCTGGACGAAGAACCCGAACCCTTCGTGGTCCGCGGTCCCAACCTCATGACCGGCCATCCGGTAGAGGCCCTCATCCCCTATCAGGAGATTGCGCACTGCCTGGATAAATCCATCGCCCGTCTGGAAACGTCCATCCAGCAGGTTCTGGAACAGACCCCGCCGGAACTTTATTCGGATATCGTGGACAACGGTATTTTCCTGAGCGGCGGCGGCGCCCTGCTGCGCGGTCTGGACAAACGCCTCTCGGAAAAGATCAATATCCCGTTCCATGTGGCCGAAGACCCGCTCCGCGCCGTAGCACGTGGCACCTGTATCGCGCTCAAGAACACGGATAACTATCCCTTCCTCATGCGCTAAACCATGAAGCGGCAGCTGCTCCTCCCCCGGCTTCTCCTGCTCGCGGTCTTCCTGCTTTTGGAGGCCGCGTCGCTCTATCTGTTAAACAGGAACGCCGAACTGCAGCGCACATGGATGGCTCAGGGGTCCCATTGGTTCATGGGCAAGATCTGGGGCGCATCGCAAAGCATCCGCAATTATTATTCGTTGGCCGAATCCAACCGGCAGCTGGCCCTGGAGAATTTCGCCCTCCAGGAGCAGCTGTTTCACTGTCAGGAACAGCTCCGCAGCCAATACGCAGAGGAACAGATGGTGGACAGCCTGGCCGGCTATGGCATGATTCCGGCCGAAGTGATCAAGATCAGCCGCAACAAACAGCATAATTATCTGATTCTGAACCGGGGATACCAGGACGGTATCCAGGAGAAATCCGGCATCATCACCCATAACGGTGTGGTGGGCATTGTAGATGCGGTCAGCGAGCACCGCGCCTTCGCCTTCTCTTTTCAGAACAGCGACATCTCCATCAGCGTGCGCCTGGGAAAAGAGGGCAGCAGCGGCCTGCTGGTATGGGACGGCCTCCACGACAACGGTGCCATCCTGAAGGAGATCCCCCTGCAGAACCGCTACCAGCCCGGAGATACCGTTTTCACCAGCGGACATTCTCTCCTTTTCCCGCCCGACATCCCGCTGGGCATAGCCGGTAAGGCCAAGGTGGTGAACGGTGCCACCCATGAAATTGACGTCACCCTTTTCCAGGATTTCAGCAGTGTACGTTTTGTAACTGTGATTCACAACCGGGATCTGGAAGAAATAGAAGGATTTGAGCTATGAAAAGAAACGAATTCTGGAAAGCCTATGTCCTTCTGCTGATAGCCCAATTGATAATCAGCAACTATTTCCGGTTCACGCCCTTCGTGATGTTGAGCATCCTGCCGGTGATGATCCTGTGTGTTCCCGTCCGGGTAAACCGTTTCGTCCTGCTGTTGCTGGCCTTCGCCTCCGGCCTCCTCATCGACTGGCTGTCGGAAGGCCTCCTGGGCCTCAACGCCCTGGCGCTGGTCCCGGTAGCCTATGCCCGGAATTCCGTCCTGCGTGTGGTGTTCGGCAACGAACTGATAGCCCGTAAGGAAGACTTTACCGTGAACAGCAACGGCCTGGCCTCCGTAACCATGGCCATCGTGATGGTCCAGGCCCTGTTTCTTATTATCTATATCTGGGTGGACAGCGCCGGCACACGGACCTTCCTGTTCAATTTCGGCCGATTCATGGCCTCGCTGGTGGTCGGTGTCCTGGTTTCCCTGCTCACCCTGAACGTGCTGGCCACGGAGACGCGCAGATGACCCTGAACGGCCGTCATATCCGTCTCCTCATCGGCCTGGGCGTTGCTGCTGTTCTCCTGTTGGGTAAACTCTTTTCCATCCAGATCCTGAATAGCAGCTACAAGGAGGACGCCAACCGCAATTCTACCATCTACGAAACCATCTATCCCACCCGTGGGGTCATCTACGACCGCAACGGCACCGTACTGGTGGGCAACAAAGTGGCCTATGACATTCTGGTGAACCCCAGGGAGGTAACGGCGTTCGATACCCTGGCGCTTGCCAACGTGCTGGATGTAACGCCGGATTTCATCCGGAGAAAGATGGAGGAGTACCGGAAGCGTCGCTCGTCCATCGGCTTCCAGTCCGTCACGATGCTGCGCATGGTCCCGGCCGAAACCTACATGCGTTTCGACGAAGTGAAATATCGTTTCCCGGGCTTCCGGGGGCAGGTTCGAGGCGTGCGCTACTATCCGGTTAACGCGGGCGGCAACCTGCTGGGCTATGTGTCGGAAGTGGATGCCAATTATATCAAACGCCATCCCGAAGAATATCGCAGCGGCGACTATGCCGGCATGACGGGCATCGAAGCCGCCAGGGAGAAGGACCTGCGAGGCGAAAAAGGCTATCACATCTATCTGCGCAACGCCCGGAACCAGATTGAGCAGCCGTACAAGGACGGGACCGAGGACAAGGAGGCCATCCCGGGCCGGAACATCACCACCACCATCGATGCACAATTGCAGCAATATGGCCAGGAGCTCATGCAGAACAAAGTGGGCAGCGTGGTGGCCATCGAGCCGTCCACCGGTGAAATCCTGGCGCTGGTCTCTTCGCCGGGTATCGACGTGGAGCAGCTCTCCGATATCGGCAAGCACTACGCCGAAATCGCCAGGAATCCCTACAAGCCCATGTATAACCGGGCGGTGCAGGCTTCCTATCCGCCGGGCTCGGTGTTCAAGCTGGTGAACGGGCTCATCGGCCTGCAGGAAGGGGTGCTGCGCCCGGAGATGATGTATCCTTGCTCGCAAGGCTATCATTTTGGCGCCGGCCACAAATTGGGTTGTCATGGACACAAAAGCCCCATCAACATGGAAGAGAGCATCATGATGTCCTGCAACGCGTATTACTGCTACGTACTCAAGAATATCCTGGACAACCGCAAATACGACAATGTGGCCGAAGGGCTGGATGCCTGGCACGAATATGTGGAGAGTTTCGGCTTCGGACGCAAGCTGGGCAGCGATTTCCCGGCCGAATTATCGGGCAGCATTCCCACCTCCAGGACCTATAACCGCTCTTATGGACGTGGCCGATGGAACTCCACCACGGTGATTTCGCTCTCCATCGGCCAGGGTGAAATCCTGGCTACGCCCATGCACCTGGCGAACCTCTGCGCCACCATAGCCAACCGCGGACATTATTTTATTCCGCACATCGTGAAGGCCTCGGAAGGTGTGGAAATCGACCAGCGCTTCTACGAGCCGCAGTACACCATGGTGGACACCGTGCATTTCCCTAAGCTTATCAAAGGCATGTGGCGGGCGGTGAATTCCGGTGCCGGCATGGGTGGAACGGCCTGGATTGCGCACATAGACTCACTGGACGTTTGCGGAAAAACCGGCACGGCACAGAATCCGCGCGGGGCCGATAATTCCGTATTCATCTGCTTTGCACCCATGGACAACCCAAAGATTGCCATCGCCGCCTATGTGGAGAATGGCGGTTTCGGCGCCTCCTTTGCCGCCCCTATCGCCTCGCTGATGGTGGAACGATACTTGAAGGGAACGGTGAAGCGGACCGCCTTGGAGGAGCGGATGAAAAACGCCGACCTGATGGACCGTGTGAAACATGACTGAACGCAAAGTACATATCCGGCAGTCTATGGACTGGGTGCTGGTGGGCCTGTATATGCTGCTGGTGCTTATCGGCTGGGTTAGTATCTATGCCGCCACGCATAGTACAGAGCCCGGTTCCCTGCTGGACTGGAGTTCGAGGGCAGGCAAGCAGTTCGTCTGGATACTCACGGCTTTAGGCCTGGCCGTTGTGATTCTGTATGTACTGCCGCCCAAATTGTGGGAGGCCACCTGTATACCCTTTTACGGCTTTGTCCTGGGCTTGCTGGTGCTGGTTATTTTCGTTTCCAGCGATGTAAAGGGATCCCATTCCTGGTTTGACCTGGGCCCCGTCCGCTTCCAACCGGCCGAAATCTCAAAGATATCCACCTCGCTGCTGCTGGCCTATTTTATGAGCCGGCAGAACTTCCGCCTCATGCGCACGAAAGATTTCCTGCTCACGGTCCTCATCATCGCCGTGCCCATGCTGGTCATCGTGGCCGAAAGCGAGACAGGCAGCGCCCTGGTCTATACCGGCTTCATCTTCGTGCTGTACCGTGAAGGGCTTTCCGGTTGGTGGCTGGGGGCCATCGGCCTCATTATTTTCCTGTTTGTGGGAACATTGACCTGGGGGACTTATTGGGCCATCCTGTTGCTCACGGGGGTCCTGATCCTGAGTAATATCGTCATGGGACCGCCTTCCCATTTCCGGCGGAGGCTGTTCATCGGCGGGGGCTTTATACTGGTGATGAGCTTGTTGCCGCTACTGTACAACCATCTTTGCACACTGGTGAATGCCCATATGGACTGGCTTTCCCAGCGGGTATGGGTACCGGCAGCTCAGGAGGATTACCATTATTTCTGGAGTTTCATCCCCAAGGTGAAACCCCTCTATATCCTGCTGGGGCTTTGTCTGGCCGGTGTCCCCTGGCTTGGTTGGCGCGCCTATCAGATCAAAGACCGTTTCCTGGCGCTCACGCTATTGGTCCTCCTGGGAGGTCTGCTCCTGGTCTTCTCTACAGATTACATCTTTGAAAACGTGTTGCAGCCGCACCAGAGAGGCCGTATCGAAGTGCTGCTGGGCCTTCGGGAAGACCCTGCCGGCGTGGGATACAACGTTACGCAGTCTAAAATCGCCATCGGCTCCGGCGGCCTGCTGGGTAAGGGTTTCCTGCAGGGAACGCAAACCACTTTCGGCTTTGTACCGGAGCAGGCGACGGACTTCATCTTCTGCACCGTGGGCGAGCAATGGGGTTTTGTGGGCTGCCTCCTTGTAATCGGCCTGTATGTCATGCTCATCGTGCGCCTGCTGCAAGATGCCGAGGCCTGCCGGGACAAATTCACCCGGATTTATGGCTATTGCGTGGCGGCCTGTATCTTCATGCACCTGTTCATCAACGTGGGGATGACCGTGGGGATTATGCCGGTAATCGGCATTCCCCTGCCCCTGCTCTCTTATGGAGGCTCCTCGCTATGGGCCTTTACTATCCTGATATTTATTTTCCTGGCCCTGTACCGGGACGAGAAAAAATACTTTTAGCTTATGAAACGCTATCTTCTGCCCATCTTGCTGGTGCTTGTAGCTTCCTGCAACAAAATTGCACCTCAAGACGATCCCAAGGAGAAGGATTCCACTTATTACACCAATCTCTTCGCCTTCAACATCATGTACACCTATTACCTCTGGGCCGATGAGGAGGCCGATGCCATCAGGAACTGGACCTACGGTGACAACCCCATTGAGAAAGTGGCTTCGCTGCGGTATAAGGATGCCAACGGCAACCTGGTAGACCGCTGGACGGAGCTCATGGAAGACTGCTCCTCTTTTGTGACCAGCATCACCGGAAACGGGAAGACTTTCGGCATGGACTTCGTCCTGCTGCGCTACGGCGAAAACGGCGTGGTGATGGAGATCACCTACACTTATGCCAATTCCCCTGCCCGCAAGGCCGGACTCAAGCGCGGCGATGTAGTCACCTCCATAGACGGACAGGATCTCACCATGGACAATTACGCAGAAATCCTGACGGAAAAAGTTTACGACTTCCCCGAAACTATCAAGTTGGGCATGCTGGAAGGCGACAACGTGCAAATGAGCGCCGTGGAAATGTACGCCGATCCAGTCCACATGGTGAAAACCCTGGATGCCGGCGGCAAGAAAATGGGTTACGTGCACTTCACCAATTTCACCTGGGATGCCAGCGCGACCCTGGTGGATGCCTTCAAGCAGTTAAAGGCCGATGGGATTGAAGAACTCATCCTGGACCTCCGCTACAATACCGGCGGCTATTCCCAAACGGCGCAGGTGCTGGGTTCGCTCATCGCACCGCCGTCCGTAGTTAAGTCGGGCGAGATATTCAATAAGGAGGTCTACAATTCCCAGCTTTCGGCCTCCATGAACGAAGATACCCGCTTTGCCGGAACTTATATCTTGGAGGGTATCAGCAAGCCTCTGAATACCCTGGAGGCGAACCCCGGTGTCAAACACCTATGGGTCATCACAACCGGGCACAGCGCATCGGCCTCGGAATCCCTCATTTGCGGTCTTTATCCCTACATGGATATAACGCTGGTAGGCAGCACCACCTACGGCAAGTTCTGCGGCGGCTATCTCATTGAATCTGAACGATTTTACGACGCCTTGGCCAAAGAAGACTCGGATGTGGACTGCCAGGCTGGCAAAGCTGCTACGGAAGGCTGGGGCATCTACGTGATTGCCTCCCGCTATGCCGACTGCAACGGCATCACTCGCAGCATGCCCTCCGGCATTCCGGCCGATTACCCCGCCACCGACAATCCCCGCGACGGCTCCGACCTGGGCGACCCTTCCGAGTCCATGCTCTCCGTAGTGCTTGACCTCGCTGCCGGCAAATCCGTCAACGCGGCTCCCGCCCTCACCAAGGCCCCCCGGCAACAGCCGCTTCCCTTCCACAAACCCGGCTTCGGCGTTTTGCTTTATTAATTGTTGACCGGCTCACTGAGCTGGGTGGTAGCTTTGTGGTCAAGGTGGGAAACGAGTGGCACCACCTTGACCGCTAATTTGCGGCTGCATCGGCCTGGGATGAATTTTCGATGGACAAGGTGGTAGCTGCCGTTTCCCACCTTATCCATTTGCAAGCACTTTTCTGAATGTAGAATTTGCTTCTATCGGCTAATAACCGTATTTTTGTGTCCATAAGAAAGAGCTGTGATCTATAATCTTTACGTATGAAAAAGATTCTGGAAGTTCTTTATTATGGTCCCAACGACATCCGTTTCAAAACGGACTTTCACCCACCCATCGGCCCGAGGACAATTAGTAATCTTCTGTTCGACACAACCTTATCCATGGCTACAAAGTTGTGGGGCGGAGACGAGACCTCTGTTCTGGCTATGATACGTATTTTGGCCGTTGCCGACCTTACCCTTAGCGTCAACAGGGAAGAAATGCTTCGTAACATGGCTCAGGATTCGGAATACTTCGCCAAAATGTTCAACGAAATGACCCAAGAGATGGTCAAGCATGGCGAAGCTATTTCTTTCGGGCCAGGAATTGCCCCGCCAAAAGGAATGAGTTGATATGCAGCGCACAGCCGTTAGAACGCTGCCGGATGGGACCGTCCGGCAAGTGCATCCTTTTCATGTATGTGTCAGGGGTCTGGAAATGGAGGTTTTGTGCAGAGACAGTGAGGACTATGACGCTATGGTGAAGGTAATCTGTGTGGCAGCACGCCGTCATAACATCTTGGTAATTATCTATTGCGTGGTATCCAATCACTGTCACGTGGCCGTGTTGGCCACACGACAGGAAGATGTGGCCCTCTTTGCCATCGACCTTAAGAAAATCTATTCCATGTGGTTTCACAAACGTCATGGGAAAAACCATGTGCTACATGGCGTGGATGTCAAGAGCATTCTCCTTTCCACGGACTGGCATATAAGAAATGTCCTGGCCTACATTCCCCGGAACGCCCTGGACAACGGTCACAATGTGCACGACTATGAATGGTCGGGATATCGTGCCATGTTTTGCGCGTGTAAGCAAGAGGAGGGTTGGCCGGTAGCCCGCCTATCCCGTCGGGAGAGAGCGGCCATCATGCATACTGGAGATTCTCTGAAGGACGTCCGCTGGATGTTAGACAAGGATGGCCGCTTGATTCCCCGCAGTTTTTGTGACCATACCTTTCTCGAACAGGCTTTTGAGAATGACCAGGCATATTTCCTGAAGACTATCGGTGGTCTGAATGCCGCCCAGATGCAGTATTTGCTGGAGGAGAAACCTTACACTTTCGAGCATGACAGTGAGTTTTTCAAACTCGCCGAAGAAACCTGTCTTCGCTGGTTCAATACCCCGGTCGCAAAACTAAGCGCCGACATGAAGGTGAGGGTAATTCCCTTTCTTTACCGAACAACCCGGACCAGCGTTCCCCAACTGGCCCGGGTGATGAGCCTGCCCCGCGAACAAATTGCCAGAATCCTGGAAAAAGCAAATGCCAGCCGGAATGGATGAAAATGAGGCACACCTGGCCAAGGTGGGAAACGAGTGGCACCACCTTGACCACAACCAACGAAACACAGGATATGAAAAAAGGACCGGGAATGGCAGGTTTGTGACTTCAAACAAAAAATACTATCTTTGCAGTCCCACATTTTGCCTTGGTGGTGGAATGGTAGACACGAGGGACTTAGACTTGTTCTTTGAAAGAATTATTTGTAAGAGACAATAGTAAAGATTAACTTTGCCTCTGCCATGAAAAGTCACTATTCAAAAGAAGACGTCATTGCCGCAGTAGCAGAGAACAAATCTATTGCCGGAGTACTCCGACAATTAGGATTGCGCCCGATTGGAGGTAACTATAAGACCGTCCATCGTCTCATAAAAGAGTATCGTTTAGACACATCCCATTTTACCGGACAAGGGTGGAATGTAGGATTGGGTTTTAAACCTAAAAAATCAATTAGCGACAACGATATTTTTGTTAAAGACTCAAATTATCGTTGCTCTTGGAGATTGAGGGAACGTTACAAAAAAACGATGGGGATTAACTATTGTGAAGAATGCAAGTTATCCGAATGGCGAGGAAAACCCATTCCACTTGATATTCATCACATTAATGGCAATAATACGGATAATACTTTGACTAATCTCAAACTACTGTGTCCGAATTGCCATGCTCTTACAAACAATTACCGAGGAAGAGCACAATTGAGTGCACTCTCTGAAAAGAGAGATGTAGAATGCCGTAAATTCAAGGAAACCTTAACGGAGAAAGCCGAAGGCAATCTTGAGCCAAGCCTCTGAGAAGAGGAAGGTGCAGAGACTAGACACGGCACACCTAAAGGGTCCAGCCCCATGGTGAAGGAATAGTCCAGACCACAAACAGGAATGGTGGCGAAAGCCATAGTGGTACGAAAATCCCTTGGCCCGAAACGGCCGTGCGGGTTCGATTCCCGCCCGAGGCACAAAAAGAGCAGCGAGATTCGCTGCTCTTTTTGCGCCTAATTATTTGATTTACTGGAGGCCTAATCCCCCAGACCCCCTGGGTCGCTTCGCTCCGGAAATCGGCCATCCCCCATATTTGTCACATTGGGTCACCATTTGGAGCCAAGTATTATGCGGTTAATGCTCCTACTGTCCCAAACACTGGGACGATAGCGGCATTTTGGGGTGTTTTTGCTTCTACTGTCCCACTTTTTGGGACGATAGAAGCACTGGATCTTTGATTAGACCCACAAATTGGAAGTTACGGTTCAACCTGGCACTGTTCGCAGTCTAGCCCGTTGTTGGCAATCAGTTGCTTCATCCCGGCACGCCTCGTTATCCTGAAAGTACAACGATCACCTCCTCTGAGAATCGTATTCTCAATCCGAACATCGAACTGGCTGTCAGGCTCAAGCTGCGACAAAATATATAAAATGCTTTGTCTGGAGCACTCGCATTGTTCCGGATTGCTCCTGAGTCCACATTTTACCTTGGGGCACGAACATTCCAAATAACTTAATTCATACTCCTTCCCAGGCTCAATAACCCTGCCCTGATACGACTTGCTATTGTACCCTTCCGAGTAAATCCTGTCGAAATCACCATTATATTTGGCATAGATTTGCTTATGTAACGGGAGGACATGATCCCTAACGCATTCTATAGCCTCATTTTTATAATCCATGTAATTAGCGATTTATCTAACACAAACCTTAGATTTGCAGCATAGTTCTCTGCCCAAGGCTTGTGACAACAAAAGTAGTAAATTTATGCCGATATTGAAAGTTTAA
>JBGVCF010000020.1:0-23096 GCA_045226315.1 Candidatus Cryptobacteroides sp.
ATCTACGAACTACACCGCTAAATCGAAGTGATGACCTATAACCCAACTTCTGTCCGAATCATTTGGAAAATCCATAAGAATAGATACATTTTTTCCCGTACATAAAAAAAGAAACAACGTGGATAGCGGTATCCACGTTGTTCAATACTAATTGTTAATCCGACTAATCTATTGCTCGTCGGGACCTTGGTCCTGAGGGCCGGGCTGAGGGCCGCCGTTGAACGGGCCCTGGGGACCACCCTGGAACGGGCCTTGAGGGCCGCCCTGGGCCTGCTGGCCAGCCTGGTACATCTTCTCGAAGGCTTTATTCAGGGCTTCGGAGTAGCGGTCGATATCGGCCAGGTTCTGGGCCTTCACGGCTTCCTTCAGGAGGTTGCAGTTGTTTTCTACCTCGGACTTGATGTCGGCGGGCACTTTGTCGCCGTTCTCCTTCAGGAATTTTTCGGCCTGGAAGGTGAGGGCGTCGGCGTTGTTGATCTTGTCGATGCGCTCTTTTTCGGCTTTATCGGCGGCTTCGTTGGCCTTGGCTTCGTCCCGCATGCGCTGGATTTCTGCGTCGGACAGGCCGCTGGAGGCCTCGATGCGGATGTGCTGCTCCTTGCCGGTGGCCTTATCCACAGCGCTCACGTTCAGGATGCCGTTGGCATCGATGTCGAAGGTTACCTCGATCTGGGGCACGCCACGGGGTGCAGGGGCAATGCCGTCCAGGTGGAAGATGCCGATCTGCTTGTTGTCCTTGGCCATGGGGCGTTCGCCCTGCAGCACGCGGATTTCCACACCGGGCTGATTGTCGGCCGCCGTGGAGAAGATCTGGCTCTTCTTGGCCGGGATAGTGGTGTTGGACTCGATGAGCTTGGTCATCACGCCGCCCAGGGTCTCGATACCCAGGCTCAGCGGGGTAACATCCAGCAGGAGGACATCCTTCACGTCACCTGCCAGCACACCGCCCTGGATGGAGGCGCCGATGGCAACCACTTCGTCGGGGTTCACGCTCTTGTTGGGCTCCTTGCCGAAGAAGTTCTTCACCAGTTCCTGTACGTAAGGGATACGGGTGGAACCGCCGACCAGCAGGACCTCGTCGATGTCGGAGGGGTTCAGGTGGGCATCGGCCAGAGCCTGACGGCAAGGGGCGATGCTGCGCTGGAACAGGGCATCCGACAGCTGCTCGAACTTAGCGCGGGTGAGGGTCTTCACCAGGTGCTTGGGCACGCCGTCCACGGGCATGATGTACGGGAGATTGATTTCCGTGGAAGTCTGGCTGGAGAGCTCGATCTTGGCTTTTTCAGCGGCTTCCTTCAGACGCTGGAGGGCCATCGGGTCCTTCTTGAGGTCCAGACCGCCGTTCTCGGCTGCGAATTCAGAGGCCAGCCAGTCGATGATGACCTGGTCGAAGTCGTCGCCGCCCAGGTGGGTGTCGCCGTTGGTAGAGAGAACCTCGAATACGCCGTCGCCCAGCTGGAGGATGGAGATATCAAAGGTGCCGCCACCAAGGTCGTACACGGCCACCTTCATATCCTTTTCCTTCTTGTCCAGGCCATAGGCCAGGGCAGCTGCGGTGGGTTCGTTGATGATACGCTTCACATCCAGACCCGCGATGCGGCCGGCTTCCTTGGTGGCCTGACGCTGAGAGTCGGAGAAGTATGCGGGGACGGTGATCACAGCCTCCGTCACTTCCTGACGCAGATACTCTTCGGCCGTCTTTTTCATCTTCTGGAGAATCATGGCCGATATCTCCTGGGGCGTGTACAGCTTGCCGCTGATATCCACGCGCGGGGTGTTGTTCTCGCCGCGGACCACCTTGTAAGGTACGCGGTTCACTTCCGTGGTCACCTGGTCATAGGTCTCGCCCATGAAACGCTTGATGGAGAACACGGTGTTGTTGGGGTTGGTGATGGCCTGGCGCTTGGCCGGAGAGCCGATCTTGCGCTCGCCGCCTTCCGTGAAAGCAACCACGGAAGGAGTGGTGCGCTGCCCCTCGTTGTTGATGATGACAGTAGGCTGATTGCCTTCCATCACTGCGACGCAGGAATTAGTGGTTCCCAGGTCGATGCCGATAATCTTTCCCATAGTATTTCCTTTTTTAAATTGTTTGCGTATAAAAATTGGCGTCACCCCAACGGGGCAACGCCTTTTGATTTATCGAACTTCGTGCCAGCCTTCCTTTGCTGACAAAATGGCAGATTTAACGCCTTAAAAACGCCAACCGGCCGTCAGAATTGCATCCACAAACCTGCTCTGGAAGGCAATTTCAGGAGTGATCACGCTGGTGTCCGGATACTTGTTGGTAAACGTTTGGTATGCGT
The DNA here is from genome assembly GCA_045226315.1 of Candidatus Cryptobacteroides sp. Classification (GTDB taxonomy): domain Bacteria; phylum Bacteroidota; class Bacteroidia; order Bacteroidales; family UBA932; genus Cryptobacteroides. The sequence continues at coordinate 2,304 of JBGVCF010000020.1, forward strand.
AATACTGATAAGGCATGATGTATTCCTTGGGAGAGAAACGTACGCGGACGGCCGCATCCAGGAAGAAGGAACCGAACGAATAACCAACACCCAAAGAGGCGCTGTGCTTAACCAAGGACCATTTTTCTTTGGCAGTGAGCGGTGTCAGGCTCCAGTCTTCCTCCAGCCAGTTCTTCTGTCCATAGCTTACCAGATTATATCCGGCACGAAGGGACAGGGCCGGGATGGGCTTTACCTCTAAACCCACGCGCATTTGATGGGCAATGCCCAGGGCTTCCTTGATGTCCAGATTGGCATCTTCAAGGTAGGCGGGTAAGGAACCGGATCCCACTCCACGGTAGCGGATTTGTCCGTAATTCACCAGTTCATAATCGGCGCTTAAGACCGCAATCTGGCCGAAACTATACGCAACACCGGCGTTCAGACGCAAAGGCTCTGCCATGCCATAACTCCAGGAATCCTCCGGCGTAGTGGACGGTGCGATGGATTTTCCCGTGAGCTTCACCTCTGCGGAATAAGCCTGCCGTGCGGTATAGCTCATGAGAGTAGGCGACTGGAAAGCAGCAGCCAGGCGCAGTCCACCAACAGGACGCCACAGTACACCCACCTTGATATAGGCACCTGCCCCACGCAGGGAATAGTTGTGCTGCATCTGGAGGGAACTGAAACGGGCCCGCGTGCCATCCGTATACACAATTTCCGGGAAATCATCTGCATTTTCCGGCATTTCCTGGAAATATTCCGTCATGCCGTACAGAACAGTGGTGATGCCCACGTTCACACCAATATAAAATACATCGTTGTAATTGGCCGCCCAGTTGAACAAGACGTCATACTTGCTGCCGGTGGTCTGCTGCCCGTACTTCTGGTAAAGCGGAGCGGCCAGCCAGCAGTTGCCGGAGGCGTCACGCACTTCCGTAACCGCCTGATAACGGTTGCCCCCTCCGGGAATTCCGTTGAACATGCCGCTTCGATAGCCGGCCATATCCACCCACTTGGGCATACGGGAGAGGTCGCTTCCATCGTACCACCAACTCTCGGAGCCCAGCACCGATTCGGTATATCCTTCGGCCGATGTGGCCAGCGATGCCGCATAAGAGTTGTCGTCGTTGATACCGGCACCGACAATCCTGTCGGCGTAATTGTTGGTGCTACTCACTACAAGGCCGAAAGCGTTGCGCTTCCAACCGGAACGGTGGTTTCTGTCCAGGCTAAAGACAATGCCGAAATTAGGGAGCGAGAAACGTCCGAATGTCGTATTTACTATGTCTCCCGAACCAGAATCGCCCGGCGAGAAAAAACCGGTTGCCCTGGTGGTGGACAAAGTGAAACCAGGACTGAGAACTATCTGGGAATAACCCGCCACGGCCGACCCGGCCGGATTGATGCCGATAGAACCGGGATCTCCGCCCACGGCAGTTACGGCATTGCCCATACCCAGGGTACGGGCAGTACCCAGATAATTATTTTCCGTAAAATAACGGGCATCCTGCCAGTCTTGGGCAGAAAGGGCAAGCGGAACAGCCGCCGCCACGATGAACGTCAATATCCTTTTCATAGTCAAACGCGCATTAATGGGTTATCGGCGACCGCCGGAAGAACGGGAACTGCCGCCACCGCCACCGGAATATCCGCCTCCGCCGGAAGAGCGGGATCCACCGCCACCGGAGTATCCGCCGCCGCTACTGCCGCCGGAATAACCGCCACCCGAGGAACGAACGGTGGAACCGCCACCGGAATAACTCCCGGAAGAACGTGAAGAACCGCCACCGGAATAACTCCCGGAAGAACGGCTCTCGCTACTGCCGCTGGAAGAAGAACGATAGTTGGAGCTGCCGGAAGAACGGTAGTTGGAACTGCCGGAAGAACGATAGTTGGAACTGCCGGAAGAACGCGTGGTGGTGCTGCCGGAGGAACGGCTCACGCTACCGCCGCTGGAATAGGAGCTGCCGCCGGAAGAACGGCTTACGCTGCTGCTGCCCGTTGCCGGTGCACGGGTAACGGCCGATGAGCGCGTGGCCACGCCGGCTGAACGGGTGGTGACGCCGGAACGACTGCCGGAGGCACTGCGTGTGGTTACGCCCGAACGGCGGGCCGAAGTGGACTTGGTGGCCGACAGGGCGCTGCGATTGCCCGCATAACGGCTGGACGTTATGCTGCGTCCTGCAGAGCGCCGCGCACCACCCAGCGCACGTGAACTGCCTGAATAGGGCACCTGCTTGGTGAAAGTATAACCACGCAGATGGCCGCCGGCCCCGCCATAGTAATACCCGCCATAATAGAAGGGTGCATGTCCGTACGGGCCGTACCAGGTGTAATAGTGCCAGGGGTAGCGATAGGGATCGTACCAGAAAGACCAGGGGGAATAAAAGCGGTAGTTCCAGCGGCCGTGCCAGAATACCCAGTCGTAGTACCAGGGATCCCAGGCCCAGCGGTCGTAGTACCAGGAGTCGTAATACCAGGGACCGCGCCAGGGATAATAGTAATCCCACATATACCAAGGACGGAAAGACCAGGAATAGTCGTACAGCCAAGCGCGGGAATCCACCACCTTTATATCAGTGTTGTTGAACAGAACTGTCTTCCCTGCTGGGACTACCAGGGTGTCTCCCTGACTGTTGATGATGTAGGCTTGCGAGCTTTTGCTCTCGGCCAGAAGATTATCCAATTCGGCATCCGTCACGGTAACTTCTTTCACCGCGACAGGAGTAGGACGGGAGTAGACACCGTCATCGTAGACCTGTGTCCGGAGCTGGCTCGTGGAAGAGCAACCCAGGGCGACGAAGGCCGCAGCCGCATAGGCCAAAAAACGCTTTTTCATTGTCAGTACCTCCTTTAATCCAATAAAATTAAGTATCTTTGTGCCCGGAAGGCCGGGTTTAAAAGGGATTTCTGCAATTTTTATACCTTTTAATCCCCTTTCATTGCACAATATTACGCACAAAAACAAAAAAAAGCAAATACACGTATGGCTAAAGAGGTAACAAAACGCTCCGAAAATTATTCCCAATGGTACAACGACCTGGTAGTAAAGGCCGATCTGGCAGAGCAGTCCGCAGTGCGCGGCTGCATGGTGATCAAGCCCTATGGCTATGCCATCTGGGAAAAGATGCAGCACATCCTGGACGGCATGTTCAAGGAAACCGGCGTAAAAAACGCCTATTTCCCGCTGTTCATCCCCAAGAGCTTCTTCAGCCGGGAGGCGGAGCACGTGGCCGGTTTTGCCAAGGAATGCGCCGTGGTCACCCATCATCGGCTCATGAACGCGCCGGACGGCAATGGTATCGTGGTGGATCCGGACGCAAAACTGGAAGAGGAACTCATCGTTCGTCCCACCTCGGAGACCATTATCTGGAACACCTATAAGAACTGGGTGCACAGCTGGAGAGACCTCCCCATCCTTTGCAATCAGTGGTGCAACGTGGTACGCTGGGAAATGCGCACCCGCCTGTTCCTGCGCACGGCCGAATTCCTGTGGCAGGAAGGCCATACCGCCCACGCCACCGCCCAGGAGGCCGAAGAGCGCAAGGAGCAGATGGTGAACGTGTATGCCCGCTTTGCCCGTGAAGTGATGGCCCTGCCCGTGGTGGTGGGTCACAAGAGCCCCGGCGAACGTTTTGCCGGCGCTCTGGATACCATGACCATCGAAGCCCTCATGCAGGACGGCAAGGCCCTGCAGGCCGGTACTTCCCACTTCCTGGGCCAGAATTTCGCCAAGAGCTTCGACGTTACCTTCACCAACCAGGAAGGCAAGCTGGACTATGTCTGGGCCACTTCCTGGGGCGTGAGCACCCGCCTGATGGGCGCACTCATCATGGCCCACGGCGACGATAACGGCCTGGTACTCCCTCCCGCCCTGGCCCCCATCCAGGTGGTGATGGTTCCCATCTACAAGAGTGAGGAAGAACACAATGCGGTGCTGGATAAGATGTACGAGGTAAAGAAGGCCCTGGAGGCCAAGGGACACAGCGTAGAAATCGACGACCGCGACACCCTGCGTCCCGGCTTCAAATTTGCAGAATGGGAACTCAAGGGCGTTCCGGTGCGCCTGGCCATGGGCCCGCGCGATCTCCAGAACGGCACCGTGGAAGTGGCCCGCCGCGACACCCTGGAAAAGATTTCCGAACCCCTGGAAGGCCTGGAAGACCGTATTATCGGCCTTTTGGACGATATCCAGAAGAATATTTACAACAAGGCATTGGCTTTCCGCGACGCATCCATCCGCAAGGTAGACACCTGGGAAGAATTCAAGGTGGAAATTGAGAAAGGCGGTCTCCTGCTTTGCCACTGGGACGGTACGGCCGAAACAGAAGCCAAGATCCAGGAAGAGACCAAAGCCACCATCCGCTGCATCCCCGTGGACAGCGCCGTATGCATGGAGGAAGGCAAATGCATCTATACCGGCAAACCTTCTCACCAGCGGGTACTATTTGCTAGAAGTTACTAATATGAAAAGGATCCTGTTAAGCCTTGGCCTTGCGGCCGTAACCCTCTTTGCACAGGCGCAGAATACGCAGGAAGCCGCAGCAGAGGCAGCGGCGGCGCTCAGTGCGGCCGAAGACAAACCCGAGGTAGTGGAAAAGCCCAGGTACTGGACCAATTCCATCCACACCAACATCAATTTCGGCCAAACTTATCTGAGCCAGTGGGCTGCAGGTGGATACAACAACGTTTCCTTGGCCGGCAACGTAGATGCCCGCGCCAATTTCGCCAAAGACAAACTACTGGGTACCAATCGCTTGCAGCTGGACTACGGTTTCCTCTGGAGCGCCGACAAACCCATTCTTCAGACCAATAAGGACCGCATTTACTTTGAATCCAAGTGGGGATACGAAACCCCTGTGAAGAATCTGTCCTACTCGGCCAGCCTGGACTTCAAGAACCAGTTCGGCAACAATTATAATTACAAGACACCTGCCACCAATACGGACGAAGAGGGTAATGTGATCGAGCCCACCCGTAAAGACTGGCGGGAAGCCCGGGTCCTGAAATCCGGTCACCTCTCCCCCGCTTACCTCAATCTGGGTATCGGTGCCTTGTGGACGCCGGCTCCCTGGTTCTCCCTGAACCTGGCCCCCCTGTCAGGCGGTGGTGTTATCGTAACCATTCCGGAGCTGCGGAAAACCTACGGTATGGACCTGAGGAAACCGGATCTGGATCCCACGGTGGGAGATAACTACAGCGTTTTCCGCTTTGAATTCGGTGCCCAACTCAAGATTGATATGGCCTGGGTCATCAACGATGTGTTCTCCTATACCACCCAGTTCACCGCTTTTTACAACTACCTCACGCCCAAGATGGAGCCCCGAATGACCTGGGACAACAAGGTGTTCTGGAAACTGCGCAAGTTTTTCGCCCTCACTTTGGCCACCAACCTCATTTACGACCCTCGGGTAACGCTCTCCCTGAAGGATGGCACCCAGGGTAAAGGTGTGCAGTTCAAGGAATATCTGGAATTCGGCTTCACTTATTCCATCTCCAAGAAAATGTAAGGAAGATGCTCCTTGTTGCTGTCAGCGGAGGGGTGGATTCCATGTGCCTCGCAGAAAAGGTCCGTCTGGAAGGCGGGCCTTTCGCCATTGCCCACTGCAACTTCGGACTGCGCGGGACCGAAAGTGACGCCGACGAAGCACTGGTTCGCGCATGGGCATCGGCCAGAGGTATTCCCGTTCATGTGAAACAGTTTGAAACGCAGGCGTTTGCAGCGGAACAGGGTATTTCCGTGGAGATGGCGGCAAGGCGCTTGCGCTATCATTGGTTCGGGCAGTTGTGCAGCGAATTCGGCTATTCGGCCGTAGCTGTTGCGCATAATGCCAATGACAATGCCGAAACTCTGATTCTCAATTTATTGCGGGGAACAGGGCTTCGGGGTATCGTTGGTATGAAAGCTTCCGGTTTTCTGCCGGATCCCGATTATGCCCACATTCCCCTTCTACGGCCGCTATTGGGCATGACCAGGGAAGACATCGAGGCCTTTGCACGGGAGCACGGACTCACCTGGCGCGAAGACAGCAGCAATGCCTCCAATAACTTCAAACGCAACAAAATCCGCAACCTGGTCTTCCCCGTTTTCCGGGAAATCAATCCTTCTTTCGTCCAAACCCTGAACAGGGACATGGAACGCTTTGCCGATGAGCTGGCTTTTTTAGCCGACGAGCACGAAAACGAAGCTAGTGGTGCTTCTACCCATGAAAAACAGGCTAAGGAGCACGAAAACGGAAGTTTTGGTGTCTGTGCCCAGGTTTTTACGGTGCAGGAGGAGGATTGGGACGGAACGCAGGGAGTGAAGCAGCCGGCGGGGATGCTCATTTTGGATGCCGATAAGGCGGGAGACGTGGTGGAAGGCCGATGGGAAAGCGGCGACTGGATCCGGCCGCTGGGTGCACCGGGCCGCAAGAAGATGCAGGATTGGTTCACGGACCATCACATTCCGGCCGATGAAAAGCCCTTCGTTCCGCTGCTGAAAAGCGCGGAAAACCCTCAGCATGTGCTGGCGGTAATCCCCTATTGCATAGACCACAGTGTACGTGTAACAAGAAGCACCCGCCACATCCTTCGCATATCCGCGAAAAATGATTAACTTTGCAGACTTAGAATAATAATATAGAACAAGATATGAATCGTAAAGTTTTACTCATGATCCTGGACGGCTGGGGCGAAGGCCGTCACGACTATTCCAACGCCATCTGGACCCAGGGAACGCCTAATATCGACGCCCTGCGCGAAAAGTATCCTTACGGCCATCTGCAGGCCTGCGGCGAATACGTAGGCTTGCCGGACGGCCAGATGGGTAACTCCGAAGTAGGTCACATGAACCTGGGTGCCGGTCGCGTGGTGTACCAGGATCTTGTGAAGATCAACATCGCCTGCCGTGAGCATAAGCTGCTGGAGAATAAGGAGATCAAGGCCGCCTACGACTATGTGAAGCAGAGCGGCAAGAAGCTGCACCTCATGGGTCTTACCTCCCACGGTGGTGTGCACAGCTCCCTGGATCATGTATACGAATTCCTGCGTGTGGCCAAGGAAGAAGGCCTGGACAAAGTTTATGTCCATGCTTTCATGGACGGCCGCGACACCGATCCCCGCAGCGGTCTGGGCTTCGTGAAGGAGTTGGAAGAGAAGATGGCCGAAACCACCGGTAAGGTGGCTTCCGTCTGCGGCCGCTTCTACGCCATGGACCGCGACAAACGCTGGACCCGCGTGAAAGAGGCCTATGACCTGTTGGTGGAAGGCAAGGGCGCCGCGTTTGAATCGGCCCAGGAAGGTATCCAGGCCAGCTACGACGCTGAAATCACCGACGAATTCATCAAACCCATTGTGGTAACGGAGAACGGCAAGCCCGTGGCCACCATCGAGGAAGGCGATGCCATCATCTTCTACAACTTCCGCAACGACAGGGCCCGCGAACTCACTTCCGTCCTTACGCAGCAGGATATGCCGGAAGAAGGCATGCACACCATTCCGCTGTATTATTGCTGCCTCACTCCCTACGATGCTTCCTTCAAGGGCGTGCACATCCTCTTCGACAAGGAGTTGGTGCAGGACACCCTGGGTGAAACCGTTTCCAAGGCCGGCAAACACCAGCTGCGCATTGCAGAAACCGAGAAATACGCCCACGTGACCTTCTTCTTCAACGGCGGCCGTGAGACCGTGTTCGAGAATGAAGACCGCATCCTGGTGAACAGCCCCAAGGTTCCCACCTACGACCTCCTGCCCCAGATGAGCGCTCCGGAAGTGGCCGAAAAACTCATCGACCAGATCCGCTCCGAGAAACAGGACATGATCATCCTGAACTTCGCCAACGGCGACATGGTGGGACACACCGGCATCTACAACTCCATCACCCAGGCTGTTACCTGCATTGACAAACTGGTGGGTCGCGTGGTGGAAGAGGCCATCGAGCACGATTACGTTGTACTCCTTACCGCCGATCATGGCAACGCCGACTTCGCCGTGAACCAGGACGGTACGCCCAACACCGCACACTCCCTGAATATCGTGCAGTTTGTGGTGATCAACGCCGGTGATGCCGTGAAGAGCGTCAAGGACGGTGCCCTCTGCAACGTGGCCCCCACCATCCTGAAACTGATGGGAATCCCCCAGCCCGCCGCCATGACGGCCGAACCTCTGATCTAGGAGATTCTTCACTTCGTTCAGAATGACAATGGAAGTTCAGAATGACAATGGAACTGACTGCTAAATTTTTAGCCCAACTGCTCAAAGGCACGGTAGAGGGCGACGAAAACGCCAAGGCTAACCAATTTGCCAAGATTGAACATGGCAAGCCGGGAACGCTGAGCTTTTTCGCCAACCCCAAATACGAGCCTTTCGTATACACCAGCCAGGCTTCCATTCTCATCGTAAACAAGGATTTCCAACCCAAAGAGGCGGTAAAGCCCACCCTGGTGCGCGTGGACAACGCCTATAACGCCATTGCTGAACTCCTCAAGTACGTGGCCGAGAAAAAGAAGAAGTCCCGCTGCCACCGCAGTCTCCGGGCCCGCTGGTTCCTGAGCACAAAGTTCGGCAAGCGGGTGTACCTGGGCGCCTTTTCCTACGTCGGCCGGCACACGGTGATCGGCGACAACACCGTCATCCATGAGCAGGTATTCATCGGCGACAACTGCCGCATCGGCCGGAACTGCATCTTTTATCCCGGCGTTCGCATCTATCCCGGCATGATCATCGGCGACAACGTGATCCTGCACAGCGGCGTGGTCATCGGGGCCGATGGATTTGGCAACGCCCCGCGCCCGGACGGCAGTTGGGAGAAGATTGAACACCTGGGCAACGTGATTATCGGCAACGATGTAGAGATTGGTGCCAACAGCACCGTGGACCGGGCGCAGATGGAATCCACCATCATCGGCAACGGCGTACGCATCGACAATCTGTGCATGATTGCGCACAACGTGATTATCGGCGACCATACGGCCATGGCGGCCCAGACGGGCATCGCCGGGTCCACCGAAGTGGGCAAATACTGCATTTTCGCCGGCCAGGTGGGCATTGCCGGACATCTGAAGATCGCCGATCATACCACTGTCCTGGCTCAGGGCGGCGTAAGCGGCAACGTCCGCAAGGATGGCCAGGTGCTGCATGGTTCACCCGCATTTGATGCGCGCCACTTCATCAAAGCCTATGCACTTTTTAAACGCGCAGCCGAATGAAAATGAACCAGCATACCATCAAGCAGGCGTACCACTTCGAGGGGAAGGGCCTCCATACGGGTACCTATGCCCACATGACGCTCTTGCCTGCACCAGCCAATACCGGCATCCGTTTCCAACGCATAGACCTCGAGGAAAAGCCTGTGGTTGAAGCGCTTGCCGAATTTGTCACCAATACTGCCCGCAGCACTACCCTCTCCCATAACGGGGCGGAGGCAGTGACTGTGGAGCACATCCTCAGCGCCCTCATGGGCCTGGGCGTGGATAACGCGCTCATCGAACTGGACAACCGGGAAGTGCCCATCCTGAACGGCAGTGCCCAACCTTACTGCGAAGCTATCTTGAAGGATGGTTTGGAAGACCAGGGTGTGGCGCGCAAGTTTATCGACATTCCCTATTACCTGGAAGTTCGCGACCAGCGCAGCGGTTCCTGGGTGCGGATAGAGCCGGCCGATGCACCTTCGGCCGATGTTACCGTAGACTTCGATTCACCGGTGTTGGGTGTCCAGAAAACACATTGGGACCTGAAGACGGATTATGCCAGCCAGATTGGCGTGTGCCGTACTTTCTGTTTCTACCGCGAGATTGAGGCTCTGATCAAGAATAACCTCATTAAAGGCGGCGACCTGGACAACGCACTGGTGGTCACCGACGAAGGTTATTTAGGGAATCCTGAGCTGCATTTCCCGGACGAATGTGGCCGGCACAAACTGCTGGACCTGCTGGGCGACATCCGTCTGGCGGGCGGCTACCTCAACGCCCGGATATCGGCCTATAAAAGCGGCCACACCATTAACACCAAGGCAGCCAAAGCGCTCAGAGCCTTGCTTAAATAACTGAGTATGAACAAGATTCATCCGCTTGCTTATGTAGATCCCGCAGCCAAGTTGGGAGACAATATTGAGATTGGGCCCTTTGCCTATGTAGATGCCGACACCGAGATTGGCGACGGCTGCCGCATCCTGAATGGGGCTTCCGTTTACAACCACGTAAAAATGGGCAAGGACTGCACCATCTTCCCGGGAGCCGTGGTGGGAGCCATCCCGCAAGATCTGAAATTCGAAGGAGAGGAATCCTGGGTAGAGTTGGGCGACCGCGTGAATATTCGCGAGTGCGCCACCGTGAACCGGGGTACCAAGGCTAGCGGCAAGGGCGTCACGCGAATTGGCAGCGATACCCTGATTATGTCCTATGCCCACGTGGCCCACGACTGCCAGATCGGCCAGCATTGCATCATTGTGAGCTATGCGGGGCTGGCCGGCGAAACGGATGTGGACGACTGGGCCGTGTGCGGCGGCAAATCCGGCACCCACCAGTTCACCAAGATCGGCACCCACGCTTTTGTGGCCGCCTATGCCAAGATTACCAAGGATGTTCCGCCTTATGTCCTGGCCGGCCGTGAACCTGTTGTATTCGAAGGGGTTAACCGGGTAGGTCTGCTGCGCCGGGGCTTCACCGAAGAACAGGTGAACGAGATCAAGGACCTCTATGACACCCTCTATTTCAAGGGCATGAACGTGAGTCAGGCCGTGGAGTACATCGAAGCCAACTTCCCTGCCACGGAGCAGCGGGACACCATTTTACGCTTCATCCGGGCATCCAAACGGGGCATCATCCCCAAGCTGCGCCTCGCCCGCTAGTGCTTCTTTCCACCGCATACTTTCCTCCCCTGGCCTGGTTCGCCCTGGCCGCAAGAGATATGACCCTGTCTCCGGACAGGGTTTTGCCGTCTCATGTGCTGCTGGAAGCATGCGAGAACTACCAGAAACAAAGTTATCGGAACCGCTGTTACATTCTGGCCGGAGACGGCGTGCAGATGCTGCAGGTGCCAGTGGTGCATGGCGCTTCACCGGCCATCCGGGACATCCGGGTGGATTATTCCACGCCCTGGGTACTGCGTACTGAGCGTGCGCTGGATGCCGCGTACCAGACATCGGCCTACTACGATTATTACCGGGACGAACTCTTCGCCCTGCTGGAGGCCAAGCCGCAGACACTGTGGGAACTCAATCTGAGCACCCTCCGTTTCCTTATTAATAATATACGCATCGCGTGCGAGCTGGAATCCACGCGGGAGTTTGCCGCTCCGGACGCCATGCCAGAAGACTACCGTTTTATCATTCACCCCAAGAAGCCGGACAATATACTGGACTCCTTGGGACTGTCGCGGCCGTACTACCAGGTTTTCCGCGATCGCATGGGCGGCTTCACTCCCGGCCTCAGCTGTCTGGACCTGCTGTTTAACGAAGGCCCCGACAGTCTCCTGTGGCTGAAGGCCTTGGAGTAATTTGGTATTTTCAAAAAAAGTGCGTATATTTGCAACTGTGAACGAGATAGAGGACGGCGGTCCCCTATCTTTTTTGTATAGGAGATCCTTCGGTAAAACCTCAGGATAACAATATGAATAAAGAACAGATCATACAGGCCATCGAGCCGGCAGTAGCGCAAAGGGGTTGCTTCCTGGTGGATGTGACCGTAAGCGCAGAAAATGACATTGAGATCGTCCTCGAAAAAGAGGAAGGCGATGTAGACTGGGAAGACTGTGCAGCCATCGACCAGGTGGTGCATGCAGCCTTCGACCAGGATGTGGAAGACTATGCCCTCACGGTGTCATCGGCCGGACTGGACCGTCCGTTCAAGGTGCTCAGGCAGTTCCAAAAGGCTATCGGCAATCAAGTGGACGTAAAGTTCAAAGGCGGCAAGCGCCTCATTGCCAAGCTCTTGCAGGCCGATGAAACAAGCGTTACCCTGCAGTACACCGCCTTGGAAGCCGTGGAAGGCAAGAAGAAGAAGGAGAAAGTGGAGCATGAAGAAAACTTCCTGCTTCAGGAGATCAACTCGGTGACACCCTACATTGATTTTAAATAATAACAATATAACCAATGGCAAAAGAAAAAGAGAAAGAAGTAACCTTGATTGACGCTTTCAAGGACTTCAAGGAAGAAAAGAGCATTGACCGTCCGGTGATGCTGGGCGTGCTGAAGGACGTGTTCCTCACCCAGCTGGCCAAGACCTACGGCAGCGCCGACAACTTCGACGTGATCATCAACGTAGACAAGGGCGACTGCGAAATCTACCAGAATTTCGAGGTGGTAGAGGAAGTGGAAGACCCCGTGACCCAAATCACCCTGGACGAGATCAAGGCCGAGACCGGCGACGACGATTATGAAATCGGCGACACCTTTGCCCGCAAGCTTTCTCTGGCCTCCTTCGGCCGCCGCGGTATCCTGAACATCCGTCAGAACCTGCAGGGCCGTATCATGGACATCGAAAAGGCCAACGTGTTCAAGAAGTACAACGAGCGTGTAGGTGAAATCTTCACCGGCGAAGTGTACCAGACCTGGAAGAACGAGGCCCTCATCCTGGACGAGGACGGCAATGAACTCCGCATGCCCAAGAGCGAGCAGATTCCCGGCGAACGCTTCAAGAAGAGCGACTCCGTACGCGCCATCATCAAGAGCGTGGAGATGAAGAACAACACCACGCCTTACATCGTGCTTTCCCGCACCACCGATAGCTTCTTGGAGAAGCTCTTCGAAATGGAGGTGCCCGAAATCTACGACGGTCTCATCACCGTGAAGAAGGTGGTACGCATTCCCGGCGAGCGCGCCAAAGTGGCCGTTGAGTCCTACGACGACCGCATCGATCCCATCGGTGCCTGCATCGGCGTGAAGGGTTCCCGCATCATGGGTATCGTGCGCGAACTGCGCAACGAGAACATCGACGTGATCCAGTGGAGCAACAACCCGCAGCTCATGATCCAGCGTGCCCTGAATCCGGCCCGTATCTCCCGCATCGACCTGGGCGAAAGCCCCGAAGACAAGATCAAGGTATACATGCAGGCCGATGAAGTGAAGAAGGGTATCGGCAAGGGCGGCGTGAACATCAAGCTGGCCGGCATGCTGGTGGGTCGTGAAATCGAAGTATGGCGCGAACTTCCGCAGAACGAGGAAGAGGAGGACGACGTACTGCTGAGCGAATTCACCGACGTAATCGATCCTTGGGTGATCGAGCGCCTGCAGGCTATCGGCTGCGACACCGCCCGTAGCGTCATGGCCCTGGATCCTCAGGAAATCGCTACCCGCGCCGACCTTGAAGACGAGACCGTGGAAGAGGTCCTGCGCATCCTGCACGAAGAGTTTGAAGACTAACATTTAGAACAAAAAAGGGGTTTATATATGGCAGAAATCAGATTATCGAAACTGATTAAACAATTCAACATCGGGTTGGACACCCTGGTGGAGTTCCTCAATTCCAAAGGCGCCGGCATCGAAGACGCCAATCCGAACCTGAAGGTCTCGGACGAATATGTGCCGGAACTGCACAAGAAGTTCGGCAAGGACCTGGAATTGAAGGAAGCCGCCGAAAAAGTGGATGTCAAGCTCACCGAAATCCTGGACAAAGCTTCCCGGAAACAGGACAACGAAGAAGACGAGTTCGAGCCTGAGCGCGTAACCGTGATCAAGAGCAACAACCTGTCCCGCAAGCCTGTAGTAGAACCGGAGCCCATCCCCGAACCCGAGCCGGAACCGGAACCTATTCCGGAACCCGAACCGGAGCCGGAGCCCATTCCCGAACCGGAACCCGAACCCGTGGTGGAGCCCGAGCCGGAACCCGAACCGGAGCCGGAACCCGAGGTAGAGCCCGTGGTGGAACCTGAACCGGAGCCCATCGAAGAACCGGAACCCGAGGTAGAAGAAACGCCCGCCCAAACCCCTGCGGAAACGCCTTCCACCCAGCCCGGCGATGCTCCCTTCAAGGTGGTGGGCAAGATTGACCTGTCCCAGTTCGATCCCAAACGCACCAAAAAGCGCGAACGCATCAAGAGCAGCGGCTCCCAGAAAGTGGACGTGACCAAGGTGCAGGCCGAAAAGACCCCCAAGAAGAACGACAAGAAGAAGGCCGATACTCCTGCCGCACAGCCTGCCAAGGGCCGCAAGAAGGGCGAGCGCTTCAAGCCCGCCATGACCGAGGCCGAGCAGGAAGAACTGCAGAAGGAAATCCAGAAGCAGGTAAAGGAAACCTACGCCAAGATGAACGAGAGCACGCGCAACAACTTCGGCGCCAAGCACCGCAAGGAGAAGCGCGAGATTGCCGCCCTGCGTTCCCAGGAAGAGATGGAGGCTGCAGCCGCCGAGAACAAAGTCCTGAAAGTGACGGAGTTCGTAACGGTGAACGACCTGGCCACCCTCATGAACAATACTCCTGTGGTGAAGGTGATCGGCGCCTGCATGTCCCTGGGTATGATGGTGTCCATCAATCAGCGTCTGGACGCCGAAACCCTGGTGCTTGTGGCCGAAGAATTCGGCTACAAGGTGGAATTCGTCACCGCAGAACTCTCCGAGGAAATCCAGCAGCAGGAACCCGACCGTGAAGAAGACCTGGTAGAACGTCCTCCGGTGATCACCGTGATGGGTCACGTAGACCATGGTAAGACTTCCCTGCTGGACAACATCCGCAACTCAAACGTGATTGCCGGTGAGGCCGGTGGTATTACCCAGCACATCGGCGCTTACAACGTGGCGCTGCCCAGCGGCCGTCACATCACCTTCCTGGATACCCCTGGTCACGAGGCCTTCACCGCCATGCGTGCCCGTGGTGCCCAGATGACCGACCTTGCCATCATCATCGTAGCGGCCGACGACGCCGTGATGCCCCAGACCAAGGAAGCTATCGCCCATGCCCAGGCAGCCGGCGTGCCCATGGTCTTCGCCATCAACAAGATCGATAAACCCGGTGCCAATCCCGACACCATCCGCCGTCAGCTCTCCGAGATGAACATCCTGGTGGAAGACTGGGGCGGTAAGTACCAGTGCCAGGAAATATCGGCCAAGAAGGGCGTGAACGTGGACAAGCTCCTGGAAAAGGTGCTGTTCGAGACCGACCTCCTGGAACTCAAGGCCAATCCCAACAAGATGGGTAGCGGCGCCGTGATTGAAAGCTCCCTGGACAAAGGCCGCGGCTATCTGGCCACGGTGCTGGTGCAGGACGGCACGGTGAACGTGGGCGACGTAATTATCTCCGGTTCCTTCTATGGCCGCGTAAAAGCCATGTACAACGAGCGCGGACAGAAGGTCATGAGCGCCGGTCCCTCCACGCCTGTGTCCCTTCTGGGCCTGAACGGTGCCCCCGCCGCCGGCGAGAAATTCAACATCATGGCCGATGAAAAAGAGGCCAAGAGCATCGCCCAGCGCCGTGAGCAGCTCATCCGCATCCAGGGCATCAAGACGCAGAAGCACCTTACCCTGGAGGAAATCGGCCGCCGTATTGCCATCGGCAACTTCAAGGAGCTCAACGTCATCGTCAAGGGCGACGTGGACGGTTCCGTGGAAGCCCTCTCCGATTCCCTCATCAAGCTTTCCACCGAGGAAGTGCGCGTGAATGTGATCCACAAGGCCGTGGGTGCCATCAGCGAAAGCGATGTACTGCTGGCCGAAGCCTCCGACGCCGTGATCATCGGCTTCCAGGTGCGTCCCAGCGCCGAAGCCCGCCGTGCTGCGGAGAAGGAAGGCATCGAAATCCGTCTGTACTCCGTGATCTACGACTGTATCAATGAAGTGAAGGAAGGTATCGAGGGTATGCTGGAGCCGGAAAAGAAGGAGGAAGTGACCGCCACCGCCGAGGTAAAGCAGACCTTCAAGATTTCCAAGGTGGGCACCATTGCCGGCTGTCTGGTGAAGGAAGGCAAGCTCACCAACAAGGCCGATGTCCGCCTGATCCGCGACGGCATCGTGGTGTACACCGGTTCCCTGGCTTCGCTGCAGCGTGGCAAGGACAACGCCAAGGAAGTGCCTGCCGGCATGGAATGCGGCTGCGGCCTGGAGCGCTACAACGACATCCACCCGGGAGACATCATCGAGGCCTTCCAGATTGTGGAAATCAAACGGAGCCTGTAAGCTTTACGTTAAAAGCAACAGCGCCGCCAAGTACACGCAGAACCCCTGCGTGCGCAGGCGGCGCTTCACTATGTAGCGGGTAGAGAGATCCACTGGATCGGCGGCGAAATCGGCCGCCAGGTTCTCCGGAACGTGCCGTACGTCCCACTTGTTCACTAGCTCGCCCTCGCAGAAATAGGTGCCGCCGCCGTTGGAGCGGTTCAGCGTGATGAGGGTCTTATAATCGGCATAATAGAGAGGCAGATCCTTCGGGAGATTTGTGTCGCCGGGAACGGCCGAAACCAGCACCAGCGGCGTTCCGCCGGCTTCCAGCACCTGTGCATATTGCTCACGGACGGTGTCCCAGGCGACAGTGGCCGGATTATAGACGGAGAGGACCACTACCCTGCCTTCGGCTGCCAGACGGTCCCTATACTCCCCTTCTGCATCTCGGAAACTGAGCACCGGAAATATGTCCTCCTCCACGGTTGTGGTCTGGCGGAAAACAGTATCCACCTTCACGAAAGTCCAGGTGGAATCCGGCAGGGAATCCAAGGGGAAAATACCCTCCTGACCGTCCTTTTCATAAACGTAGGCCGCCTTATAGTGATTATCGGCCGATAAATCATCGTCCAGCGAAGCCATTAACTCCGCGCCCCAGTCGAACTCCGTGAAGTCCACGATGGGAAGGTGCCTGTTGCTGTATACCAGCACGAACAGGACGGATGCCGTGGCCAGCACGGCCGCCACAATCCGGTTGCGTTTGGGTTTGCCGAAATCGTGGAACGGGGTGAAGGCTATGACGGCGAGTCCCAGCAAGATTACGTTTTTCCAGAAGCTCTGGGCATGGGTCAGGTGGAAAGCCTGGCCAAAGCAGCCGCAATCCATGGACGGATTAAGGATCCACTGAACCAGGGTGATTAGCGTAAAGAACGAGAGCAGGAAATAGGTGCAACGGGCTGCGTGCTTACGCAGGACACCGGTGAACAGCGCAATGCCCAGAAGTGACTCCAGCAAGCCCAGCAGGATGCCCAGTACCTTGGCGGCGGGCATCAGGAACGGCAGACGGAAGAATTTGGCATATTCCTGAACGATGAGCTGGGTGCCCACTGGGTCTATGAGTTTCAACAGACCGGACACCAGGAATACAATGCCTACCAACAGGGCGGCAAAGCGGCGGAATCGCTGATAAGAAGCTCTCATGGCAGATAAGGGTCTATACTGGCACGCACACGCTCGAAGATGGCATCCGGCGGCAGCATGTTGCCGTTTTCATCGGCACAGTCTATGCGCAGGAAGCGCTTGTCCAGCTGTGTCTGGGCCAGGTAAAGGGAACGGACATCCTGCTGGAAGGCGATGGATGCTTCGTGGATGTCCTGTGCGCCGCCCAGGTAATTGCGGTCTGCGCCGGAGCGCGCCTGGGAGAGGCTCTGCTCTACGAAGCCGATGGGCACGTCCAGGAAAAGGTTCAGGTCCGGAACCGGCAGCTGAAAATCTCCGTACTCCGTATTGAAAATCCAGTCCCTGAGGCGTTTACGCGCCACCATGTCCTTGAGCTTGGCACACTGGTATGCTATATTGGAATAGACGTAACGGTCCAGCAGTACGGTTTTCCCTTCCTCAAGTGCTTCCCGGATAAGGGGTGCTGCACCGTGGCGGTCCTCTGCGAACAGCAGGGCCACCAGCTGCGGATGCACGGCTTCGTTGGCGCCAAAATCGCCCCGTAGGAAACGACTGATGAGATCCCCGTATACAGGGGCATCGTAGCGGGGAAAATGAATGTATTCCAACGCCCCGCAGCGCTGCGTGAGGTATTCCTTTAATTTCCGGACCTGCGTGGATTTGCCCGCACCGTCCAGGCCTTCCAATACAACTAACATAGGTGCAAATATAAGAAAAAAAGAGCCGGCCTCAAAGAGACCGGCTCCGGAGTTTTTCAGGATTTAGAACACATCCGGTTCGTTATGCTTGGGTGCCGATTCGCTTTCCTCGAAACGGGGTTTGCGGAAAGGATTACCCATGCGCTTCTCACCGTCGCGGCGAGGACCGCGGCCTTCCCTGCGATCGCCTTCCTTGCGCTCACCTTCCTTGCGGGGACCACGGTCGCCTTCGCGACGAGGGCCACGGCCTTCACGCTTGGGCTCAACATAGCCTTCGGGCTTGGCTACCAGGGCGCGCATGGAAAGACGCATCTTGCCAGTCTTGGGGTCGATTTCCAGGAGTTTCACGTTCACCTGGTCGCCCACCTTCAGCACGTCTTCCACTTTATCGGTCTTGTTCCAGGCAATCTCGCTCACATGAAGGAGGCCTTCCTTACCGGGCAGGATCTCGATGAAGGCACCGAAATCCAGGATGCTCACCACCTTGCCGCAATAGACCTTACCGGGTTCGGGTACGGCGCAGATGCCCTTGATCTTCTCAAGAGTAGCATCCATAGCGGCCTTGTCCACACCGAAGATGTCCACAACACCCTTGGTGGTGCCGTCGCCGTTGTCCACCTCGTCGATGGTGATGGTGGTACCGAATTCCTTCTGCATGCCCTGGATGGTTTCGCCACCCTTGCCGATGACAGCGCCGATGAATTCGGCCGGAATTTCGATCTGGACCATGCGGGGAACGAAGGGCTTGTAGTCCTCACGCGGCTCGGGGATGGTCTTGAGCATTTCGCCCATGATGTGCAGACGTCCCTGACGGGCCTGCTCCAGGGCCTTCTCCAGCACTTCGTAGGACAGGCCGTCCACCTTGATGTCCATCTGGGTGGCGGTGATACCGTCCTTGGTGCCGGTCACCTTGAAGTCCATGTCGCCCAGGTGATCTTCATCGCCCAGGATGTCGGTGAGGATAGCGTAGCGGTCGTTGGGGCGCTCGGCGTCGGTGATCAGGCCCATGGCCACACCGGCCACCGGCTTCTTGATCTTCACACCGGCGTCCATGAGGGCCAGGCAGCCACCGCAGACGGAAGCCATGGAAGAGGAACCGTTGGATTCCAGGATATCGGAAACTACGCGTACGGCGTAAGGGAATTCAGGAGCGGTAGGGATGACGGGCTTGAGGGCGCGCATGGCCAGGTTACCGTGGCCGATTTCGCGACGGCCGGTGCTGCGCTGCGGCTTGGCTTCGCCGGTGGCGAACGGAGGGAAGTTGTAGTGCAGGACAAACTGCTGGTCGTCCTGGATCAGAACTTCGTCCATTTCCTTCATGTCCATCTTGGTGCCCAGGGTCACAGAGGCCAGGGACTGGGTTTCACCACGGGTGAAGATGGCCGATCCGTGGGCGCAGGGCAGGTAGTCTACCTCGCACCAGATGGGACGCACTTCGTTGGTGGCGCGGCCGTCCAGGCGCTTGCCCTCGTCCAGGACGAGGTTACGCATGGCTTCCTTCTCCACATCGTGGTAGTAACGGTCGATCATGGCACCCTTCAGCTCCAGGTCTTCCTCGCTGAACTGGGCCTTGAATTCGTCGCGGATGGCGTTGAAGCCGTCTTCGCGCTCATGCTTGGGCTTGGCGCTCTTGGCCAGCTCATAGCACTTGTTGTAGCAAGCCTCGTGCACGGCGGTCTTCAGGGCCTCGTCCTCTTCGTCGTGCGGGTAGTCGCGCTTGTTAACATCGGTACCCAGCTCGTGCATGAGTTCCTTCTGCACGCGGCAGTGCTTCTTGATTTCTTCGTGGGCGAACTTGATGGCCTCCAGCATGTCGTGCTCGGATACCTCGTTCATTTCGCCTTCCACCATCATGATATTTTCCTCGGTGGCAGCCACCATCAGGTCAAGATCGGCGCGCTTGTTGTCCTCGAAGCCGGGGTTGATCACGAACTTGCCGTCGATGCGGGCTACGCGA
The DNA here is from genome assembly GCA_045226315.1 of Candidatus Cryptobacteroides sp. Taxonomy (GTDB): domain Bacteria; phylum Bacteroidota; class Bacteroidia; order Bacteroidales; family UBA932; genus Cryptobacteroides. Next base: position 22,186 of record JBGVCF010000020.1, read on the forward strand.
ACTTCGCTCACAGGACCGCCGAAGGGGAGGTCGCTGCTGGCCAAGGCGGCCGATGCAGCCAAACCGGCCAGAGCATCCGGCTGGATGTCTTTTTCGGCGCTGATAAGCATCACGTTCACAAATACTTCCAGGTGGAAATCACTGGGCCACAGGGGACGGATGGGACGGTCCACCAGGCGGGCGATGAGCACTTCGTAGTCGCTGGGACGGCTCTCGCGCTTGAGGAAACCGCCGGGGAAACGGCCGGCAGCATAGTATTTCTCACGATAATCCACGGTGAGGGGCATAAAGTCCGTACCCTCTTTCACCTCCGTGGCGCAGGTGACGGTGGCCAGCAGCATGGTGCCACCCATTTTCACAACGGCAGAACCGGCAGCCTGTTTGGCCAATTTTCCGGTCTCGATCTCGATTACCCGTCCGTCGGGCAGTTCGATGGTCTTTTTGATAATGTTCATGATTTCTATTATTACGTCTATTTCGTCTGTCCCCCTATGGGACCGTTTTTCCTATTTTGTAAGCGGCCGGAATTTATTTTTCGCGAGGCTTCGCGAAAAACCAAATTCCGCTCCGCTGTTTATATTTCACTCCGCGTTTCCTCCGCTGTATTTTACTGAAAAAGGGGCTGGATTCTGCCTTGCAGAAATCCCAACCCCCGTTTTTCCTATCCTTTTGCTTATCGGCGGAGACCCAGCTCCTTCACGATAGCCCTGTATCTCTCGATATCGATCTTCTGAAGGTAGTTCAGAAGCTGACGACGCTTACTCACAAGGCGAAGAAGGCTACGACGCGTTGCAACGTCTTTCTTGTTCTTCTTCACATGCTCCGTAAGGTGAGCGATACGGTAGGAAAATAAAGCAACCTGACTCTCAGGAGAGCCGGTGTCCTTATTGGACTTCCCGTACTTCGCGAAA
>JBGVCF010000021.1:0-81735 GCA_045226315.1 Candidatus Cryptobacteroides sp.
ACGATTCTGTTTCTGGCGAGCGAACAGGCAGGAATGCTTACGGGACAGGTCATAAAGGTCTCAGGAGGTCATGCCTTATAAATTCCAATTTGCAGGTCTAATCAAAGATCCAGTGCTCCTACCGTCCCCAAAAGTGTGACAGTAGGCGCAAATACACCCGAAAATGCGCCTATCGTCCCAGATAGTTATTTTAGGTACAGAAAATCAAATAATACTTGATTATTTGTTCTAAAAATTACTATATTTGCAGCATGAAGGATGTTTTGGAATCATTGTACAACGTTCCGGTCTCCACCAAGACCATCGCTTCGCTGTATCCCGGAATCAGTGGTACCCTTCAAAAGGTATCTACCTTGGAACATGAGGGAAAGATTATCCGCCTCAAGCGGGGACTGTATGTGGTGAATCCCAAGTGGAACGAAAAGCCTGTGAGCCTTGAATTGATAGCCAACCACCTCTATTCACCTTCTTATGTTTCAATGCATACAGCACTCCGCTATTACGGGCTTATTCCCGAAAGGGTTAGCCTCATCCAGAGTATGACGCTGAAGCATACCCGTAAGTTTGAGAATGCGCTGGGGACATTTGAATACAAAGAGGTGGATAAGGAATATTTCCCCATCGGCTTGCATCACGAAGAGTCTGAGAACGCAGCATTTGTCATTGCATCTCCGGAAAAGGCTCTGTGCGACTTGATACTTTTTACTCCGGGGATCAATCTCCGGTACATCAAGGAAGCCCGCGCGTTTCTGGAAGAGGATCTCAGATTAGATATGGACGCCTTCCGGAATTTTTACAAGTCTATCCTTCTGGAATGTGCCCGCACAGGCAAGAAGTCACAATCGATACAAACACTGATTAAACTGCTTGAAAGATGAACGCCTTATATGAAAAGATGCTCTCGGCATACGACCAGAGCACCAATACAGCCAAAAGGAATGCTGTATTTGAAGTGAGCCAGCAGCTGGTGCTGGCCGGACTTGCCGATGGTGGTTTCTTTGACAAGGCCGCATTCTATGGCGGCACTTGCCTTCGGATTTTCCACGGGCTCAACCGTTTCAGCGAGGATCTGGACTTCACCCTTTTGAAGGAGGACCCGGCATTCAATTTCGAACAGTACTTCCAGCCCATCATCCAGCAATTTGCACTGGTTGGCCGCACGGTGGAAATCAAAAAGAAGGACAAGAAAGGTATTGGCAAGGTAGAATCGGCTTTCCTTAAGGACAATACCGATGTCTATGACATTTCCTTCCGGACAGAGAAATCCGTCAAGGTCAAGATAGAAGTGGATACCGTCCCGCCGTTGAAGTTCTCTACCGAGCAGAAACTGCTCGTGCTGCCTAAATCTTTTATGACACGCTGTGTAACCCTTCCGGATCTCTTTGCCGGGAAAATGCACGCACTGGTGTATCGATCCTGGAAACAGAGGGTGAAAGGACGTGACTGGTACGACTTTGAATGGTATGTCCGCAATGGCGTCCCGCTGGACTTCGGCCACCTTCAAGAAAGAATCCTGCAGTTTAACGGGAAAGAGACTACCCTGGAAGAATTTATGGCGTCACTCAGGCAGCGGCTTTCATCGGCAGATATATCCAAGGTAAAGGAAGATGTGCTTCCGTTCCTGAACAATCCCCATGAGTTGGACATCTGGTCCAATGACTATTTTCTCCAGTTGGCAGATATGATGAAAGTGCAGAAAGGTTAGCTGTTCCCGGAAAGAACCTGTATATTTGTAGTGCTTTGACCCACGCCGTCGTCATAGATTTCGAAACAGCCAACGGCGACCCCAGCAGCGTCTGCTCCGTGGGCATCGTCATCGTGCGCGATGGGGAAGTGGTGGACTCTTTCTATAGCCTGATTCATCCCTATCCGGACTACTATGCCTGGTTTTGCCAGCAGGTCCATGGCCTGGGCCCCTAAGGAACTATTCTGCTAAAACTGTGTGAACTTCCGTAGTAATGTCCTTCACCTTGTCTGAAACAATAACCTTCTTTGCACCATTACATGCAAGCAGCACAATCATAGCTGATAATTTGCTATCTTTGCCAAAAATGATAATATGAAAGACTTACTCCGCATTATCCTTGCTGCGCTGGCAATAACGAGTATGGTTTCATGCTCCGAAAAAAACGACGTACTCCACCAGAATGAGACACTTTACGATCTTTCCCAGGTGAGAGTGGTGTCTGAAGGGCGTGTCTATGCCCGGGAATACATAGAGAGGCAACTCACCAACTTGCAGCAGTCCAATGATCTTGACGATGAACTTGCAGCAGCTTATAATGAGTTCCTGAGCGGAAAGCTGGAAGAGGTTGATGAGATTGAAAAGCAGATGAAGGAGGATGCGGGAGAAACGGAGAATGGGGTGAATACGATGCTATCCTATGAATATGTTGTGCTGGAGTACATGACCTTCAGCCCCAACGGAGACGGCATTATGTGTTCGGAGCTCGTTGTCTGGCCCTGGGGGGCACTATGGAATCCCCGTCCGGACAATGTCGTCATCGGCTGCCACTGCACCATTACCGACGATTTCAGCCGTCCCAGCAATTACGAAAATCAGGGGATTACATCAGACGTTGCGATGCTGGCAATGATGACCCACCTGAAAGGAGATTATAATCTGGTGATTATTCCGGACTATGAAGGATACGGTTCAACCGTGGATCGCCCTCACCCGTATTGCTACCGTGAGGCTACTGCCTGGCAGGTTTGTGACGGCGTACGGGCTGGCATAAGTTATTACGAGCATTTTAAGAAAACGATGGAACCTGACTGGCAGGCTGTCTCGGTGGGATATTCCCAGGGAGGAGCCGTTGCCGCCGGGGTCTATCGTTATGCGCAGGAGAACGACAAACGTCTCCGTGTTGTTGGCGCTGTCTGTGGAGACGGACCGTATGATCCCATATCCACCCTGCAGCAATACATCAAAGATGGTAAACTGTATATGCCGGTTGCTGCGGCCCTGATCCTGAAAGGCGCCCTGGATACCAGTTACGAACTGAAGAAACTGAAGAGCCAGTACTGGCATTTCTGTACCGACGCCTTTATTGAAAGCGGCATTTTTGACATGCTGGAAGAGAAGTATCTGAATACGGATAAAATCCATAAGGAACTCCTGGCCTATGCCAGTGAGGAAAATTCCCCCTTCGTCATGTATTGCTGGGACAATAAATCAGAATCCTTTAAGCCTTACAACCACCATACGGCCAATTCCAGTGCTTTCGATTTCGATCTGTCCACCGGCAAGGCCAAGAGTTATGCCCCCATTGATCAGTGTTTCAAGCAGGGCGTCATTGATTATTTTCAGGGCAAACCGGTGACTCCCGGGGATGTTGATCCCGACAAATTGGATGCATTGAAACATTTTCTGGAGAAGAATTCGCTCCTGTATGGCGGCTGGGCTCCATCGGCCAAATCCGGCATGACTTTCTTCCATTCCACCAGAGATGAAGTGGTCCCCGTCTGCAATTTGGATATGCTGGACTCCTGGTGGTTAGGCGGTCATCAGGACGGTTATCTGGCCTATTGGTACGAGACATCCACCTACTTGCATGTAGGTACCGGCAAGGCTTTCTATCTGTATTATGCCGGTGATTACGTGAATAAGATTTTCAAGGACAAATGGGAATCCGGCCGATACGAGATTAAGGGCGGTTTGTTCCAGCCGATGGAGTGAAGTCACATTGACGGTTGTCGAATAACATGAACTTGAGGTCGCCCGAATTCAGAGCCCGTGGTTGAGTTCAAATAGGCTCACCTTCGTGAATTTATAAGTTCGCATTACGCACTAGGCGGACGTGGCATCCGAAGTGGCGATCGAATGTAAGCATTCGGTCATTCTGGGGGAGGACGACGTCGTAGTCAAATCTCTTTTCGACCGGGTGGGCAAGACGCTTATTGTGGATGAACGACGCCTCCATGCTGGGATGATGGTGGCTTCTTGCGGGACTGCTTTTGCGCTTCGCTACGCTCGGGCCGCGATGGAAGGAGGCGTACAACTGGGTCTGTATCCTCATGAGGCCAGGGAAGCGGTCTATCAGCCCCTGGGGGCAGCCGCGGAGCGGCGGGGGATAAAACGAAGTGGAGTCCCTTCGCCCGCAAAAGAAACGGCCGCCCGGAGGCGGCCAGTTTCGTGCGGGGTTGTTAACAAATTTCTAACCAATTTTGAAGATTTAATAGAGGTGTATCTTTTTGGTATTCAGTTAGGTATAGAATAAGTCCTGAGGGCTGGCGTGTTGTTGTCTTTTGAAAACACAATGACTTTGGTTTTGCTGATGTGCTGTATAATTAGTAAGTTTGTTCAGATAAATCAGACTTCATCAAATTGCTCATCATGGACAAAAAGAATATTTTCATACAAGCCATAGGTAAATTCCTGCTGGGCGTAATCATTTTAGGTCTACTGATCTTCCTGCCGGCGGGCTCGCTGCAGTATTGGCAAGGATGGCTCCTGATGGGCATTCTCTTTGTGCCGATGTTCTGCGCCGGTCTGGTGATGATGGCAAAGAATCAAGAACTGCTCCGCAAGCGCCTCAACGCCAAAGAAGAAGAAAAAGAGCAGAAGATGGTCGTCAAACTGAGTGGGCTACTCTTCATTGCCGCCTTCATAGTGGCAGGCCTCAACTGGAGATTTAGCTGGTACATCCTTCCCAATTGGGCCGTGTGGATATCGGCAGTAATCTTCCTGGCTTGCTACCTGCTTTATGCCGAGGTACTACGAGAGAACACCTACCTGTCCCGCACCATCGAAGTGCAGGAGAATCAGAAGGTTATTGACACGGGTCTCTATGGTATCGTCAGACATCCGATGTATTCAGCCACGACGCTACTATTCCTGGCCATGCCGCTGGTGCTGGCCTCGCCCATCTCGTTTGCCATCATACTTCTGTACATTCCCCTCATCGTTATCCGTATCAACAATGAGGAGAAAGTGCTGGAGGAAGGCCTGATGGGGTACAAAGAGTACAAAACCAGTGTGAAGTACAGGCTGATTCCGTTCATTTGGTAAATTCCAATTTATAGGTCTAATCAACGATCCAGTGCTCTTACCGTCCCCCCAAGTGGGACAGTAGGAGCGAAAACACCCCTTAAGTGCACCTGTCGTCCCAGTCTTTGGGACAGTAGCAGCATTAACGGTAGAATCGAATGATTTTGGAGCGAAGCGATTGAGCCGAAGGCGAACAGGCGGCTTCTGCCGCCAGCCCCTTCCCCGTGGGAAGGGGTTTGGGGATAGGGTAACGTGGGCCGACGGAGTCCCTTCGCCCAAGCACGCGAAAAGCCCGGCCGTTGAAGGCCGGGCAAAAACACGTGCGGGTGAAGGGACTCGAACCCATACGCCGTAAGGCACCAGATCCTAAGTCTGGGTTGTCTACCAATTCCAACACACCCGCAGGAAAGGAGTGCAAAGATACTAATTTTTCATGAATTCCAAGCAGACCCAGTCTTCGCGCTCGGAGCAGCCGGCAGGGGTGAGGCCCAGTTCTTCGGCAGCCGCGCTGATAGCGGGAGCATCGGCCTTATAAAAGCCGCTCAGTAGCAGATGTCCGTTGCGTCTGAGGGAGCGCACATAGGTGGGAAGGTCTTCCAGGATGATGTTGCGGTGGATGTTGGCCAGCAGCACATCGTACGTGCCCATTTGGAGTAGGGAAGCGTCGCCGCAAGCGGTTTCCACCTTCGTGCCCACCTTGTTCCACCGGCAGTTGCCCCAGGCCGAATGGGCTGCCACTGCGTCGATATCCACGGCAAACACTTTCCGGGCGCCCATTTTGGCTGCCAGGATGGCCAGGATGGCCGTTCCGCATCCCATGTCCACCACGCTGTGGCCTTTGATGAGTGCTTCCAGGCCCAGCATACGCTCCATCATCATATAGGTGGTGTGGTGGTAGCCGGTGCCGAAAGCCATCTGGGGGTCGATCCAGATGTTGAAGCGCGTACGGGGCACGTTTTCGTTGAACGGGGCCTTGACGGTGACGGTTCCATCCACTACGATGGGTTCAAAACGCTGCTCCCAGGCCCGGTTCCAGTTCTGCCCCTGCACCGGCGCGGCGGTAAAGCCGCTGGCGGCAGGGTATCCGCTCAGGACCACTTTCACATCAGAGGGCCGATAATTCACCGTCTGGATGTAGCATTTTAGGTAGGGCTCTTCCGTGACGAACGCCTCGAAGGGCAGTTCGGAGAGTTCGGCCGTGAGAATTTCGGCCATTTCTTCCGTGAAGGGGTTCAGGAGCACGGACACTTCCAGATAATCAAAACTGTTCACAGCGACGATAAGCCTTGCAAGGATACATCGCAAATGTAGAAAATTTTTACGATATTTGCATAAATCTATACCAAGCATGAAAGTTCTCATCGTAGACGACGAAAGAGCCATCCGCTACTCGCTGAAAGAGATTTTGGAGATGGAGAATTACCAGGTGGATGCGGCCGAAAACGGTCGCGAGGGCCTGGAGAAGGCGGAAAAGGAAAAATACGACGCCATTTTCTGTGACATCAAGATGCCGGAAATGGACGGCACCGAAATGCTGTCCAAACTCATCGAGGTGGGCGTGGAAACCCCTGTAATCATGATTTCCGGTCACGCCGATATCTCCACGGCGGTGGACTGCATCAAGCGGGGCGCCTTCGATTTCATCGAGAAGCCCCTGGACCTGAACCGCATCCTGATTACGCTCAAGAATGCCACGGACAAGGCCAATCTGGTGAAGGAAACCAAAATCCTCAAAAAGAAAATCTATGGCCGGGAGATGATCGGCGCCTCGGAGCCTGTGGTGCACCTGAAGGACATGATCGGAAAGGTGGCACCCACCCAGGCCAGCGTGCTCATCATCGGCCCCAACGGTTCCGGCAAGGAACTGGTGGCCCAGAGCATTTACCAGATGTCGGAGCGTTCCATGATGCCATTCGTAGAGGTAAACTGCGCTGCCATCCCTTCGGAACTCATCGACAGCGAATTGTTCGGCCATAAGAAGGGCTCCTTCACATCGGCCATCAGGGACCACAAGGGAAAATTCGAGCAGGCCGATGGTGGCACCATTTTCCTGGACGAAATCGGCGACATGTCGCTGGCCGCCCAGGCCAAGGTGCTGCGGGTACTGCAGGAGCGCAAACTCACGCCGGTGGGCGGCGACAAAGAGATCACGGTGGACGTGCGCGTGATAGCCGCCACCAACAAAAACCTGCAGGAAGAGATCAAGAAGGGCAATTTCCGGGAAGACCTCTATCACCGGCTCAGCGTGATTGTGCTCCGCGTTCCGGCCCTGGACGAACGCAAGGAGGATATCCCGCTGCTGGTGGAACATTTCTCGGAGCAGATTTGCGCCGAAAGCGGCAAGGCGGTGCGTCCTTTTGCCCCGGATGCCATGCAACTGCTGAAGGATCGCCCCTGGCCCGGCAATATCCGTGAACTGCGCAACGTGGTGGAGCGCCTGCTCATCCTGGGTGGCACCCCGGTGAGCGCACAGGACGTTAAAGATTATGTGATATGAGCAGCATTCCCAATATCATCATTGCCGTAGACGGCTTCTCCTCCACCGGAAAAAGCACTTTTGCCAAACTGGTAGCCAAGGAGTTCGGCTTCCTGTATCTGGACAGTGGAGCCATGTATCGCGGCGTCACCCTGGCCGGCCTGGAAGCCGGTGTGATAGCCAATGGCGTCATCGACGAAGAAGGCCTGAAAGGCATTATCGGCCCGCTGGACCTGCATTTCCGCCGCGACGACGGCACCACCAAACTGTATTGGGGCGATCGTTGCATAGAGGCCGAGATCCGCGGCTGGGAAGTGTCGCAGTATGTGAGTCCCGTAAGCGCCTTCCCCTGGGTGCGGAACTTTGTAGATAACCTCCTGCACGCCTTTGCCCGGGAAGGGCGGGTGATCATGGACGGCCGCGATATCGGCACCACCGTTTTTCCCCAGGCGGAGCTAAAGATTTTCATGACGGCCGATGCCACAGTGCGCGCCCAGCGGCGCTATGATGAACTGGTGGCCAAAGGGGAGCAGACCACACTGGAAGCGGTGCTGGAGAACCTCCAGGACCGCGACTACCGGGATTCACACCGGCCCACTTCGCCGCTGCGCCAGGCCCCGGACGCCTATGTGCTGGACAACACCCACATGACCCTGCACGAGGAACTGGTGTGGATGCTGGGCCTGTTGCAAGGCAAATTCGGTCTGCTGGAAAGCCCCGGCCTGTCATGGTAAACGTAGAGATCGATCCCGGTTCCGGTTTCTGCGGCGGGGTGATCCGCGCCATTTCCAGCGCGGAGGAATACCTTTCCGGGCATGGCAGCCTGTATTCCCTGGGCGATATTGTCCATAACGAGGCCGAACTGTCCCGTCTTCGGGAACGTGGACTGATAACGGTGGCGTCTCTGTCGGAAGTTCCCGACGGGGGGACGGTGCTCATCAGGGCCCATGGGGAGCCGCCGGCCACCTATGCCAAAGCCACCGCCTGCAAACTGACAGTTATCGACTGCTCCTGCCCTGTGGTGCTGCAGTTGCAACGCCGTATCCGCGAGGCCTACGGACGCTTGCACCAGGAGGGTCGGCACGGACAGGTGATTATTTTCGGCCGGGTAGGTCATGCCGAAGTCTTGGGCCTGGTGGGCCAGGTGAACGGCGACGCCCTGGTGGTGGAAAACGAGCAGATGTTGCAGGAAGCCTTATCCCGCCTGGACTTCTCCCAACCAATGGAGATCTTCTCCCAGACCACCAAAAGCCCTTCGGAATATGCAGCCATATGCCAGGTGCTGCGGGAACGCGGGGCTCAACTCACAGTCCACGACACCATCTGCGCCCAGGTGGCCAACCGGCATGATCGATTGGCCGCTTTTGCCCGCCGGCACCATGTGATCATCTTCGTCTCTGGACACTCCTCTTCCAATGGAAAAGTTCTCAGCGACCTTTGCCTGAGCGTGAACCCCCGCACCTATGTCATCGGCAGCCTGGAGGAGATCAATCCGCACTGGTTCGAGGACGGAGATCAGGTGGGTATCTGCGGCGCCACCTCTACGCCCAAATGGCTGCTGGAGGCCGTGGCCGATACCCTGCGCCAGTTACCCTGAGTGAAAGAAAATTTGCAGGAAAAACGATAATTCGTTAATTTTGTGAGATTTTTGGAAATAACAATTAACTAAAAATACTATTTATGGCAACAACTGCTGATCTGAAGAACGGAATGTACCTTATGTTTAACGGCAAACCTTGTGTCGTTGTGTACTTCCAGCACGTGAAACCCGGTAAGGGCCCTGCTTTCGTGAAAACCAAACTGCGCAACCTGGAGAACGGCCGCATCCTGGAGAACACCTTCACCGCGGGCGTCAAGTTGGATACCATCAGCGTAGAGCGCCGTCCTTATCAGTTCCTGTACGACGACGGTGAGGCCTTCAACTTCATGCACGAAGAAACCTACGAGCAAATCACCCTTCCCCACGACGTAGTAGAAAACGCCGACCTTATGAAGGAAGGCCAGCGCGTGGAAATGATGTATATGACCGAACCCGAAGAGCGCTGCCTCACCTGCGAGCTTCCCACCTACGTAACCCTGGAGGTTACCTACAGTGAACCCGCTGTGAAGGGCAACACCGCTTCTACCAGCGCCCTCAAGGAAGTTACCCTGGAGACCGGCGCCAAGATCATGGTACCCCTCTTCATCGAGACCGGTGAAATCATCACTGTGAACACCACCGACCGCTCTTACGGCCAACGCGTGAAATAATTACCCTTTGGGGTATTTTACGGTGAAGCAGGCACCGCCCAGATTGAAGGACTTGCTGTAGGAAATACTGCCGCCGCAGTGCTCCACAATGCGCTTGCAAATGGCAAGGCCCAGGCCGGAACCGCTGGTTTTGGTGGTGAAGTCCGGGGTAAAGATTTTCTCCTGATTCTTCTGCTCTACGCCGGGGCCGTTGTCTTCCACCACAATATCATAGAAGCCGTCTTCCGTGGCATTCCGCAAGGAAACCACCAGCCGCTTTTCCCCTTCAACGCCATCCACTGCCTGGATGGCGTTTGTGATTAGATTCACAATTACGCGGGTGAGCTGAGGACGCGGAGCCTGGACAAAGGCGTCGGACAGACCGAAGTAATCCAGCTGGATATCGTCCCGGGAATCGAACAGATCCACTTCCTGCCGGACGAGGGCGTCCAGATCCAGGCGCTCTGCCTTCTGGTCGTACATCTTGGCGAAGGTGGAGAACTGGTCGGCGGAATCGGCCAGCAGATCTACGTGATAGAGTACTGTCTGGGCCACTTCGTCGAAGCGCTCCTGCCACAGGGGATTACCGGAGGATTTCATGCGCATGAGCATCTGCAGCTGCAGCTTGATGGGCGTAAGCGGGTTCTTGAGGTCGTGCGCTACGCGGCGGGCCATGTCGGTCCAGGCTTTGTCGCGTTCCACCTGTGCCAGACGGCGGGAACTTTCTCCCAGATCGTGCACCATGCGGTTGTAAGCCTGAACCAGCGGGGTGATTTCATCTTCCTGATCGTATTCCAGCGGCTCCAGGTGGTCCACATCCGTCACGGTCATCTTCCGGCGCAGTTCGGTGATGGGGCTGAACATACGGCTTACCACCGTCGCCGTGATGAAACGGGAGAATAGCAGGAGTAACAGGAAGATGGTAATGACGGTGGCAATGTGCAGGATGGCTTCGCTTTCCAAGTCGTGCGTGATGTCGGTGAACGGGGAAGAGACGATAGCCACCAGGTGGCCGGCGCTGTTCATCACCGGGGCATACAGGGCATAGTAGCTTCGCCTGCCCACGCGCTCCATGTGTATGTAGAAGCGCTTGTGCTCGTACATGATCTGTTTGTAGGCGTTGTCTTCCAGCCGATGTCCCAGCAGCATACGGTCGTATACCTCCGGCGTGGTGCTCATGACCACGCTGCCTGCCAGGTCGAAGAGGGAAATGTCGCATTTGAGGTTGTTGCCCACGCCCTCTACGGCCGCGACCACTTCTGATGTGCGTACATCCGTGGAGCTGTTCAGCTGCCGCATACGTTCCTGCAGCATGGACTGGAGGGAGTTGATGCGCGCCGTCATGATACTCTCCATATCGGCGTTGTTCCGCTTGTACACGAACCAGACGCTGAATCCCGCCATGGCCACCAGGGTAAGAATGAGGGATACATAGACCAGCACGCTGATACGGGTCTGGTAATACCGCCTTTCCCCGCCGCTGCGTTTGCGCCGCGTAAGGATGGACAGGAGCAGGAAGGCCAGGATGGCGAAGAGAACGCCTTCCACCACATAGTACAACCATTCGGTGCTGGGACGGGAAATCACCACCACTTCGTCTTCAGAGACGGTGTGGATGAAATGGCACCAGCCTTCCATGTCCAGATGACGCTGGCCCGGAGACTGGGCATGTTCCTGGATGGGACCGGTGAGGATGGTGGGGTAGGGGTACAGGCCCTTATATTGGACCAGACGGCTGTCGGCATATTTGGCCCAGGAATAGACGGGCGGAAGTGAGACGCGCCCAGGCTCTGCAATGCCCAAGAGGCTCAGGTAGCCGCGGTCTTCGCGGTTGTGCTTGGATTCCACCATCACCAGTACGCTGGTGGCGCCGTAATCCCTTACATAATAGGAGAACAAGCCGGTGTAGGAGGCGCGTCCGGCGTTGGAAGAATTGTAGAAGAAATGCGAATTCTCCTCCAGCCGTACGCCGCCGCGGATCCGTTCCTGGAAAAAGATGTTGTTGCCGAAATCTTCGCCGGGCAGCAGCACGGTAATGTCGTAGTCCTGTGCGATACGGCCCATGTAGTTGTTTATCAGGCGGTTCCGGATAATGTCAATGCCGTCGTCCAGCACGGACAGGGCTCCAATTACCTGGTCGGCCGATATGGCGTTCTCTGCGCTTCGGAGCTGGATTTCCAGCGCGATGTCGCGGTCCATGGCCAGGCGGTTGGCCCAGACGTCCACGCGGTGCTGCTCCTTCTCAAAGCCCCAGGTAGAGGAAGCCAGCACGAAGTAGACGCCCACCAGCACGGCGTAAGTGATGCGGCCGCTGGTGGAGAAGACATCGTAACGTATGCCGGTGAGCGAACGCACCAGCGGGGAAATCATCTGGAAGATGAGCGGGAGGGTAAGTGACAGCGCCAGGAAAGACAGGTATACAATGGCACTGTACGCTGTTACAAGCGTGATTTTGTACAGTTCCAGCGTGATGCTGGAGTTCACCGTGATGCTCCGGAACGTAAAGTGGATGTGCAGTGCAATGGCCACCGCTCCCAGGAATAAGATAACGGCCGGGACCACCTGCTTCCAGCGGCAATTCCATCGGCGGATGCCTTTCAGGAGCGTCCATCGGACCAGGTACAGGTCCAGGACCAGCAATGTGATGGCCAGGTTCACGATGATGACGGCCCCCAGCGAGTAAAGCATGGGACCGTCGGCATACAGCAGCGGTGAAAACAGCGGCGACGAAGGGTTCAGATGTCGTCCGTAATAGTACATCCATACCAGAGCACCGGCCTGGATGAGCATTACTATCCCCAGTGCCAGCCGGCTGGGATGGACCGAAAGGAACAACAGCAAACCGGAGAACAGCAGGGCAATGGCCAGCCAGAGGAAGGCCGAGTGGCGCTGCGTGGGTTCGGTTATGCTTTCGGACGTGAGTTTGAACAGGGGAACGCCGCCCACCACCACCGATGCGCCCACGCCTGCCGATAAAGGCCGGACGGAATAGCGCTGGTCCACCCGGAAATGGCGGTTGATACCGTTCAGGGAACCGGCCTGCAGTTCGTTGACAATCTCCAGACCGGCAATCACGAAGCAGCCTTTCCCTTCCACTTTCTTTTCCAGGAACCAGCGGGATCCGTGGTTCACGAAAGAAACCTGCTGGGTAACGTCCCTCAAGGGAGAAACGTAATTACTTCGGGTATCTCCCAGGCGCTGAACCAGCGTTTGCGGGCGGATATCGTCGTTGCGGATAGGGAACTGGTTGGCCCAACTTTGAAGGGTGTCTTCCACATAACGGTATACCACCATGTCTTCGGGCAGTTTCTCCAGCTCCATCCATTGGGTAAGGTCTCCTTCCAGGGCTTTTTCAATATAGCCGTCCAGCACATGCATGCGTTTTTCCACCTTCTGGCCCAGCTCCAACGCGGCCGATTCTACATCGGACCGGCCGGTGCCGGAGAAGAGGGAAGCCGCCAGGGAAAGCGCGGCCGCCACCATCAGTATCACGGATACCCAGTGCCGTATGAAGTTCTTCCTATTCATGATGGTAGGGCTCTCCCTTTAAGATGGTGAATGCCCGGTACAGTTGCTCTGCAAAAATGATGCGCACCATCTGATGCGAGAAAGTCATCCTGGAAAGGGAGATCTTGCTATGGGCCCGCGCATAGACGGCATCGGAGAAGCCGTAGGCTCCGCCTACAACAAAAACCAGGTTTTTCCCACCCATGGCAAGCAGGTGTTCCAGATGCTCGGCAAACTCCAGTGAACGGAATTCCCGGCCGTGTTCGTCCAGCAGGATCAGGTGGTCTCCGGGCGAGAGATGCTTCAGGATGAGTTCTCCCTCCTTCTGCATGATTTGCTGGTGGCTAAGGGCCGATACTTTCTTCAGTTCCGGGATTTCCGTGAGGGTGAAAGGGACATAATGGGCCAGCCGGGATGCATACAGTTCCAGGCCTTCCTTCACCCATTTCACGTCGGTTTTGCCGACAGTCAACAATGTCACGTTCATTCGTTACAAAAGTAACAATTCGGCGCGAAATTTGCAAGATAAAGGACCGGATGAAAAAAGCGTTCCATATTCTCTTGGCAGCGGCATTGTTATGCTGCAGTGTCCCGGCAGGGGCCCAGTCCTTCTATGTGAGCGGTACCCAAAGTCTGCCACAGGCCCAGGAAGACGGTTTTTCAGTTTTCTCTTCCATTACCAAGTATCTCGCTGCCGGAGATGCCGCCTCCCTCTCCACCTGGTTCGCCGACAATCTGGACGTTACTGTCATTTCTTCATCCCGAAGCTGTTCCAAAAAACAGGCCCGCGAAATCCTTCGCAATTTCTTCGAATCCTATACCCCGCGTTCTTTCAGCGTCACCCACAAGGCGTCTGAAGCCAATAAAAAATATATGATCGGCCTGCTGAATGCCGGCGGGGAGCTGTTCCAGGTCACCATTTATGCCACTTCATCGGCCGGTGACCCGTACAAAATCCAACAGCTGAATATTTCGCGCCAAACTTCTTATTAGCGCGCTTCCAACACGAATACTCCGGAGGAATAGAGCCGGGGGAGGTGGGGATTGAAACCGCCGCCCATCAGGAAGTCTCCCGTAAATGCCTGTCCGTCGCCCCACCAGCAGGATTTGTCCACATTCTGCTCGGTCACCTGGTAGGTGCGGTCCGGATCCAGGCCTTGCAGGCGGAACACCTTGCCGCCCACGGTACGGGGCTCGAAGTGCAGGCAATAGGTGAATACCACGGCGCGGGAGCGGTCCGGCGACACGTACATGAGGCCATAGTAACTGCCGTCGTATGGGGAAGCCAGCCGGTAAAGGTCGCCGGTGAACACCAGATCGCGATAGCCCTTGTAAGAGCGGATGCAGCGGTCGGCCAGGGCTCTTTCATCGGCCGATAAGTTCCTGGGCTGCAGTTCCATGCCCAGCCTGCCGGCGCAAGCCATGTCGAAGCGGAATTTCAGCGGCGTCACGTTGCCCGTCTGATGGTTGGGGACGGCCGATACGTGCGAAGCCATCACGCAGGCGGGATACTCCAGGCTGGTGGCATATTGAATATACGCGCGCGATAAGGCGTCCGTGTTGTCGCTGGTCCAGATTTCGTTGCAGTAGCGCAGGGCGCCGTAGTCCACGCGCCCGCCGCCGGAAGAGCAGCACTGCACAATAACCTGGGGATATTTTTCCCGGATGCGGCGCATCACATTATACAGGCCCTGGCAGTAATCCACAAAGAATTTATCCTGCTGCTTGCCCAGGTAATGGCTGCCGAAACTCTGGATCACGCGGTTGCAGTCCCACTTGATGTAATCGATGCCCGGGGCCAGCTGCATGGTACGGTCGAAAATCCCGAATACGAAGTCCTCCACTTCCGGATTGGACAGGTCCAGCACCCATTGGTTGCGGCCCTGGTATACTTGCCGATGGTGGCTCTGGACCACCCAGTCCATATGGGCCTGGGCCAGTTCCGACTGCGGATTCACCATCTCCGGCTCTATCCAGATGCCGAATTTCAGGCCCTTGGAATGGGCATAGGAGGCCAGGTAGTCGATTCCTTCCGGCAGTTTGGACGTATTCACTTCCCAGTCGCCCAAGCCGGCGTTGTCCCCGTTGCGCGGGAACTTGTTACCGAACCAGCCGTCGTCCAGCACGAACATCTCCAGCCCCATGCCGGCGGCATCGTCCATCATGCGCAGGAGGGTTTCGGTGGTGAAATTGAAATAGGCGCCCTCCCAGCTGTTCAGCAGCGTGGGATTCACTTCTCCGCCGTTGTAGACGCTGTATTTCCGGGCCCAGCGATGCAGGTTGCGGGAGGCTCCGCCGGCTCCACTGTTGCTCCAGGTGTACATCATTTCCGGCGTGATGAAGCTCTTTCCGGCTTCCAGCGGATAGGCGCTGGCGAAGGGGCTGATGCCGGCCAGGATGTTCAGGCGTCCGCCGTTGTCCCGGTCGAAGCTAAGACGGAAGTTGCCGCTCCAGGCCAGTGCACCGGCAATCACTTCGCCGCTTGTCTCACTGAAATCCCGGGTGTTCAGGCTCAGGAGGAAGGAGGGATTGTTTCCCTGCGTGGCCTGCACGCCCCGGCGGCTTTCAATTACCTTCCTGTCGTGGCCCAGGAGTTCGTGTTCCAACTTCATTTCGGCCGCCCAGGCGCCCCAAAAGTGGGTAAGGAGGTAGTTGTCGGCGTCCACATACAGTGAGGCCGATGCATAGTCCAGCAGTTCCACAGCCTCTTTTCCTCCGTTCAGGATTTCTACGTGCTGGGCAATTACATCCTCCTGCTGATAGGCGTCGTATACCAGTTTTACCTGAAGGTCCGTGACGTAATCCTTGAGTTGGACGGATGTGGTGACGCAATCGTCCCGCACGGTAGTGGAAACGCCGGTGAAGTACAGTTCCGTGTTGTGCGTTCCATCGGCATATTTTACGTGCAGGGCAGGTTCGCCCACGAAACGGCCTCCGGTGGCGGGGTAGGCCAGCCCGTCGCAGCTGTTATAGTCTTCGCCGCCCATTTCTGTTCCCAGGAATTGTTCGGCAGGTCCCATTTTGGCTCCGTAGTGCAGGGTGTGCACCTGCCCGCTTTCCAGCACCAGCAGCATCAGGGCACTGTTTTCCGTTTCGATGGGGACGATCTGCCGCTCCACGACAGGGGGAATGAAGGTGGGCTTGGCGGGTTTTTTGGCTTTACGGGGTTGGGCCGGGAGGGGCAACACCAGAAGCAATGCGGCTGCGATGGCTGTCAGTTTCATGTCAGTTGGGTTTTTTCAAAGATACGGAGATTTTATCAAATGGGGAAATAATGTTGAAATAGTATCAAAATTAGATATGTATTTATAAATTCTTTTTTAAATATTATCTTTGCAAAAAATAGTACTTTTATGAGTAGCGTGCTTCGGGAAAGTCCGCCCATTACGGAGAAGGATTGTTTTTATATTGTGGACCGCCACAAGAGCGAATTCCTGTATCCTATCCACAGCCACGACTGTTTTGAACTCAATTTTGTAGAACACGGAAAGGGCGTACAGCGTGTTGTAGGGGATAGTATCGAGGAAATCGGCGAGTATGAACTGACCCTGATTGCAGGGGAGGGACTGGTGCATGCGTGGCGGCAAGGCAACTGCAACGAACCGGATGTGCGCGAAATCACCATCCAGTTTTCCTCGAACCTGCTGGACGATCAACTTTTGGGTCGAAATCAGTTTGCTTCCATCCGAAGGATGTTTGAACGGGCCCGCCTGGGACTCACTTTTTCCATGCCCGCCATCATGCGGGTCTATGGTTTTCTGAACGATATCGCCTCTCTGGAAGAACGCTTCGAGCAGTTCCTCACCATGCTCAAAATCCTGAACGAACTATCCTTGGACGACCATGCCCGCACCCTGGCTTCGTCGGCGTTCGCCCAGCATGAGGAGCGGCGGGAAAGCCGTCGGGTTTCAAAGGTAAAGGACTATATATCAATTCATTACGCGGAACCTCTTCGCTTGGAGGATCTGGCTTCCATGGTGGGAATGGCCCCCAGTGCTTTCAGCCGTTTTTTCAAGCAGCACACCAACCGCACGCTCATGGATTACATCATAGACATCCGGCTGGGTAACGCCGCCCGCATGCTGGTGGACACTACCAGCAGCATCAGTGAAATCTCTTATGCCTGCGGCTTCAACAACCTCTCCAATTTCAACCGCAGTTTCAAGGCGCGGAGGGGGTATACTCCCCGGGATTTCCGGGCCCTGTTCACCAAAAATAGGGTGTACGTTTAGCGATGTTAAAATAGTATCAGATTTGGTCAATTTTTCATTTTGTTGCTCCCCGGCAATGGCGTACATTTGCAATGTACAATAGTTATGTCGGCCAACATAATGAGAACAACACTGAAAACTTTGCTTGGGGTGTGTCTTGCCCTGGGCGCAATCTCTTGTACATCAGAAACTTCCTTTGTTTGCGTAAAGGACGGCACGTTTGTCAAGGACGGCAAGCCGTACCGTTACGTGGGTACCAACTTCTGGTACGGACCCATCCTGGCCTCCGAAGGTCAGGGAGGGGACATGGACCGCCTGGTTAAAGAATTGGACCAGTTGCATGCGCTGGGCATTAATAACCTCCGCGTTTTGGTGGGGGCCGATGGCCCGGACGGCGTGTTCTCCCGCGTGGAACCCACGCTGCAGAAAGCCCCTGGCGTGTACAACGACACCCTGCTGGTGGGCCTGGACCGCTTCCTGGTGGAACTGGGCAAGCGGAATATGCAGGCGGTGCTGTACATGAACAATTCCTGGGAATGGAGCGGCGGCTACGGCCAGTACCTGGAGTGGGCCACCGGAGAAAAGGCGCTCATTCCGCTGGAGGCCGGTTATTGGCCTTTTATGCAGCAGATGCGTAAATTCCAAACCTGTAAGGAGGCCCAGGAGCTGTTCTACAACCATGTGCGCGCCATCGTGGGCCGCACCAACAGCCTCACCGGCAAGCCATATAAGGAAGATCCCGCTATCTTTGCCTGGCAAATCGGCAACGAACCCCGCTGCTTCTCTTCGGAAAAAGAAATCCAGGACGGTTTCATCGGCTGGCTCACGGAGGCTGCCCGCATTATCAAGGAACTGGATCCCAACCACCTGCTTTCCACCGGCAGTGAAGGGGAGTGGGGCTGTGAGAATGATTCAGCCCTCCTGGAGCGGGTCTGCTCTGTCCCCGGCATCGATTACATGACCATCCATATCTGGCCCTACAACTGGAGCTGGGCCCGGCCGGAGAGCCTGGTGGAAGACCTCCCGCAGGCCATCGCTAAAACGGAGGCCTATATCGGCCTGCACACGGCCCTGGCCCAGAAACTGGGACAGCCCATCGTGTGTGAAGAGTTCGGCTATCCCCGCGACGGCTTTTCTCCCAGCCGTGAGGCCAGCACCAAGGGCCGCGACGGATACTACCGCTTCCTGTTCTCCCAGGTGGGCAAAACCCTGCAGGGCGTGAACTTCTGGGGCTGGAGCGGCTTTGCACAGCCCATTCATGAGCAGTGGGAAAGCGGAGACCCCTATACCGGAGATCCGGCCCAGGAGGCCCAGGGCCTTAACGGCGTTTACATCACCGACACCACAATAGATATTATCAAAGAAGCAATTGATAATCTAAACCAATAATTATTATTAACCAAAACCAAGTAGCATGAAACAAAAATTTGTGACCTTCATGCTGGCACTCCTCGCCACCACCGCCTTGTTCGCGCAGAATAAGGTGAGGGGTACGGTCTCCGACGATCTGGGACCGGCGATCGGCGTGTCTGTCGTGGAGAAGGGCACCTCCAACGGTGTCATCACAGACCTTGATGGAAACTACGAGATCACGGTGAAGCCCGGCGCTACGCTCGTGTTCTCTTCCATCGGCTATGCAACGCAGGAAATCGCTGTCGGCAGCCAGCCTGTCATCAACGTGCTCCTGAAGGAAGATACCGAATTCCTGGACGAGGTAGTCGTCGTGGGTTACGGTGTCATGAAAAGAAGCGACCTTTCCGGTGCCTCCGTCTCCATGAAGGAGGAAGACCTGAAAGGTTCCATCATCACCAACCTGGACCAGTCCCTGCAGGGACGTGCCGCTGGTGTGAGCGCTGTACAGACTTCCGGTGCGCCGGGCTCCAGCTCCTCCATCCGCGTGCGTGGTCAAGCTACGGTGAACGCCAACGCCGAACCTCTGTACGTCATCGACGGTGTCATCGTCCAGGGCGGCGGTAATTCCGGCGCCGACTTCGGTCTGGGCGACGCCCTGGGTAACGGTAAGGTGTCCACCATCTCCCCGCTGTCCACCATCAACCCGGCCGATATCGTGAGCATGGAAATCCTGAAGGATGCATCGGCCACCGCCATCTATGGTGCACAGGGCGCCAACGGTGTGGTGCTCATCACCACCAAGCACGGTAAGGCCGGCGACGCCAAGTTCTCCTACGACGGCATGTTCGCCCTTTCCCGCCAGACCAGCCGCATCCAGATGATGAATCTGCGTCAGTTCGCGGAGTTCTACAACGATATGGTCGCTCTGGGCGAGGTGGAGGCCAACCCCCTCTACGCCGATCCTTCCATCCTGGGCAAGGGTACCAACTGGCAGGACGAAGTTTTCCGCACCGCCCTCCAGCACCAGCACCAGGTGAGCGCCACCGGCGGTTCCGAGAAAATCCAGTACTATGTTTCCGGTTCCTACATGAACCAGGAAGGTACCATCATCGGTTCCAACTTCGACCGTCTGAGCGTCCGTACCAACCTGGATGCCCAGCTCAAGGAGTGGCTCAAACTGGGTGTGAATGCCACTTATGCGCTCACCCATGATAACCTGAAACTGGCCGACGGTCAGGAAGGTGTGATCTTCTACTCTCTGTCCTCCCTGCCGGACATTCCCGTGTATGACATCGACGGCAACTACTCCACCGTGGTCCGTGAAGGTTATACCACCCGTAACCCGGTGGCCATGGCCATGTACAACGAGAATCTCCTGAAGCGCCAGAAGCTCACCGGTAATCTCTTCGCCGAACTCACTCCCATCAAGCACCTCGTGTTCCGCAGTGAGTTTGGTTTCGACATCAGTGCTTCTCAGGCCGATACCTATAAGCCCAAGATCACGCTGGGTACTTTCCAGCAGGGCTCCAACTCCGTGAGCCAGCAGCGCAATTCCAGCACTTACTGGTCTGTAAAGAACTACCTCACCTATTCCAATACTTTTGGTAAGCACAGCTTTAGCGCCATGGTGGGTCAGGAAGCCTGGGAATCCCGCTGGAGCTATCTGAGCGCCAACAACACGGATCTTCCCTCCGACGAAATCCATAACATCCGCCTGGCCACCGGCACGCCCAATGTGGGCGGCGGCTTCGGCAGCAGCGCCATGGCTTCGTTCTTCACCCGTGAGACCTATAACTACGACAACCGTTACCTGCTCACCTATACCTTCCGTTACGATGGTTCCTCCAACTTCGGTCCCGATAACCGTTGGGCAGGTTTCCATTCCGTAGCAGGCAGCTGGCGTTTCACCAACGAAAAGTTCTATCCTTCTTCCTGGAAGAACGTCCTCACCGACGGTAAGATCCGTCTGGGCTGGGGTCAGACCGGTAACGCCAACATCGGCTCCGGTGCCTGGGAATCCGGTATGAGCAAGATGCCGTCGGCCCTGGGCGACAGCCAGCGTCCCGCCAACATCTCCAACACCGGTATCCACTGGGAGAAGCAGGAGCAGATCAACATCGGCTTGGATTTGAACTTCTTCCAGAACCGCCTGAACCTCACCGTGGACCTGTACCAGAAGCTGTCCTCCGATATGCTCATGTCCATGACCCTTCCTTCGTATATGGGTACCCAGGGTAACGGTTCTTCCGCCCTGGCCGCTCCTAAGGGTAACTACGGTACCATCCGCAACCGCGGTATTGAAATCACCCTTGACACCCACCCCGTGGACGTCAAGAACTTCAGCTGGGACAGCAACTTCCAGATTTCCTTCAACCAGAACAAGCTCATCGCCCTGGACGGCAGCGCCAATGCCCAGCTGGTGGGTTACGGTCAGTGGAACGATATCGTGTCCGTTACCGAGATCGGCGAATCCCTCTATAACTTCTACGGTTATAAGGTTGTGGGCGTGTACAAGGACTTCGACGACATCATGAATTCCCCGAAGGCCGAAAAATTCCCCGAGGACGGCGTGTTCAACCGCAATACCACCGTCTGGCCCGGCGACCTCAAGTTCGAGGATGTGAACAAGGACGGCAAGATCAACGAGCTGGACCGTACCAACATCGGTTCCCCGCTTCCGCTGTTCACCTTCGGCTGGACCAACACCTTCCGTTACAAGAACGTGGACCTGAGCATCTTCCTCAATGGTTCCGTAGGTAACAAAGTGCTCAACTACAACATGATGGGTCAGGGCTACAACGGTCTGGTTCACATGAACAGCGTCTGGACCAACCAGCATGTGAGTATCCAGGACCGTGCCCGTCTGGAAGCCATCGATCCCAACAAGCAGTATCCTGCCGGTGAAAGCTGGCTGTGGGATGTCACCAATGTCCGCGTTGCCAACCCGGACACCAAGACCCCGCGTCCCACCATCGCCGACCCCAACGACAACGACCGCCTGAGCGACCGTTACGTGGAAGATGGTTCCTATCTGCGTATCAAGAACATTACTTTGGGTTACAACTTCCCGAAGAGCCTGCTCTCCAGGGCCAAGATCGACAACATCCGCGTGTACTGCAACATCCAGAACCTCTATACTTTCACCAAGTATACGGGCTACGATCCTGAAGTGGGTGCTTCCACGCAGGATTCTTCCGGTCTCACCTTCGGCGTGGATAACGGCCGTTATCCTTCCCCGATGACCTGTTCCTTCGGCGTAAACATCACTTTCTAAAATGGAGGACAGCAAAATGAAAAATACTTTGAAATATATTCTCACAGCAGTTGCCGTCGTTCTTGTAAGTGCTTCCTGCGCGAAGTTCCTGGACCGTCCGGCCGAGGACAGCTACACCACCGCTAACTACTACCAGAACGACCAGCAGGTAGAGCAGTCCGTGAACTACCTGTACAACTCCCCGTGGTACGATATCATCCGTTTCTACATCTATGGCTCCGAAACCATGTGTGGCAACGTGTATCAGGGCAACAACGCTTATTCCACCCTTACGGTGAACGGTACGGATGCGGACCTTAAGAACATGTCCTACTCTCTCTGGGCCGTGAACGCCCAGTGCAACACCGTCATCAACAACATCCTCAACTCCACGGGCACTGCCTCCCAGGCCGTCAAGAACAAGGCCATCGGCGAAGCCCTGGCTTGGAAGGCCATGGCCTACTTCATGCTGGTGCGCACCTTCGGTGACGTCCCCATCATCCACAACAACACCGAGGTGATTAAGGAAGCCACCTACAACGAACAGTATAAGGTGGAGAAGGCCGATGTCTACGAGTACGTCATCATGACCCTTGAAAAGGCGATGGAACTTCTCCCTAAGGACCCGAATATCGGCAAGTACAACCGTATTGATTACTATGCCGCCGAAGGTCTTCTGGCCAAGGTTTATCTGGCCAAGGCCGGTGTCTCCGGTTCCCTGAACAGCGGGGATCTGGCCGCCGCCGCCAAGTATGCCAAGGACGTGATTGACAACTCCGGCCGCACCCTCACTCCCAAGTACTCCGACATCTTCCGTCTGAGCCCTACCGTGTTCCAGCAGACCGGCGAAAATCTGTTCTCCTGGCAGTGGACCTCCACTTCCGGCAACTGGACAGCCCAGAACTCCATCCAGAGCGACGTAGGTCTGACCGGTTTCAGCGAGTTCGGCGACATCTGGGGTGACTGGAAAGGCCCCAGCGTGGACCTGATGGACCTGTTCGGTGTATCGGCCGATGATGAGCCCATTTACCGCGTAGAGACGGATGACCGTCGCGCTGCTACCATCCTGATGTTCGGCGATTATCTCCCGTATTTCTGGGTGGACAAGGGCGGTTTCGACTTCTACCGCTTCTTCTTCGACGACACCTATTATCCCACCGGCCTGGAAAAGAACGGTTCCAACAAGCAGTGGTGCTGCCAGAGCGGCGGTAACTATGTGAAGCATCTGTTCGGTTGCGGTTCGGACCACCAGTCGGCCCTGGGCGTGAGCGCCGGTCGTATGACCTATCAGCTCCCCACCCACATTCTGCGTCTGGCCGATGTGTACCTGATTTACGCCGAGGCTTCCTTCCTTACCGGTAATACCAACGCAGCCCTGGAATATGTGAATATCGTTCGCGCCCGTGCCCACGCCAAGCCCTATACTTCCATCACCATCAACGACATCTGGAAAGAGCGTCGTCTGGAACTGGCCATGGAGGGCGACAACTGGTACGACTATGTGCGCCGCTCCTACTACGACGTGAATGGCTGTATCGCCGAGCTTAAGGCCCAGCGCCGCTCCCACTGGGATGGCATTTCCGGTGTGTATAAAGACTATGTGATTGACGATGAAGGCAACTATGCCGGCCCCGGCGCCCATCCTTGGGACAAGAGCGTCATCGTTTACAATCCTTCCGATGAACTCACCGATGTGAAGCCTTCTATGTTCACTGTACCTTTCCCCACCGAAGACGTGGTGATGAACCCCAACGTGGGTTCCGACGCCCAACCTGTCCACGTGGATGTGCGCGAAACGTTTAAATATGACTTTTAATTCCTGAATCCATGAAAGCAATGACAAAATATACAGGTATCCTGCTGGGCCTGGCCCTTCTTGCCTCTTGCACGGCATTGGATTATCCGGATCGCTTCAAGGAGACCAAGGGTGTTCCCACCGTGCACTTTGTCCGTTATGCCGACAGGGATGTGGCCATTACCCAGGCCAACATGGAGGAGACCATCTGTATCGTAGGTGACAATCTCACCAGTATTCACGATATCTACTTCAACGACCAGCCGGCTGTCCTGAATACCAGTTACATGACAGCCCACACAGTGGTGGTGGCGGTTCCGAAGAATCTGCCCACCGTCCAGGACGACAAGATGCACCTGATCACCCGCGACAGTACCGTGGTGCTGTACGACTTCAAGGTGCTGCCTCCGGCCCCCAAGGTGGAAGCTATGTCCAACGAATGGGCCCCTGCCGGAGAGAAGGTCACCATCAGCGGTTCCTATCTCTTTGCTCCGCTGTCGGTCCAGTTCCCCGGTGTGGATCCCATTGAAATCGCCACTTCCAACGGAAGCTCCATTGAGCTGACAGTACCCGTTGGTGCCCAGTCCGGCAAGATCAAGGTGACCACCGAATCCGGTACCGCCCAATCCACGTTTATGTACAAGGATACCCGCGGTATGCTGTTCAACTTCGACACCGATCCGCACCCGGCCAATCACGGCTGGCACGCCCAGGTAATTGAAACCGACGAAACCGCCCTCAGCGGCAACTTCCTCCGTCTGGGCGATCCTACCGTTACCCTGGATGAGGAAGGCGGTTGGAACGACGCCAACTTCTCCTTCGAGTACTGGCCCGGTGACTGGGACGATCCTGTGACCTATGCCGACAGCCCCCGTCTGACGGATTATGCCAATTTCAGCGAGTGGAAGAACATGGCGCTCAAGTTCGAGATGTTCATCCCCAGTTCCAATCCTTGGAAGTCCGGTGCCATGCAGGTCATCGTAGCCGGCGTGGATCTGGTAACCGGTGGTGGTGAAGGTGTGGTGGATATCTACGGCAATGTTACGGCCGGTGCCAACAACATGTTCATCAGCGGCGATGGCAAACCTCAGGCTCCCCGCGCCCTCTATATCCCTTGGAAGGCCTCCGGCTCCTACGATACCGGTGACAAGTGGATAACCGTTACCTTGCCTTACACCTCGTTTGTGTACAATTCCGACGGTACGTCCAATTCCTACGATATTAAGCCCGAAACCTTCACGTCCCTTACCATCTTCGTGTGGAGTGGCGGCGTTACGGGTACGGCTTGCCAGCCTATTATCAAGATTGACAACATCCGTGCTGTTCCCATCAAATAAATGACGTGCATTATGAAAAAGATTTTTACATATACCGTATTAGCAGCACTTTCCCTTTTGCTGGCCGGTTGTGCCAAGAAGGAGCTGGATACCAACCCGTACGGCGACGGTATCCGCTTCAGCGCACTGGCTCCGAATCCCGTGATGCGGGGTGGTGAACTCCGGATTCTGGGCAGTAACCTGGAGCAGGTAACGGAAGTCCGCTTTGCCGGCGGCGTTTCGGTGACCGATTTCCAGGTGGTGAAGACCGGGACGCCCGGAGAAATCCGCCTGCTGGTCCCGCTGGAGGGGCCCGAAGTGGGTCCTGTCACCATCGTGGGCAAGGATGGCGTAACCCGCAAGTCCTTCGCCGACCTTACCTTCACCGAACCCATCGAGGTGGAATCCATCGCTCCCGCCCAGGTGCTCTCCGGAGACATCCTTACCATCAAGGGTGAGTACCTGAACGATGTGAAGATGATTATCTTTACCGGTACAGATGCCATGGTCACCGAATTCGTGAGCCAGTCCCGCCACGAACTCAAGGTGGCTGTTCCCGCCAACGCCATCACCGGCCCGGTCATCCTGTCCGATGTGAATGAACTGGAGGACGAGAACACCATCCCCAACCACATTTACTCCGCTACGGATCTGGTGGTGGGCAATCCTACCGTCGTGAAGGCCGAAAAGACCATCTACAAGAGCGGTGATGTGATTAAGGTGGAAGGCGAGCATCTGGATATGATCAAGCGGGTAGATCTGCCCCAAGCTTCCGACGTGAGGTTCGTGCGCGGCAGAGAGGCCGACTGGATTACCTTCAACCTGCCTCCGGAGGCTACCGACGGTAACATTATTCTCACCTCCTATGCCGACGTCACCTTCGATGCCGGTGAGATTGAGACCGTGACCGTACGGGACCTCACCGTGAAGTCCCTTGCCGAAGACCAGCGCTACAAGGCTGGCACCGAGGTGGAAATCACCGGTACGGACCTGAATCTGGTTTCCACGCTGTCTTTCAAAAATGCCGATGATACCTCCTGGTATCTGAGCGAGGAAAAGATCATTGCCATTGTTCCCGCTGACGCCCAGGACGGTGCCATTACCGTAACCCTGGCATCCGGCAAGCAAGCCTTCAGCGAGGACATCGAGGTGGTGAAGCCCGAAATCCTGGGTTGGGAGCACTTTGACGAGTACGTGGCCGGTGAGACGGTTGTGCTTGTTGAAGGTCTTGATCTTGACCTGGTTATCGATGTCACTATCGGTGACAAGGATCACGGCCTCATCCCTTGCGAATATGAACTGGTTACCGACGAGTTGGGCTTCACCGATGTAAACGTCAAGCTCCCCGAGCAGGCTTACACCGGTCCCATCACCTTCACTTCCGCAGCCGGTTACACCACGGCTACCTATCCTATCGAAATTTCTTACGATATGGCCGTGTCCGTGAAGTTCGACCAGCCTTCCTATGGTTTGGGCAACCCGATCACCATCACGGGTAAGAATCTCTTGCAGGTGGATCAGGTGTACGTCAAGGGCAAACGGGTGAACAGCTTCTCCCTCCGTGCCGATGACGCTATGTCCTTCGCCATTCCGGATGGTATCGGCCCCGGCGTCTATCGTCTGGTCTTTGTGCTCATGGATGGCTCCGAACTCACCTGGCCCGTTCCCTTTGAGATTACGGCTCCGTTCACGGAGAAGTTCTACTGGGAAGGCTACGAAGACCTGGGCAACTGGAGCAACCAGCCTTACCTGGGTGGCGACGGTGCCTTGGACGGCAACGTGGTGGTGGGTGACATCGTTCGCATCTACTACACGCCTTACGCCGACTGGTGGCAGTTCGAGATCTTCGGCGGTCACTGGGATGGTCAGCTCGCCAAGGTAACTGCAGACAACACTGAACCCGGCGCTCTGTACTACCCGATCGAGGTCACCGATGATAACATCGGCACCCTTACCATTCCTCAGGGTTGGGGCGGTATCTTCGTGGTCCAGGGTGAAAGTGTGGTAGTCACGGGCGTGTCCGTGATCCACTTCGGCGCCGCAGAGCAGCGCACCACCATCTGGGAAGGTTCCTCCACCGTCACTTGGAGCGGCGGTGCCGTGACCGACCTTTCCTGGGGCGGCTACGACTGGAGCACCGTGGAACCGGGGACCAAACTCTCCGTCGTGTACACCATCGACGATCCGGATGGCTGCATCCGTATCGGCAACGGCAGCTGGGCAGCCCTGCCCAGCCTGGCCGGTCTGGCTCCCGACGGCAACCTGCCGCTGGAAGGCACCGGCTATGAGTTTGAACTCAGCGCGGCCGACCTGAACGTCCTGGTGAACGAAGGCGGCCTGGTGGTCTGCGGTACCGGTTATACTATCACGGAAATTGCCCTTGTGACCACAACCAACGTCGGTCCTCAGGAGAATGTCCTTTGGGAAGGCTCCGAGGCCATCAATTGGACCGGTATGAGCGCCCTTTCCTGGGGCGGTTACGACTGGACCACCGTCTCTCCCGGAACCACCCTTGTGGCTCACTTCACTCTGGACGAGAGCGCCGACTACTGGCAGATTCGCTTTGGTAACGGCAGCTGGTCTGCCCTGCCCAGTACAGCCGGCCTGGCCGCTGACGGTAATATTCCGCTGGAGCTGGGTATGACCAGTTACGAGTTCGAGCTCACCCAGGCCGATGTGGACGCCTTGGTGAACGAAGGTGGACTGGTGATGACCGGTGCCAATTACATCCTTACTTCCGTTGCTTTGAAGTAATGCTTTTAATCCGGAGGGGCCTGACCGCCCTTCCGGGTTCCCTTTATGAAGAGATTCCTCCTCATATCATCCTTCGCCGCCCTGGCCCTCTTATGGGGCTGTGGAAGGAAGGACAATCCTGAACCCATCCCGGATTCCATTCCCAAAGCGCCTACGGCCATTACTTTGAGCGTATCCTCGCTCAGTGCCAAGGCAGAAGGGGAGTCCTTCGAGATTACCGTAAAGTCTCCCTTTGTCCCGCAGGTGGAGAACCCCAGTTGGGTAATTGTGACCGCTGCCAACCAAAGCGTTGATAAGGATTATAACGTCAAGATGAGCGTTACGGTGGCGAAGAATGATACTTATGAGGTCCGTGAGGCCACCCTTACCTTCAAGGCTACGGGGGCCACTTCGGCCACCCTCAAGGTAATGCAGGCGGCTGCCGAAAAACCGGAAGACCCTGAGACGGACATCACCAAGACGCTGGTCACTGCCAATCCGCTGGCAAAGACCCAGGCATTGTATGACTTCCTGTACAATCAGTACGGGAAAAGTACTGTATCTTCCGTCATGGCCAATGTGAACTGGAACAACGATATTGCCGAGGCGGTGAATAAACTCACGGGGAAGTTCCCTGCGGTGAACTGCTACGATTTCATCCATATCTATGTCCCGGACGGCAATGGCTGGATCAATTACAAGGACCTTTCACCTGTAACCGGCTGGTATGATGCCGGAGGCATTGTTTCCCTGATGTGGCATTTCAACGTGCCTGTGAACAAAGATACTACTCCGGGTAAAGATGGTTCTGGTGTCACCTGCAGCCCCGACAAGACTACTTTCAAGGCTTCCAACGCCCTTAAGGAAGGGACCTGGGAGAAAAAGTGGTTTTACGGCCAGATGGACAAAGTGATAACCGTTATCCTTCTGCTTCAAGAAAAGGGTATTCCTGCCATTTGGCGCCCGTTCCACGAAGCAGCCGGAAATGCCACATTGAAGCAAAGCGCATCATGGGCAACCGCCTGGTTCTGGTGGGGATATGAAGGGGCCGATACTTTCAAGAATCTTTGGATAGCCATGTTTGAATATTTCAAGCAGAAGGGGGTAAGGAATCTCATTTGGGTTTGGACCACCCAGAACTTCAACGGAAACGCTTCCCAGTACAATCAGGACAAAGACTGGTTCCCGGGAGATGCCTATGTAGACATTGTGGCGCGAGACCTCTATGGGTATGACGCCTCTCAAAATGCGCAGGAATTCACCGAGATTCAGAAATCCTATCCTACTCATATGGTGGCACTTGGTGAATGCGGCTGGGGCGATGAGGGCGCAAAGGCTTTTTCGGAAGTGTCGGCCATGTGGAACCTAGGAGCAAAGTGGTCCTGGTTCATGCCTTGGTATGCTGGCAAGACTTCCGCCATGGTGGCCGACAGTTGGTGGAAGGATGCATTCAAGCAGAATTTTGTAATAACCCGCGATAAAGTTAGTTATTGATATGAAAAACCGTTTGATACCCTTTGTGCTGTTATCTCTTGCATTGTATTCCTGCGGCAGGACTCCGGAACCTACGCCTACACCGGAACCCACGCCGGATCCGGCACCTAAAACCATTACTTTGAGTCAGACCGCCATCTCCGCCGGGGCGGAAGGGGCGTCCTACGACATCACCGTTAAGTCTCCCTTTGTTCCGCAGGTGGAGAAACCCAGTTGGGTAACGGTAACCGCTGCCAGCCAAAGCGTTGATAAGGATTATAACGTCAAGATGAGTGTTACGGTGGCGAAGAATGATACTTATGAGGTCCGTGAGGCCACCCTTACCTTCAAGGCGACGGGCGCCACTTCGGCCACGCTAAAGGTGTCGCAGGCGGCGGCCGAAAAGCCCGTGGATCCCACACCCGGGGAGAAGGACGGCCTGGCCTCTTTCTTCGGCCTGGGCTGGAACATGGGCAACCATTTCGACGCCTATTACAACGGTTCCTGGGCGGGAGACAAAGAAGGTTATCCGGACGAAACAGCCTGGCAGGGCAACAAAGCCACGCAAGCTACGTTCGACGGTGTGAAGGCATTGGGCTTCACCAGTGTCCGCATTCCTATTTCCTGGCTCAAGATGATCGGCCCCTCTCCGGAGTATAAGATCGACGAAACCTGGATGAACCGCGTCTACGAGGTGGTGGGCTTTGCCCATAACGCCGGCCTTAAGGTGATTATCAACACCCATCACGATGAGAATCACGGGGTGAACAACACCTACCAGTGGCTGGACATCAAGAATGCCGCCAACAACAGCGAGCTCAATACCCAAATCAAGGCCGAAATCAAGGCCGTATGGACCCAGATTGCCACCAAGTTCGCCGATTGCGGCGACGACTGGCTCATGATGGAGAGCTTCAACGAGCTCAACGACGGTGGCTGGGGCTGGAGCGATGATTTCAAGAAGAACCCCACTAAGCAGGCTAATATCCTGAACGAGTGGAACCAGGTGTTTGTGGATGCCGTCCGCGCCACTGGTGGCAGCAATGCCACCCGTTGGCTGGGCGTACCTTCCTATTGCGCCAACCCGGGCTTCACCAAGTATATGACCATCCCGAACGACCCTGCTAAAAAGATTGCCGTTTCGGTCCACTGCTACGATCCTTCGGAATACACCATCGGCGATGCCCAGTATTCCGACTGGGGACATACCGGTGCCGAAGGAAAGAAGGTGGCCGGCGACAACGAGAAGCAGATCAGAGATGTTTTCAGTGATCTGTATACCCGGTATATCAGCCAGGACATCCCCGTGTATCTGGGCGAATTCGGCTGCTCCATGCGCTCCAAGAGCGATGCCCGTGCCTGGGCCTTCTACAAGTACTACATGGAGTATGTGGTAAAGGCGGCCAGGACATATAGCCTGCCTTGCTTCCTCTGGGACAACGGGGCCGAGGGGGACGGAAAGGAAAAGCACGGCTACATTAACCATGGCACCGGAAAACCCATCGGCAACAGCAAGGAGATTCTGGATATCTTGAAGAAGGCCTGGTTCACAGAGTCCTCAGGCTACACCCTGGATTACGTTTATAGCACTGCACCTAAATTCTGATGAAAAAGATTATGCTTTTGACAGCCGTGGCGCTGGCCTGCAGCAGTTGCGGCAGCGGCGAGCCTGTGGAAACCT
This sequence comes from Candidatus Cryptobacteroides sp., assembly GCA_045226315.1. Lineage (GTDB taxonomy): Bacteria > Bacteroidota > Bacteroidia > Bacteroidales > UBA932 > Cryptobacteroides. Next base: position 31,018 of record JBGVCF010000021.1, read on the forward strand.
CCAAGGACCGGCTCACACAGCGCCTCTACGCCTGGGTAAACAATGGTAAAATTGCCTATGGGCATCAGGACGACTTAGTGTACGGCCACGCCTGGAAAGTGGAAGATTGGGAGGCGGATCCCCTGGATCGCTCCGACATTAAGGATGTTGCCGGCCGATATCCCATGGTCATGGGCTTCGACCTGGGCGGCATCGAGCTGGCCGATTCCTGCAACCTGGACGGCGTGCCTTTCGGCCTTATGCGCAAGGCGGTGCAGCTGCATGCGCAGCGCGGCGGCGTGGTCACCTTCTCCTGGCACCCGCGGAACCCCTTGACCGGTGGAGACGCCTGGGACATTTCGTCCGATCAGGTGGTGAAGTCCATCCTTCCCGGCGGGGAGAAAGCGGCCGAATTCAAGCTCTGGCTAAAGCGTGCGGCCGATTTCATCGAAAGCCTGGGCGACGATGTGATGATTGTTTTCCGTCCTTGGCACGAAAATCTGGGCAGCTGGTTCTGGTGGGGTGGACGCCTCTGCAACGCGCAGGAGTATCAGGAACTTTATCGGCACACCTGGCTGTATTTTAACAAGGAGCGGGGTTTAAAGAACCTCTATTGGTGCTATTCCCCCAACGGGAATTGCGGCCCGGAGGCCTATATGAGCCGCTATCCCGGCGACGAATTCGTGGATATCCTGGGCGTGGATACCTATGAGTATGTGGGGCCGGACGGCCTGGAGGAAGCCGGCGTGCGCTATGCGCAGGAAATCCGGGAACAGCTCACCTATCTTACGGCCCTTTCCCACGAGCACCAGAAACTCATGTGCCTGAGTGAAACCGGTCTGGAAGGCATTCCCGACCTCCACTGGTGGACGGAACGCCTGTATCCCTCCATCAAGGATTTCTCCATCGCCTATGTGCTCACCTGGCGCAATGCCTGGGATAAGCCCGGCCATTTCTACGGCCCGTGGAAGGGTTTTGAAGGCGCCCCCAATTTCAAGGCCTTCAGTGAGTTGGAAAACATCGTATTATTGGACGAATAAACTATGAGTTTTGAAGAGCGTCTGGCTTGGCTCCGCGAGAGCCATCGCCAGCTGATTGTGAAAAAGAATGCCCCCATCGAGGGGAATGGTGTGTATGAGCGCTACCAGAATCCCATCCTCACGGCCGATCATGCGCCGCTGGAATGGCGCTACGACCTGAACAAGGAACGCAATCCCTATCTGATGGAGCGAATCGGCGTTCATGCCACCCTGAATTCCGGCGCTATCAAGTGGAATGGTAAGTACGTTCTGGTAGTGCGCGTGGAAGGGGCCGACAGGAAGAGTTTCTTTGCCGTGGCCGAAAGCCCCAACGGTGTGGACAATTTCACTTTCTGGCCTCGGCCCATCACCATGCCCGAGTGGGGCGAACCCGCCACCAACGTGTACGACATGCGCCTCACCGCCCATGAGGACGGCTGGATTTATGGCATCTTCTGCGTGGAGCGCAAGGATCATTCGGCCGAAGGCGACCTTTCCGCCGCCACTGCAGCGGCCGGCGTGGCCCGCACCAAAGACCTGGTGAACTGGGAGCGCCTGCCGGATGTGCGCAGCGCCAGCCAGCAGCGCAACGTGGTGCTGCATCCCGAGTTCGTGGACGGCAAATATGCCCTCTACACGCGTCCGCAGGACGGTTTTATCGACGCCGGTAACGGCGGCGGTATCGGCTGGGCCCTGGTGGACAGCATGGAAAACGCAGTTATTAAAGACGAGAAAATCATCAACCGCCGCTATTACCATACTATCAAGGAAGTGAAGAATGGCGAGGGCCCGCATCCCATCAAGACCCGTCAGGGATGGCTGCACCTGGCCCACGGTGTCCGCGGTTGCGCCAGCGGTCTGCGCTATGTCCTCTATCTGTATATGACGGCGCTGGACGATCCTTCCCGCGTCATTGCCCAGCCCGGCGGCTTTTTCATGGTCCCGGAAGGCCCGGAATACATTGGCGACGTAATGAACGTGCTGTTCTCTAACGGCTGGATCTGCGACCCGGACGGCAAGGTGTTCATTTACTACGCTTCGTCCGATACCCGCATGCACGTGGCCACTTCCACGGTGGACCGCCTGGTGGACTATTGCTTGCACACGCCGGAAGACGGCCTGCGCACCGGCCTATCGGTGGAAGCTCTTAACAAGTTGATTGACGGAAACTTATGAAGATAGCATTTCACGCTCTGGCGTTGACTTTGTGTCTGGTGGCTTGTTCACCGGACGGTGAGGAGAATATTCGGACCCAGGAGGGCTACGTACGCTTGCAGGTCATTTCTCCGGAAGTGGTACGGGTTAGCGTAACTCCGGACGGGATGTTCTGGGATCGCGAAAGTCTGGCCGTGCTGCCCCAGGAGGATCTTTTCACGGACTACCAGGTGAGTGACGCCATGGGCAAGGTGCATCTGACCACCTCCGCCTTGTCAGTAGATGTGTACAAGGCCGATGGATCGGTCCATTTCTATAAGGCCGATGGCACCCCGCTGGCCCTGAACGGCCACGCCACGCTGACACCCAGCACGGAATGGGGCTTTTGGAGCACCACGGTGCGTTTTGACCCTGCCGATGACGAGGCCTTTTACGGCCTGGGACAGCACCAGGCGGGTGAATTCGACCACAAAGGCCGTCCGGAAGAACTGTACCAGTACAACACCAAGGTAAGCGTGCCGCTGGTGGTTTCCAACAAGGGCTACGGCGTGCTGTTCGATGCTTATTCACTGAGTCGCTGGGGCACCGACCAGCCCTATCGGCAGCTGGGAGAGGTCTTTGACCTGGACCTCACGGGAACGTATCAGGCGGCCGATAGCACTATTCTGGTCCAAAAGGAAGACAGTCTGTTCTATGAGAATGAATGGGCCATCCGGAATCTGCCGGACCTACCGCTGAACGGTGCCACGGTGTGCTATGAAGGCACCCTTACCGCCCGCGAGACGGGGGATTACCACTTTATCCAGTACTATGCCGGCTTCCAGCAAACGGAGATGGGCGGGAAGGAAGTTATGTCCCGCCGCTGGCGTCCGGCCTGGAATCCCAACAGTTACAAGTATACCGTCCATCTGGAAAAAGGCGTTCCCACGCCCATCAAGATTAATTGGGAGCCCGACGGTGACGTATCCTATATCGGCCTTCGTGTGTTGCCAGCCGGGACAGTGGACCAGGGCCTGACCTTCTGGAGTGAAGCCGAACCCCAGGCCGACTATTATTTCATGGTGGGGGATAACTACGACGGGGTGATCAAGAACTACCGTCACCTCACCGGCAAGGCGCCCGTGATGCCCAAATGGGTGTTGGGATTCTGGCAGAGCCGGGAGCGTTATGCCACCCAGGACGATTTGGTAGAAACGCTGCGGGAACTGCGCCGGAGGCACATTCCGGTGGACAATATCGTCCAGGACTGGCAATATTGGAAAGAAGACCAGTGGGGGAGTCACGAATTTGATCCGGAACGCTACCCGGACCCGGAACAGATGATCAACGACGTGCACAGGATGAACGGCCGTTTCATGATTTCCGTGTGGCCGAAATTCTATACCAATACGATCCATTATAAGGAGCTTAAGGAAGCGGGCTATGTTTATACGCACGCCGAGGAAGACTCCCTGGTGGACTGGCTGGGCTATAAGCAGAGTTTCTACGATGCCTATGCCCCCGGAGGCCGCCGGATGTTCTGGTATCAGATGGACCAGAGCCTCTATAGCCGCTTCAGCCGCAAGATCGATGCCTGGTGGATGGATGCCAGTGAGCCCAATCTGCGGGACTGCCTGCCCATGGATTACCTCAAGTGGCTGCTCACGCCCAATGCCCTGGGCTCTTCCACCGAATATCTCAATGCCTATGCTCTGGTGAATGCGCAGGCCATTTATGAAGGCCAGCGCAGCGTGGACCCGGACAAGCGCGTGTTCCTCCTCACCCGTAACGGCTTTGCCGGCCTGCAGCGCTACAGCACCGCCACCTGGAGCGGGGATATCGGCACTTCCTGGACCGACCTCCGCATGCAGATGGCCGCCGGCCTGGACTACTCCATGAGCGGTATTCCGTTCTGGGGCATGGACATTGGCGGCTTCTCCGTCATGAGCAAGTTCTACGACGAAGCGAATGCCGATGAATGGCAGGAACTTCAGACACGCTGGCACCAGTTCGGCACCTTTGTTCCGCTGTTCCGCACCCACGGCCAGTGGCCCCGGCGCGAGCTCTGGAACATTGCCCCGGAAGGCTCTAAGGCCTATGAAAGCATCCTCTGGTACATGCAGCTGCGTTATCGGCTGATGCCTTACCTGTATTCGCTTACCGGCGCCGTCCATTTCCAGGATTACACCCTCCTGCGCGGTCTACCCATGGATTTCCCGGCCGATCCCGCCGTGCGCGACCTCTCCGACCAGTGGCTGCTGGGCCCGGCCCTCATGCCCTGTCCGGTGTACGAATACCAGGCCCGCAGCCGCAGCGTGTATTTCCCGGAAGGCGGCTGGTACGATTTCTATTCCGGCCGATATATTCCTGGTGGTCAGAAGCTTAAGGTGAATGCGCCTTATGAACGCATCCCGCTCTATGTGCGCGCGGGCAATATCGTTCCGGTGGGCCCTGCCATGGAGTGGAGCGATGAAAAGCCGGCCGATGACCTCCTGCTGCTGGTCTATGCAGGGTCCGATGCCTCCTTTACCCTTTACGAAGATGACGGCCTCAGCTATGGTTACGAGCGAGGGGAATGCAGCAGCATTCCGCTGGTGTGGGATAATACCGCCCGGACGCTCACCATCGGCCCTCGTACGGGCTCTTATCCCGGCATGCTCCAAAGCCGCCGCTTCCGTGTGGTGGTGGTGGATCCGGCCCATCCGTTCGCCTGGAACCCGGATGCCGAAGGTACCGCAGTTCAGTATATGGGAGAAACAGTTACGATGAATCAATTATAGCAGATATGAAAAGAACGCTCTATGCTTTAAGCGCTTTGCTGCTGGTGATGGCATGCGGCGCCCCCAAAGGCCCCAAGGCCATTCCCTCCGACAAAGAGGTAGAAGCCAAAGTAGAAAAGGTCTTCAAGAAGATGAGCTTGGAGGAAAAGGCCGGTCAGCTGGTCCAGCTGTCCATCAATACGTTGGAGGACGATACCCACCAGGCCCTGGATCCGGCCAAACTGGACCGGATTATCGGCCAGTATAAAGTGGGCTCCATCCTGAACATCATGAACGACGAGTCGCATTCCCGCGAACATACCGCTGCCATGGTGCGCCAGATTCAGGAAAAATCCATGGAGGCTATCGGCATTCCTTGCATCTATGGTTTGGACATGATCCACGGCGCTTCCTACCTGACGGACGGCTCGCTGTATCCCCAGGAGATTAATCTGGGCGCCACTTTCAACCGGGAATACGCCCGCCAGATGGGCCGGGCCATGGCCTATGAAACGCGCGCTGCGCAGGTTCCGTGGGTGTTTTCACCCGTGATGGACCTGGGTCGTGACCCCCGCTGGCCCCGTCTTTGGGAAAGCTTCGGCGAGGATCCGTACCTGCAGGCCGAAATGGCCCGTGAAGAGACCTTGGCCCTGCAGGGGGACGACCCCAACCACATCGACCTGGAGCATGTGGCCGTGTCGCTGAAGCATTTCATCGGCTATGGCGTGCCTGTGACCGGCAAGGACCGTACGCCGGCTATTATCGCCCCCAATGACCTCAGGGAGAAATTCTTTGCTCCTTTCCTGGCCTGCTTCCGCGCCGGTGCCCTCACCGCCATGGTGAATTCGGCCTCCATCAACGGCATTCCTACCCACTGCAACGCCATGCTGCTTAGCGGCTGGGTGAAGGAGGAGCTGGGTTGGGACGGCTTGCTGGTTACCGACTGGGCCGATATCGACAACCTGTTCCAGCGCGACCATGTGGCGGCCGACAAAGCCGAGGCCGTGGCCATGGGCATCAACGCTGGTATCGATATGATCATGGATCCCTACGATCCCGAATGCTGCAACGTGATTGTAAAACTGGTGAAGGAAGGTCGTATTCCGGAATCCCGCCTGAACGATGCCGTGCGCCGGGTTCTGCGCCTGAAAGTGCGTCTGGGTCTGTTCGACAAGCCCACGTGGGATTATGTATATCCGGAGTTCGGCAGCGAGCAGTTCGCCCGCCAGTCATATTCCGCCGCACTGGAAAGCGAGGTGCTGCTTAAGAACGAAGGTATCCTGCCGCTTTCGGGCAAGGAGCGCATTCTGGTTTGCGGCCCCAATGCCAACAGCATGCGCACCCTGAACGGTGGCTGGAGCTACACCTGGCAGGGAAATGCCGATGAATATGTTCCGCAGTACAATACCATTGTGGAGGCGCTGCAGAAGCGTTTCCCGGGTCAGGTTACCTGGGTTCCCGGCGTGGTGTATGACGGTGAAAACTGGCAGAACGAAGTGGTGACCAGCCTCCAGCAGGTGAAGAATGTTGCCCGGAATGCCGATGTGATTATCTGCTGCGTGGGCGAGAACACCTACTGCGAAACGCCCGGCAACATGGACGACCTGAATCTCTCGGCCAATCAGAAAGAGCTGGTGCGGGAAGCGGCCAGTACCGGAAAACCCGTTATCCTGGTGCTCAACGAAGGCCGTCCGCGCCTGATCGGCGACATAGAACCGATTTGCGCCGCCGTGGTGGACATCATGCTTCCGTCCAATTTCGGGGCCGATGCCCTGGCGTCCCTCCTGAGCGGCGACGAGAATTTCTCCGGCAAACTGCCTTTCACTTATTCCAAGCATATCAACGCCTTGCACACCTACGATTATAAGGTGTCCGAGCATAGGACCACCATGGACGGCTCCTATAACTACGATGCCATCATGGACGTGCAGTGGCCCTTTGGTTTCGGCCTCAGCTATACCTCCTTTGCTTATTCCAATCTGCAGGTGTCTACTGTCGCTTTCACGGCCGAGGATACGCTGAAAGTATCCGTGGACGTGACTAATACCGGCGATCGGGCCGGCAAGGAAGCGGTGCTGCTGTATAGCTCCGATCTGGTGGCTTCCCTCATTCCGGATGTCAAGCGTCTGCGCGGTTTCGAGAAGATTGCCCTGGAGCCCGGCGAGACCAAGACGGTGTGCTTCGAGCTTCCGGCTTCGGCCCTGGCCTTTGTAGGGGCCGATGGTCGCTGGCGCTTGGAGAAAGGCGATTTCCGCCTCTCCTGCGGCGGTCAGGCAGCCATGGTAGCCTGCACCGAAACTACCATTTGGGACACCCCTAACATTTAGCCTCCACAGACCAAAACTTTTTTACCCGCAAGGGGAGCAAAAAAGTTTTGTCTGTTACGGCAATTTATCATGCAGCTATGGAAACACGGACGGATGTGTTTTTACAGGAGGTCAGGGAGAACCTGACCTCCAATATCTTACCCTATTGGCTCAAGCTGAAGGATCCCCGGGGCGGTTTTTACGGAGAGGTGCTCTCCGACGGGAAGGTGCTGTACGATGCACCGCGGGGCGTAATCCTGAACGCCCGGCTCATCTGGGCCTTTTCGGCCGCCTATGCCCTCCTGAAGGATACGCAGTATCTGGTGGCGGCGGTCCATGCGCGGGACTGGTTTCTGGAGCATTTCTGCGACCATAAGTACGGCGGCGTATATTGGAGCGTGAGCGCGGAAGGGGAGCGGCTGGATGCTAAAAAGCAGCTGTATGCGCAGGGATTCGCCATTTATGGTTTGTCGGAGCTGTACAAGGTTACCCACGATGACGAAGTGCTGAAAAATGCTGTGAACCTGTATCGGGTGGTGGAAACTTACTTCGCCGACAAGGAGCATGGCGGCTATATCGAGGCCCTGGCCCGGGATTTCTCGCCGTTGGAAGACATGTCCTTATCGGCCCACGACATCAATGCCGATAAAACCATGAATTCCCACCTGCACCTGCTGGAGGCCTATGCCAATCTGTATCAGGTTTGGCCGGACGAGGGCTTGCGGGCGGCGGTGAGCCGTTTGCTGGAGCTCATGGGCAAGCGCATCATGGGGCCGGACGGCCATCTGCAGCTGTATTTCCGTCGGGACTGGACAGTGCTGCCGGGCGCCGTTTCCTATGGACACGACATCGAAACCTCCTGGCTGGCGCTGGAATGTGCCTTTGCGTTGAAGGATCTGGACGTTGTGAACCGCGTGCGTCCCTGGGCGCTGCAGATGGGCCTTGCCGGGAACGAGGGCCTGATGCCAGACGGTTCCCTGCGCTATGAAAAGTATCCGGACGGTTCGTACGACGATTCCCGCCAGTGGTGGGTCCAGGCTGAAACCGTGGTGGGAAATCTCTGGCTGTGGAAATATCACGGAGATATTTCCGGGGCCGATAAGGCGCTGGCCTGCTGGCACTACATCCGGGAACATCTGGTGGATGCGGCCGACGGGGAATGGTGGTGGGCCGTGCTGCCCGATGGTTCCCTGGACCGTTCTCAGCCCAAGGCCGGTTTCTGGAAATGTCCCTACCACAATACGCGCATGTGTTTGCAGATTTTATGTATCTTTGCATAACTGTTATTTGCAGACATATAAAACTAATAACATATGGCTAAATTATCCGAGAAAATAGGCTATGGCCTGGGCGATGCCGCTGCCGGCGGAATCACCTGGAAGGTCATGTCCATTGCATTCCCGTTCTTCTTTACCAATATCTTCGGCCTCACCGTAGCCGATGCCGGCGCCCTGATGCTGCTGGCTCGTCTTTTCGACGTGGTGACCGACCCTCTGATGGGTGCCCTCGCAGACCGCACGAAGTCCCGTTGGGGCACTTATCGGCCCTGGCTCATTTTCGGCGCTATTCCGCTGGGTCTGGTATTCGCCCTGCTGCTTTATACGCCGGACCTTGGCCCCGCCGGAAGAAGGGCCTACGCCTATGCCCTGTACCTGCTCATGATGGTGGTGTATACGGCCGTCAATGTGCCTTATGGTTCTTTGTTGGGCGTCATGACCGACGATAGCAACGAGCGCAACCAGTTCTCCTCCTTCCGAATGGTGGGCGCCTATGCGATGGGCTTTATCACTCTCTTCTCCTTCCCTTATCTGCAAAAGATGGTAGGCGGAACGCCGGCGCATCAGTATGCTGTACTGGGCGTCGTGCTGGGCGCTCTGGCCGCTTTGGGCACCCTGGCCTGCGGCCTCCTCACCAAGGAACGCCTGGAGCCTGTACGCGCCGAAAAATTCTCCTTCAAGCCTTTCGTGGACCTTGTTCATAACAAGCCCTGGATTTACCTCACGCTCATCGGCATCTGTACCAATTTCTTCAATGGTTTCCGTTATGCCGTGGCGGCCTATCTGTTCGAGTATTGCATGCACGGCGATGTAACGGTTGCCGGCCTCATTATCAACTATACGGTATTCATGATGTTCGGCGAGGCTGTCTGCATGATTTTCGGCGGCCTTACACCCCGTTTCACCCAGTGGGTGGGAAGTAAGCACAAGGCCTTTGCCTGGGCGGCTATTGTATGTGCCGTCTCTTCCATCGCCTTCTTCTTTATTCCCATGGATCCGGCCTATATCTGGCTCATGATCGCCAATGTGATCGTCACCTCCATGGGTATCGGCATTTATTCTCCGCTTCTGTGGTCCATGTACGCCGATGTGGCCGATTACGCCACCGAAAAGGACGGCACCTCGTCCACCGGCCTCATCTTCTCTTCCGGCACCATGGCCCAGAAGTTTGGATCGGCCATATCCGGGGCGCTTGTGGCGCTCCTGTTGGGCGTTGCCGGCCTTATTTCCAGCCAGGACCCCATTACGGGACAGACTGTAGTGACTATCACCAACGAAGCCTCCGTCCAGCAGATGATCTGGTGCCTGTTCTCCCTCTTCCCGGCCGCCATCGCCCTCCTCATTCTGCTCCTCCTCCGCCTCTATCCCATCAAGAAATAGCCAATGCGGCATAAATAGCTGTCCCTCAGCGCCTTACGCAAATCAATCGTTCAAAAACCGAACGATTGATTTGTGTAATATGCTTATACTGAGCAGGTTGCACCGCATGGTGATGGCGTTGTTTTCTTACCTTTCGCAAAACGATGGAAGCTATGGATGAGGCTTTGTTGGCATTGGGGTATTTATGGTGGCATCGCCTGGAAGAGCCGCGGGTGCCGTATGGACTGAATTGGGAAGAGAAGGAGACGGAGGAACTGCTCACCTTTGTGCGTCTGGCGATGCAAGAGATGGAACGGCGGGGCCTGAATCCACGTCCCTTGGAGCAGCCCGTGCGCATTACGCGGGGCCTGCGGGTGTACATCGGCCGACAGGAATTAAAAGTGAGGCCGATGGCCAAGACGGTGCTGCTCCTGTTCCTCCGGCATCCGGAGGGTATCCCGTTGAAGGATATCGTGGATTATCGTGAAGAATTGGCGGAACTATACCGGCGGGTGAGCCGATGCTCAGAGCCTGTAGAAATTGAAAAGCGGATACTGCGCATCCTGGACCTTTTCAACAACGACCTGAACGTGAACATCGCCCGGGTGAACAAAGCCGTAGCTGCGCTGGTGGATGACGCCGGTCACTACTTGATTGGCGGTCCGGCGGGGCAGCCCAAACGGATTCCATTGGACCGGAAATGGGTGGTCTGGGAGTAGGGGAATCGTAAAAAACAGCAAATAATCACCTGAAACAACACAATGATTTTTACGATGCTTGGAAGCGGGTTATCTTCTGGATATCTTGCAGGTCATGAAGACAAGGAAAGTGTATCCCGGAGAAGTGCACCATGTATGTCAGCAAACGGTGAATAAGGTATTGGTATTCTATTCCGTGAGTGATTATCTGGTGTTTTTTACCGTTTTCTGCACGATAGCCCGGCGTTTCGGCGTGCAGGTATTGGCCCTATGTCCCATGGTGGACCATATTCACTGCGTCCTGCTTGTTCAGGACGAGAAATCCCTTTCCCGTTTTGTGCATGAATACACGCGATTGTATGCCCACCTTTGGAATGAATCCAGAGGCAGGAAGGGACCGCTGTTCAAGCATCGGTTCTTGAGTGCGGTCAAAATGGGAAATAAACAGATCCGTACCACGCTCTGCTATAATTACAATAATCCTGTTGAGCGGAAGATGGTTCAACGGGCCGAAGCATACAGATGGAATTTTCTGTCCTATGCCCGGAATGACGCCCCCTTTTCGGCCCCTTTGATTGAACAGGAGGCATCGTGGGTTCTGCGTGGAATCCTGCGGGAGGCCCGTTCTTTGAGGCAGCAGGAAAAATACCTCAGTTATGCGCTTCTGAAACGCTGGGAGAAAAAACTGGATGCGATTGAATATCAGCAATTGGTAGATTACATCATCGGCACATGGAATGTGATCGATTATGGAACCGCCATGGCCTATTACGGAAATTATGACGCGATGCTACGCGCTTTTCACGACAATACGGGCAGCGAATATGACATAAAAGAAGACAGGGACAATTATTCCGATGCCGTATATGCCGATTGTAACCGTATCCTGAAGAAAGAAGTTGGCCTTTCAGATCCATGTGCCATTTTCGGCCTGCCTGCGGAGCAAAAAACTGCGCTATTCCGTTTGTTGAGAATCCGTACCACCGCCACCCCACGCCAACTCTGCAAATACCTACATCATAATGCGGTGTAACTATAAAAAAAAGCAACCCGGGTGGGTTGCTTCAATTTCTACCAGCGGTCTTCGTCGGAGACGGAGAGCTTCTTGCGGGCGTGGCGGCGACGGGCGCTCAGAACGCGGCGGCCGTTGGCGCTGGCCATCCGGGCGCGGAAGCCATGCTTGTTCACGCGCTTGCGGCGGGAAGGTTGGAATGTTCTTTTCATGATATCTCTGTTTTATTATTTTTCGCGTAAGGACTGCAAAGGTAGTAATTCCCGCTCAAAACGCCAAATATTTTTTGAGATTATTGCTGGCGCTCAAAATGAATCACCAGTTTGCCGTCGTACCAGGGGTCTTGGAGCCAGGCCGATATGGGCCAGGTGTGCACGCTGCCGCGGGGCAGCCGGTGCCTGGCCATAGTAAGGGCGATCTCTTCGTTCACATCGCCGCCTTTCAGGTACAGGATGCCCTGGGAGAACTTCCCCTTGACCCACGGATAAAAGTCCGGCAGGGAAGCCACGGCCCGGGAAACCACAAAGTCGAAAACCTGAGGCAGGGATTCGGCGCGGGCATTCACCACCCGCACGTTTTCCAGGCCCAAGGCCGATGCCACCGCCTGTGCCACAATGGTTTTCTTGCCAACGGAGTCACAGAGGACAAACTGGGCCGAAGGAAAGAGAATGGACAGCGGAATGCCAGGGAATCCGCCGCCGGTCCCCAGGTCCATCACACTCCCGGAAGCGAAACGCTCATAGAGTCCGGGAACCGTAAGGAGGTAACGGGCAATGGCCAGGGAATGCAGGACGTGATGCTCATACAGGGCATCGATGTCCTTGCGGGAAATCACGTTGATTTGCGCATTCCAGTCTCGATAGAGATTCTCCAGCGCGGCAAAACGCTGCTCCTGCAGGGGCGTGAGCGGAAAGTCCCGCTTCACAAATTCCAGAAAATCGGCCGCATTCATTCCACTTCCCCCCGGAGCATCATTTGGGCCAGGTGCTGTTTACCCCGGCGGATGCGCGTGCGGACCGTATTCAGCTCCAGGTCCAGCTCTTTCGCAATCTCTTCGTATTCCAGTTCTTCTATCATGTATTTGATCATCACGTCCTTATACAGGGAGGGCAACTCGTCTATATACTGCATGAGCCGTTGGTGTACTTCATCATTGATGATTTCCTCTTCCGGGGTGTAATCCGTGAGGGGGATAACACTGTCTCCGCTTTCGGCAGAAGCCTTATGCAGGATACCCTCCTTCTTTTCGTCCTCCCGCTGGATACTGGAGAGATGGTCCAGCGCCGTGCGGGTAGCGATGGTCAGTAGCCAGGGCCGGAATTCCCGCGAGACATCGAAGCTTCCCAGGGCCGAAAACGCCTTCTGGAAGCTCTCGGAGACCACATCGTCTACATCGGCCTTCCATTGGAAGTAACCGCTTACCCGGCCGCGGACAGAGCGTTCGTGGATTTGGTACAGGGCGCGGAAAGCCATCTGGTCGCCCTGAACGGCCCGGGCAACCAACTCTTTCTCCGTATAATTCAGATAGTCCATAGGCAATCAGTGGGCTTCCAGCCAGTTGGCGCCGGCGGAACATTCAACGGTTAAAGGAACAGACAGGGTGATGACGTGTTCCATCACATCTTTCACCAACGCCTCCAACTGCGGAAGCTCTTCGGGAAGGGCGTCGAACAGCAGTTCGTCGTGGATCTGCAGCACCATCTTGCTCTTGAGCCCCGCCTCTTTCATGCGGGCCGCCACTCCAATCATGGCCAGCTTGATAATATCGGCCGATGTTCCCTGGATAGGGGCGTTCACGGCGTTTCGTTCGGCCAGGGCGCGGACCGTGGCGTTGCGGGCATGGATGTCCGGCAGGTAGCGTCGCCGGCCGAAGAGTGTCTGGACATAGCCGTTCTCCCTGGCGAAAGCAATGCTGCTGTCGATGAAACTGCGGATAGAAGGGAAGGAGGCAAAGTATCCTTCAATCAGCTCTTTAGCCGCGCTGCGCGACAGGTGCAGCCGCTGCGCCAGGCCGAAAGAAGATATACCATACATGATGCCGAAATTGGCTGTCTTGGCCATGCCGCGCTGCTCACGCGTGACCTCCGACACCGGAATGCCGAAGATCTTGGCCGCCGTTGCCGCGTGGACATCGGCCCCTTCGCGGAAGGCCTGGGTCAGGTGCTCGTCGCCGCTTAAATGCGCCATGATGCGCAGTTCAATCTGCGAATAGTCGGCCGATACGATGATACCCTCCGGCGTCCCGGGCACAAACGCCTTGCGAATCTCCTTGCCGCGCTCCGTACGCACGGGGATATTCTGCAGGTTGGGATTGGAGGAGGAAAGACGACCGGTCGCTGTAAGCGCCTGATTGAACGTGGTATGTACGCGTCCGTCCACGGGCGAGATGTACGAAGGGAAAGGCTCGATATAAGTGGAAAGCAGCTTTTTCACTGCCCGGAATTCCAGAATCTCTTCCACGATAGGATGCCTGTCGGCAATGGTCAGCAGGGTGGCTTCGTCAGTAGAATACTGCCCGCGCCCGCTCTTTTTGGCCCTGGGATCCAGCCGGAGTTTTTCGAACAGCAGGTCACCTACCTGTTTGGGAGAGGAGATGTTCAGTGTGGGATCACCTGCCATTTCGCGGATACGTGATTCCCTTTCGGCCAGTTCTTTGCGAAGGCCTTCGGCAAAGTGGCGGATCTGCTCCATATCCACTTTCACCCCGTCCCGTTCCATCATAGCGAGCACCTTGGCCAGCGGCTCTTCCATCTGGTCGTAGAACGGCGGCAGTTTTTCCCGGAGTTTGTCGCCCAGCGGCACCAGCACGGCGGCCTCCATTAGCCGGGGCGAGTCATCCTCTTCATGAATCTCGTCAAAAAGGGAGCCCGTCTGAACAGGAGCGGCCGATGCTTCCAGCGAAACACCCAGATAAGTCTGTGCCAGGGCTGCCAGCTCATGGCTGCGTTCCGGATTCAGCACATAGTGCATGAGTTCGATGTCGTTCCACTGTCCTTCCAGGCCGATCCCTTCGGCAGCAAGCAGGTTGGACTGACGCTTCAGATCCACACCGTATTTGGCCACCGCAGGGTCTTCCAGAAGGGTTTTCGCTTGGCTCAGATTAACGGAAGCCACCTTTTTATCGGCCGACAAAAGGAGCTTCTGACCGGAGAGCACCAGTCCCGCTTTCCCCGTTTTCCGTGCCGTAGCAAGAACTTCGGCAGGAGAAACTTCCTGGAATTCGAAAGCAACACTTTCCTGTTGCGCAGGAGTGGAGGATAACTCCATGGAAGTTTTTCCGGCAATATATCTTTTCAGCGAAGCAAATTCGTAGTGCTCAAAAAGCGTCACAATTTCCGCCGCGTACTGCCCCGTATAACGCATATCTTCCAGCGTGACGGGCAGATCCATGTCGGTCTTGATGGTGACCAGGGTTTTGGAAAGGCCGATATATGGCTCCGCTTCCCGGAACTGCTCCTGCTGCCTGGGAGGGAGTTCCCCAAGGTGTGCATAGATGTTTTCCAGGCTTCCGTATTTGGCGATAAGCTTGGCGGCTCCTACTTCTCCCACGCCCTTCACGCCGGGCACATTGTCGGCCGAATCGCCGCAAATGGCCAGCATGTCAATGACTTGCGAGGGCTCTGAAATGCCCCATTTTTCACAGAGTTCGGGGATGCCCCAGATTTCGGCATCGCTGCCGCTTTTCCCCGGTTTATACTGGAAAGCATGCGGGCCGATGAGCTGCCCGTAATCCTTGTCCGGCGTCACCATAAACACGTCCAAGGCGTCTGAGGCGTACTGTGTGGCGGTGGAGCCCAGGACATCATCGGCCTCGAAGCCCGGTACCATAAGTACCGGAATCTGAAGCGCCTGCACTAGCTGCGTGAGCGGTTCCAGAGCATCGATGACCAGTTGCGGGGTAGGGGGACGCGTCCCTTTGTAGGCGGGATACAGCTGGTTGCGGAAACTGCCGCCCGGAGGGTCGAATGCCACCGCCACGTGCGTAGGCTTCTCCCGCTCCAGCATTTCCAGCAGGTACTTGGTGAATCCGTAAAGGATGGACATGTCCGCCCCTTTCGAATTGATCATGGGCCTGCGCAGGAAAGCGTAGTACATTTTGAAAACCAGCGCGTGCCCGTCTATGAGGAAAAGTTTGTCCATAAAACACAAAGGTAAGAATAATTTGTTATCTTTGTCCAAACCGCATATGCTATGGCCGACGAAAAGATTATCTTCTCCATGAACCGGGTGAGCAAGGTGCTCCCCCACAATAACAAAGTAATCCTCAAGGATATCTGGCTTGGCTTCTACTATGGGGCCAAGATCGGCATCATCGGCCTTAACGGATCCGGTAAATCCACGCTCCTGAAAATCATTGCCGGAGTGGAGAAATCCTATACCGGCGAAGTGGTCTGGGCACCCGGCTATACCGTGGGCTATCTGGAGCAGGAGCCGCAGATGGACCCTGAGAAAACGGTGCTTGAAGTGGTCCAGGAGGGCGTTCAGCCCATCATGGACATCCTGCAGGAGTACAACGACATTTCCATGAAGTTCATGGAGCCCATGGACGATGACGAAATGAACCGCCTCATCGAGCGCCAGGGCGAACTCACCGAACAGATCGAGCATGTGAACGGCTGGGAGATCGATTCCAAGCTGGAGCGTGCCATGGATGCGCTGCAGTGCCCGCCGTCGGAGCAGAAGATCAAGGAGCTTTCGGGCGGTGAAAAGCGCCGCGTGGCTCTGTGCCGCCTCCTTTTGAGCGAGCCCGACGTCCTGCTGCTGGACGAGCCCACCAACCACCTGGACACCGAAAGTATCCAGTGGCTGGAAGCCCATCTGCAGCAATATAAAGGCACCGTGATTGCCGTCACGCACGACCGTTACTTCCTGGACAACGTAGCCGGCTGGATCCTGGAACTGGACCGCGGCGAGGGTATTCCCTGGAAGGGCAATTACTCCAGTTGGCTGGACCAGAAGACCAAGCGCCTGGCACAGGAGGAAAAGGCCGAAAGCAAGCGCCGCAAAACCCTGGAACGGGAACTGGAATGGGTGCGCATGGCCCCCAAGGCCCGCCAGGCCAAGCAGAAAGCCCGTCTGGGCGCCTACGAAAAACTGGCATCGGCCGATACGAAAGCCAAGGAGGCTAACCTGGAAATCTATATCCCCAACGGCCCGCACCTGGGCAATAAGGTGATCGTATTCAACGATGTGTCAAAAGCTTACGGCGACAAACTGTTGTTCGAGCATCTCTCGTTTGAGCTGCCGCCGGCTGGCATCGTGGGTGTTATCGGCCCTAACGGCGCCGGTAAGACCACCCTCTTCCGCCTGATCATGGGCATTGAGAAGCCGGATAGCGGAACCATCGAGATTGGCGATACTGTGAAGATTGCCTATGTGGACCAGCAGCACCGTTCCATCGATCCGGACCTCACTGTGTATGAAACCATTGCGGGCAACTCCGAATGGGTGCGCATGGGCGGCAAGGACGTGAACGCCCGCGCCTGGGTGTCCCGCTTCAATTTCTCAGGGGCCGATCAGGAAAAACTTTGCGGCGTACTCTCCGGCGGTGAACGCAACCGCCTGCACCTGGCCCTTACGCTCAAAGACGAAGGCAATGTACTCCTGCTGGACGAACCTACCAACGACGTGGATGTGAACACCATCCGCGCCTTGGAGGAAGGCTTGGAGAACTTCGCCGGCTGCGCCGTGGTGGTTTCGCACGACCGCTGGTTCCTGGACCGTATCGCCACCCATATCCTGGCCTATGAAGGCGACGGGAAAGTGGTGTTCTTCGAGGGCAACTACCAGGAATACGAGGCCAACCGCAAGATGCGGCTGGGCCCCGATGCGGCCCCCAAGCGCTTCAAATACAAGAAGTTGATGGAGTAAATCCGTGCACTTTTCCTGGCTATCCGAAATATTAGGTTGGAATTTTAATGTGCAAATAGCTAACGAAGAAAAAGATGAGTTTCTGTCAGATTTGGCAACAATAACGAACAAGGATAGAAAGTACCAGAAAAAACCACTATCATATAGTAAGTAATAACCGCATAATTATCATAAATATGAGAAAGCTCCTTTGTATTTTAGCAATAGTCTTTTTATCTGGCTCTCTCTGGGCTCAGGGAAACAGAGTTGATTTCCATCTCAACGATATAGGTAGTTTTGTCAGAACAGACAACAATAAGAACTATTATATCTTTGAGTACGATCCAAACATGAGCGAGGATGACTTGAAATCATTATTCGAATCAAGTCTATACCAGATCAATGCACTTCCAGACTATATTGCCCGATTCGAAAATAAATGTCACTATATCCACCACGGACACTATTATTTTTCCAAAGAAACAATCGAAGGAGTAACACCCTGCGAATACTACGGCACAGAAGTAATATCAGTAAAGTACGCATTTCGTGTGCTATTTAAACAAGGAAGAGTGCGAATTGACCCACCTGTTCTTACAATAAACAGACACTCATTCGGAAGTTACATGAATGGTGTATACGTATTTGGATCTGGTAGTCATCACGAAAACACACTATATGAGTGGTGGAGCAAAAATGAAGAAGGTCATTCATATAAAGAAACCGAAATAAGCAAAAGAAAACAGTATATCACAGAACTTGCGAACTCGTTGATCAATGGCCTTCTTGAGTATATTGATTCAAAAAATATGGCCCCGGATTGGGAAAACGTCCAAGAACTTCCTCAAAAAGGAGAAACGGCTTTCAAGTTCGGGAACTCATTTTGCTTCGAATATCCTGATTCTGCAGACTATAAGGTGTTTAGAATAAATGGGGCATCAAAGATAGAACTGATAAAGCTAATCTATAACTATTACAGTAAAGACTACAAGATGAGTGGCCTAAGTCTATTTGATAATGGCGTTCAATTAGCTAGTGCTAAAACTGTAAATATTCATTCCATCATTGGAAATAAAACGCTGATACCTCATGAGTTCCGTTTTGCGCTTTATCTAGAATGTGAGGATAATCTGGTCAAGGTCTATCTTCCAAAGATACTATCGGTCGTAAATAATACAACCAGTGGTGAAGTGAATTTTCCCTCCTTTCTAATTGTAAATAAAATATGCAACAAAGACGGTACCCACAACCAAACGGACAAACGTCGGGAAGATATCAGGACCATCGATACAGAATTCAACAACCTAGCATTGGGCCCCTTGTATTTTATCAAAGAATACCAAGAAAAAGTTCGGAAAGAACAAGAAGACAAAGAGAATTGGTAGTATCTGGTTGATAAGCGTCAGCACCGCATCCATTCAAGAACCGCTAAAACGACAAAAGTGGAACCCGAAGATTCCCCAGCCCAACAGTATTTATGATACAGCTTTTTGACTTACATCCAGCAAAACAAAGGTAAGACAATCATGTGATAAAAACAAGCACGGTAGTTGTGTTTCGGAAACCCGCTCTTTCAGAGAAAACCAACTTTATACCTCGAATTAGTGTTTGACAAAAAACACACATTCCCAACCTAATATTGCAGTATGAACATAAACCCACTCCTTCACTGAGAAGGGAAATCCAACCTCATTTTGCGGTTAGCACTTTTCCTATTTTTCGCCCGGGTTCAGTCTAACGTTGAACTGAACCCGGGCGTTTGGGCTTATTTCTGCCCAATTTCAGTCAGGAATTCGTCAATGCGGTCCAGCCATGTGTAGCTGCCGGTGCCGGGGGCCGAGTTCTCCTGGAAGCAGTGCTTACGGGTAGCCAGGGTGTGGAGTTCGGCGGGGATGCCCATGGCACGCAGTTTCTCCCAAACCTTCACGGAATTCATGGCGGCCCAGCCGTCGGAATCGCCGTGGATGAGCAGCATGGGTGCCGTATCCAGATCGAAGGAGAATTCCGGAGCCAGGACGGCGCTGTCGGCGTTGCCCCCCGTTTTGTTGGGGGCTTCCAGGCCATCCGTAAGGGAGTAGGCCGGATAAATGCCGATACCCCACTGCACGTTGCAAGGCAGTTTGTCCAGGTCGTCGATGGGCCAGTATGCGCGGTGGCGGGAGGAAGTTACGCCCATGAGCGTGAGATGTCCGCCGGCCGATGAACCCATGATGCCGATCTTATCCGGATTCAGGCCCTGTTCGGCCGCCTTGCTGCGCACGATGCGGATGGCACGCTGCAAATCCTGCCAGGCCGTGGTATGCTTGGCCAGTCCCTTGGGACGGGGGGTACGATACTTCATGGTTACTACCGTGATGCCCTTGGCATTCAGGTAGCGGCGGGCAGGAGCCACTTCGAAACCGTTGGTATCGTTGCCGGTATAAGAACCGCCGGAGTAAATAATCTGGATGGCGTCAGTGGTGCGGACGGCAGGAATGTGCCACTCCAGATAAGGGGTGCACTGGTGGTCCTGGGCATTGGGCATCTTTCCTTCGGGCCATACGTCCTCTTTCCAGTAGGTGGCGCGGTCCTGATCCGAAGGGAAGCGGTCCATGATTTTCTGATCCTCCTCCAATCGGCCCAGATAGCCCATCTGGCGCATGAATTCAATGGCCCTTTCAAAGCCGAAAGCGCCATGGCCGCGATGGGGATACAGGTGCAGTTCGGCCGGGATGCCCATCTCGCGTAATTTCCTGTAAATCAGGGTGGAACCATTAGGGGAATAAGGATCGTCCTCCCCGTGATGCAGGCTCATGGGGCAGGTTTTTTCATCGAAGGGGAAAACGCTGCTAAGCGCCACATCCGTTCCATAACCGTCACGGGTGGCCTGTGTGCCGGCTTCGCCGTCGGTGGTAACATAGGCCGGTGCGTTTACAATGGCCCAGTTGATATGACAGGGGACGCTGTCCAGCTGGTCCACGGTGGGATAGGCCTGGGTCTGCGAAGCAGTGGCCAGCAGCAGGGCCAGGTGCGATCCGGCCGACATGGAAACCGTGCCGATCTTCTCCGGGTCGTAGCCTCTCTTTTCGGCCTGATTTCTCACCAGCCTGACCGCCCGCTGACCATCTTCCCAGGCCGATTGGTAAATGGGAAGGCCCTGGGGACGGGGAGTGCGGTACACCAGGCTCACGCACTGGACACCCAGACGGGTGAGTTCCTCTTTCCAGTACTCGATGAGCGACATGTCACAGGTATTGTAATAAGCGCCGCCGGAGATGAGGATCATGCAGGCGCCGTTGGGATGCTCCGGAGCAGGGAACCACTCCAAATAAGGATCCCGATACTGCGAAGGGTCGAATCCGGGTGCCTTGGAGACATCGGTCATGGCAGCGATCTGATGAGGCTGCGCATCCGGCATACGGCCGGCGGGCCAGATGGGCATGCGCTCCTGGGCCGCCAGGGAAAGGCTTACCAGAAGTAATAGGAAAGTGTAGATTCTTTTCATATTGGGTTAGTTTTAGTTTTCTCTAAACAGATCCCGCACCGGCAAATCCTGGGAGAAGCGGCTGCGCAGGTTTTCGAAGAGGGCGGAGATGTTGCGGGCAAAGCGGGAACCGCGCCAGGTGGATGTGTTGGATATGAAAATCCAGCATTCCCCGTCGGGATAGGTCTTAATTAGCGCCTGGGTGCCGGAGAAGGAGCCGGAGCGGGTCCATTCGCCCGTAACCTTGGTGTCGTTCCAGCCCAGCGAGAAGGTGTCGGGGTCGTAGTAATTGGTCATCTGCGCCACGGAAAACGGCAGCAGGATATCGTCCAGGGGACCATGGCCGTCAATGCAGGCCACCATCCGGGCCAGTTCCGGGGCCGATCCCGTCCAGCCGCCCGCGCCCAACGAGCCACTCACATTATTGCTGCCATAACACTTTTCCACAGCGGCAAACCGGCCGTCGAAAGAAGGCCCCAGGGGCGCGTCCGGATGCATGTAGTAGCGGGTTTCACCGGGATGCCGGTCGGCCAGGTAATTTCCTGCAATGCGGAAATCGCGGCACAGGGCGGGGGAGAACACCTCCTCCTGCATGAATTCCTCGTACGGTTTTCCGGAGACCTTTTCAATGATAAGCGATAAAAGGAGAAAGCCGAAATTGGAGTACTCCTGCGAGGTGCCGGGCTCAAAGGCCAGCGGGCGCCGCAGCTGCGTACGCAATAACTCGTCCAGTGACGGGTAAGGGGAGAAGACGGGGTCGCCGTCCCTCGAACTGAATCCGCCCTGGTGGCGCAGCAGGTGCTCTACGGTGATGAGGTAATAGTTGTCGTCGCGGATATAGGAGTCGTATTGGTTCAGCACCCCGAACGGGCCGAAAACCGGCGTATCCAGAAACAGTTCACATGCTTCCTGCAGGCGCATGATGCCAACGGCAGTGAGCAGTTTGGAGACGGAAGCCAGTCGCAGGGTGGTGCCGGGTGTCATGGGGGTGGAGGCATCGGCCTTTCCGTACCCGCGCGCATACAAAAGGGAGTCGTGGCGCATGACGGCCAGCGAAACTCCACGCAGACTCCAGCAGTTCATGAAACTGTCCAGGACAGCGTCCATGGCCGGCAGCTGGGAAAGCTCATTGGTGAGGACCCGGTTCAGGGAATCCCGCCAGGGGATGGGCTCTTCCTTTTCCGGAACGGAACGTCCGGTCAGCGAAAAGCAGCCCGCCAACACCAGCAGGCAAGTAAGCGATATGGCGCTGGCCCTTCTCACTTGATGAGTTTGCAGCGGCGGCCGAAGTCAATGATCAGGTCGGCCGTACCTTCCACGCCCAGGATGGAACTGTCCAGGCACAGGTGATAATTGGAAGCGTAGCCCCACTCACCAAAAGTGTAATAATTGTAATAGGTTTCCCGGGTGCGGTCCTTGCGGCGCATCAGTTTTTCGGCTTCATCGGCCGTGATACCTTCGCTTTTCATGAGGCTCTGGATGCGGTGCTCTTCCGGGGCGGTGATGAACACATTCAGGCAGGGAAGGTCGCGCAGAATATAGTCGGCGCAGCGGCCGATGATAATGGCGTCCCCCTTTTGGGCGATGGAACGGATCACTTCGCTCTGAATGTTAAACATCACATTGTCATTGATATAGCCCCCGTCCATATAGCCCAGGCGGCTGGAGGCGAAAAAGCTGGAGAAGGAGAACAGGCTCTTTTCCTCGGCCTTGGCGAAGAGGCTCTTGGAATAGCCTTCTTCCTCGGCGGTCTTGGAGATGAGCTCGTTGTCGTAGAAGGGAATGCCCAGTTTCTGGCCAATAGCATGGCCCACATGACCCCCCGCGCTGCCGAAAGACCGGCCGATGGTGATAATGGTATTCATATTGGGTTATATTTGGCTTCCTAAAATATCCGGATCGTCCCCGTCTTTCAATTTGCCCAGTTTCACCAGCAGATTCCAGCCCAACAGGGCCGTAATAATGGCGGCAATGGTATCGGAGATGGGGAAGCTGTACCATACGCCGCTCTCGCTCTCCAGCAAGGGCGGCAGGATGTAGATGCAGGGCAGCAGGAAAAGCAGCTGCCGCGATAGGGAGAGGAAAACGCTTTTTTTCACCATCCCCAGGCATTGGAACAGGTTGGTGGTCACCATCTGGAAACCAATGATAGGGAAGGCCGCGTTCATAATCTTGAGACCATGGGCCGATTTTTCCACCAAAACGGGATCGTTGGTGAAGATGTGTACCATGGGTCCGGAAAAGAAGAAGGAGGCAGTGAAGCCCAGCACCATCACCATGGTGGCCCAACCGGCCGTTTTGAGATAGACTTCCCGCACGCGGGCATATTGCCGGGCGCCGAAATTATAGCCGGCAATGGGCTGCATGCCCTGGTTGAATCCCATCACGATCATGATGAAGAGGAAACTGATGCGGTTCACGATACCATAGGCTCCGATAGCAAGGTCGCCGCCCCATTTGACCAGTTGCTGGTTGATGAACAGCACCACGATACAGCTGGCCAGATTCATCAGGAAGGGTCCCATGCCGATAGCCAGGGAATCCTTGGCGATTTTCCAGTCCACACGGAACATCTTGATGGAGCGGGGCAGGTGCAGGAAGCGGTTCGGGTTAAAGAAATACCACAGGGTATAACAAAGCGACATCATCTGGCACAGCACGGTGGCAATGGCCGCTCCCTGGACGCCCATGCCCAATGCGAAGATGAAAATAGGGTCCAGAATGGCATTGGAAAAAACCGTAAACAGGGTGAGTTTCATGGCCAGCGTGGGATTGCCCGACGAGCGCACCACGGCGTTAAGGCCGAAATACAGGTGCGTGACCGCGTTGCCCAGCGCAATGATGGTCATGTAGCCGCGGGCGAAGGGGAGCGTGGCATCCGATGCGCCGAAAAAGCGCAGGATGGGATCCATCCACAGCAGGGTGACCAGGGTGAAGATAATACCGGTGAGGATGTTCAGCGTTACCTCGTTGGAGAGTACCTTACAGGCCGTCTTGTAGTTCTTCTGCCCCAGAAGGACGGAGATCATGGTGGAGGCACCTACGCCCACCAGCGTGCCGAACGCCGTGGAGATGTTCATCAGGGGGAAGGTGATGGCCAGGCCTGCAATGGACAGGGAACCCACATCGGGAATGTGGCCGATATATACACTGTCCACCATGTTATAAAGCGAAGACGCCGTCATGGCAATGATGCCAGGAACGGCGTACTGCTTCAGGAGAGCGCCAATGGGCTTGGTGCCCAGTTCGGTAGGGACGGTGGTTCCGCTCATTCTTTTACCACTTCAAGTTCGAACAGTAACGGGGAATAGGGCGGGATGGTGAGTCCGCTGCCGGTGTTGGTGTATCCCAGTTCCGAGGTGAACAGGGCATCGGCCTTCTGGCCCACCCAGCGCAGTTTGTAAAGTCCGCCTTTGAAGCCGGTGATAAGGGAGGAACTCTCTCCCATCTTCACTTCGGTGTATTTGGAGGCGAAGGTAACGCTCACCGGGCCATAGGTTTTGGAAGAACTGTAGATGCCGGCATCCTTGGCCACCCTTTCTACGGTGGTGTCGAAGACCTGTCCGTTCAGCAACCGGCCGGTGTAATTCAGCTTAAGGGTGGTATCGGAGGGGAAGTAAGGCTTGCCGATGAAGGCAGTACTGTCAGAAATGAAATAGAAGGTGCCATCCGTGACGTCGGACGCGATGGTGGTAGGGGATAATCCCGGGCCGTAATTATGCAGGACATATCTGGTGAGGCTGTCCTTTTCCGTTGCGGCGATATCGGAGCTCATCCCTTCCAGGGTCACGGTATATTCCATATGGGCGTCCGAAGTGCAGGCTTCGATGTATTCCTTGGAGGTGCTGTATCGGCTGGTGGTGAGTTGCCAGGAGGGGATGATGGCTTTGCGGGTGCCGCCCACGCGCATGCCCTTCAGGAGATTGTCCAGGCCCACATAGCTTTGCTCTTTTCCGGTTTGCTGGTACTTGGGACCGTAGTAATTACCTTTGACAAAAGTGCCCAGCTGCTGGGCTAAAGTCTCTTCCGTAGTGGACGTGATGGTGCCGCCCAAGTCGCGGATAGTTGTCCGGGCGTAAACATAGGGAGTGCTTTCCGTCCAGGCGCTGCCGGTGCCTGGAGTCTCGTCCAGGACGTATAACCCGTATTCGTTGGGGGTCACGTACGGATAATACTTCTCAATGTAGAGTTTCAGGTATTGCTGGGCCTTTTCGCCGGTTTTGATGGTACTATCCTTGGCGCAGCCTGCTGCAAGGAGGCAGACGGCCGCTGCGAGGGTGAAGCTTTTGTATATATTAGTTCTCATTTTCTATACTTTCTATCCAAAATTGATAGGCCAGGGCACTCCTTGCAGGAATCGTGCCCCGCTCGTTGTTTCCGAAGCCAAATTCTCCGGTAAACAGGATTACACATTCATCGTATTGCTGGACACCGTACAAACCGTCTTGCAGTCCGCGTACCAGCTTGTTGTCCAGACGGAGGGTGTCCGGTTTATAACGGAGGGTGTCCGAAAGATTCCATCCGGCGGAGGTGGCAAGCAACTTTATGTTGGTAGCCACTAGATTACTGGCATTAAAGCTGCTTCCCGTGAGGGTGTAGCAGGCATACCACACCACCGTGGTTCCGCCTTGGCGGAGGGAATCCCGCTGCCCGAAAACGCGGTCCAGGGTGTCGTGCAGGGTGAGCCGGAAGGCCCCGCCGTTGCGGGTAAGGGTGGCATCGGGGTCTTTGCTCATTTGGGAAGAGACATATCCCTCGATGAAAGTGGACTGTTTCTCATAGGTGGTCTTGACAGACAACTTGGAACAGGCGGCTGTTACTGCCAGGGCAAGGATGCCGGCTAAAAGGAGGCTGCGTTTGCTCATGACAGATATGCTTTAAGGACGTTTTCTACATAGGAGGCGGCCTCTTCCGCACAGAGAATATCCTGGCCGATAAACAGTTTTCCACCGGCCGCATTTTCGTGCCCGCCGCCATGGAAACGGCTCTGGGCCAGTTGCTGGGCCGAGGTTCCTTTCTTGGAACGGATGGATACGCGGAAATGCCCCTGGTCTTCTTTCAGGAGGAGGCTCAGGCGCACTGCCCCGATGGTGAGGGGCACGTTCACCAGGCCTTCGGACTCGCCTTCCTTAAGGTCGAAGCGTTGCTGTATTTCCTGCGTGAGGATCATGTAGGCGGCTCCGCAGGGCAGGATGTGCAACCCTTCGTATTGCATATAGCCCATGAGCCGTACGCGGTTCTCGCGGTAACTATTGTAAAGTTGCTGCAGCAGGGCATCGCGGTCCACGCCGGCGGCGATCAGTTCCGATGCCATCTGGAAAGTGGAAGGGAATACAGAATTGGCGAAGTTGTTGGTATCTGTGGTCATACCGGCTAACAATGCCGTTCCAATGGGAACAGACATGCCATCCGACAATTGTTTCAGGATCCAAAACAGGAGTTCGCTGGCCGATGAAATGTTCGGGGTGGAAAACACCAGGTCGAAGGCATCGACATCCGGATTCAGGTGGTGGTCGATGAGTACTTTCCGGGCTTGGGAGGCCTCCAGGCTGCCCTGGAGCGCTTCCGTGCGCTGGAAACTGTTGCAGTCTACCAGGAAGACCAGGTCTGCTTTCCGGATGCTTTCTTCGGCCTTTTCGGCTTCTTTGTCGTGGTAGTAGAAACGCACTGAGTCCGGCAGGATGAAGTGCAGGTTGTCGGCCGGGCTGTCCGAAAAGACCACGTTAACGTCAGGAATGCCGATAGATTGCAGGTAGAGGGCCAGGGCCGATGTGCTGCCCAGGGCGTCTCCGTCCGGGTGTGTATGACCCACCACAGCTACGCTGGTGGCGTGTGCCATCAGCGCTTGCAGGCTCAGTATGCGGTCTTTATGGATACAATCCATGGGCAAGCATCATTTACGTCCGCAAATTTACAAAAGATTATTGCTTTTGAGAAATGATTTTTTTAACTTTGTCGGAAGTTTAGAAATTATAAAACACTAAAATAATGAACAAAGGATTAAAAATCGGTCTCGAAATTCTCCTGGCAGCTGTTATCTGCCTCCTCGTTTGGCTCACTGTTAAGAGTATTCAGAAGCCCGTGGAATTCAACAAGGAAGTTGCCGCCCGTTCCCAGGTGGGTATCCAGCGCCTCAAGGACATCCGTACGCTCCAGGTGGCTTTCAAGAGCGTCAACGGCCGTTTCTCTCCTACCGTAGACTCCCTGAAACTCTTCTACGAAACCGGTAAGATGGACATCGTGATGCAGATCGGCTCACACGACGACTCTATCGCCGTTGCCAACACGGAAGCCATCAAGAAGGCTGTCCAGAAGGCCAATCCCCGTCTCAAGGGTCAGGATCTCAACAACAAGGTCACGGAAGCCTGCATCGATGCCTATAAGGCTGGCCAGAAGGTTGTGTTCTCCACCGTTACGGAAATTCCCGTGAAGGACACCCTCTTCAACAACCGCCCGGACTTCTGCATCGACTCCCTGTATTTCATCCCGTTCTCCGGCAAGCAGCGCACCGAAATGGAAGCTACCATCAAGCTGGTTTCCGGCGTGAACGTTCCTCTGTTCGAAGCCCGTATGCCTTACAAAGCCCTGTGCAAAGGTCTGGACAACCAGCTCCGCATCAACCTGGATGCAGAACGCAAGGACCAGAACAAGTACGAAGGCCTGCAGGTGGGTAGCGTAACCGCTCCTAACAACAACGCAGGTAACTGGGAATAGTCCTCTATGGACGCTACGCATACCGCATATTCAGGAATATCCATTCAAGTCTCCTTGAGTGGATATTCTTTTAAGGTCCGTAACGGCGAGCAGATCCGGCAAAGTGGTTGGATGGGGGCGGAGCGCCTGTTCACCACGCCGGAGTTCCAGCGTCGCTACGACAACGTGGAAATTTCCCTGCTCACCCCTAAGGTGGCGCTGGTCCCGGAAAGCTTCTATAATCCCGGATCGGCCCGGTCGGCCCTGGAAGAGGTGGCTTCGTTGCAGGAAGGGGATTTCGTGGAGTCCATCTCCGTTCCTTCCCTGGCATCGGTGCTGCTCTTTTCCAATACCATCGGGGAATCGTTGTCCCGGGTTATCGCCCAGACAGTCCTTCCCGCTTCCGGGAAACCGGTGCGGGTGCTGCCGGAGATGTATTACCTGCTCCGCCTGCTGGAAACCATTTCGGACTATAATAAGATTGTAGCATCCTGGCAGGACGGCTGGTTGCACCTGGTCATCGCCCAGGGAAGGAGCCTGCTGCTGGCCAATGTGTTCGAGGCCCCGGATTTCACCACGGCACAGTACTTCCTCTTCCTGAGTATGAAGCGCTTGCAGCTGAATCCGGAAGTGTCCACGGTGTGTTTCCATACACCGTTGGATGCAGCATCGGAGATGTCCCTGTACCGCTATTTTAAAGGTGTAGTGCAGTTATGAGGATCATCGGCGGAAAACTGAAAGGAAAGGTAATCCTCCCGCCGGCGGGCTACCAGGCGCGTCCTACCACGGACTTCGCCAAGGAAGGCCTGTTCAACATCCTGGACAACGAATACGAGTTCGAAGACCTGAAAGTACTGGACCTGTTCGGCGGAACCGGATCCATTGCCTTCGAATTCGCTTCCCGGGGCGCTGCCCGTGTATATTGCGTGGAAATGACTCGGGAAAACGCCAGTTTCATCAAGACGGAAGCCCAGCGGCTAGGGTTGAGTAATGTGACCATGGTCCGCGACAACGTCTTCGATTTCCTGCCCATCTGCCGGGAGCGCTTCGACTTAGTGTTCGCCGATCCTCCCTACGCACTGGAAGGCCTTGAAAAGCTGCCGGATCTGGTTTTTGCCGTCGATATCCTGTATCCGGAGCGCTATTTTATTTTGGAACATGGGGACGAACATTCGTTTGTGAACCATCCCCGTTTTGTTAAAGAACGCCATTACGGGCGTGTACATTTCAGCTTTTTTGAATAATGCTTAGTTTTATCATCAGCATTGTCGCTCTTGTTCTGGGCTATGTTTTGTACGGCACTTTTGTGGATCGGGTTTTCGGACCGGATCCCAAGCGGCCCACGCCGGCCGTTTCCAAAGCCGACGGAGTGGATTTCATTGTAATGCCTTCCTGGAAGGTGTACATGATTCAATTTCTGAACATTGCGGGAACGGGACCTATCTTCGGTGCCATCATGGGCGCCAAGTTCGGCCCGTCCAGCTACCTGTGGATCGTTTTCGGCTGCATTTTTGCCGGTGCAGTACACGATTATATGTGCGGTATGCTGTCCGTGCGCCATGGCGGTTGCGGTTTCCCGGAACTGGTAGGGGAGTACCTGGGACAGCGCACCAAGAAGGTGATGCTGGTTTTCTCCATCGTACTGCTCCTGTTGGTGGGAACGGTGTTCGTGTACAGTCCGGCCCTTATTCTGGGCGACATTGCCGGCGACGGCAGCCGGGGCTCCATCATGCTCTGGGTGGGCATAGTCTTCTTCTATTATATTATAGCTACGCTGCTGCCCATCGATAAGCTCATCGGCCGGATATATCCGCTCTTCGCCATTGCGCTCCTGTTCATGGCGGTGGCCCTCATGGTGTGCCTCTTTATCAAATGGCCCACCCTTCCGGAATTCTGGGATGGTTTGGGCGGCTGGAACCAGAAAGCGGGAATCGGCGACCAACCTATCTTCCCGTGCCTGTTCATCACCATTGCCTGCGGCGCCATTTCCGGCTTCCACGCCACGCAGAGCCCGCTTATGGCCCGTTGCATCCCCAACGAGAAAATGGGACGTCCGGTGTTCTACGGCTCCATGATCACCGAAGGCCTGGTGGCCCTCATCTGGGCGGCCGTGGCTTCCTGGTTCTTCTTTGACGGGGGAGCGGCAGCTGTGGGTTCCGAAACTACGGCCGCGGCCCCTACCGTGGTTACCAAGGTCTCCGAAAACTGGCTGGGCCTGATGGGCGGCATCCTGGCCATCCTGGGTGTGGTGGCGGCTCCCATCACTTCCGGTGATACTGCCTTCCGCAGTGCGCGTCTTATCATCGCCGACTTCCTGCACATGCCGCAGCGCAGTTTGGCCAAGCGCCTTTATATTGCCGTGCCGCTTTTTGCCGGATCGGCCCTCCTGTTGTGGTATAACATTGCCGATGCCAACGGCTTCAACACCATCTGGCGCTATTTCGGCTGGAGCAATCAGACCCTGGCGGCCTTCATGCTCTGGACTTCTACCATCTACCTGGCCCGGACGAAAAAGGGCTCCTGGTACCTGATTACCTTGTTGCCGGCCCTGTTCATGACAGCGGTCTGCGTCGCGTTCATCATGGTGGACAAGACCGGATTCCGCGTCCCCACTTCGCTGGCGCCTATCATCGGCCTCTTTACTTTTGTAATTTCGGCACTTTTCTTCTATATTTGGAAAAAACGTAATTAGTATGCTTGATGCCACACGCGGGCTCTATGTTGCCCATTCCCAGAACGGCCCCATCTCCCTGGTGGGAAAAATGATCAACCGGCACGGCCTCATCGCAGGTGCCACCGGTACCGGTAAAACGGTCACGCTGCAAGTGTTGGCCGAAACCTTCTGCCAGGCGGGCATTCCCTGCTTCATGGCCGATATGAAGGGCGACCTCAGCGGTATCTCCCAAACCGGCAAGCTTTCCGGCTTCATTGAGAAGCGCCTGCCCGAGTTCGGTATCGAGGATCCTCAGTTCCAGCCCTGCCCGGTGCGCTTTTTCGACGTTTATGGCCAGCAGGGCCACCCCATGCGCAGCACCATTTCCCGCATGGGCCCGGACATGCTGGGCCGCCTGATGGACCTGAACGAAACCCAGACCGGCGTGCTCAATATCGTGTTCAAGATCGCCGATGACAACGGGCTCCTGCTCATAGACCTGAAAGACCTGCGTGCCATGCTCAACTTCGTGGGCCAGAATGCCGCGGAGTACACTACCAAGTACGGTAACGTCACCAGCGCTTCCGTGGGCGCCATCCAGCGTGCGCTGCTGGCTCTGGAGAACCAGGGCGCGGAGCTTTTCTTCGGCGAACCCGACTTCGACATCTACGATCTCCTGCAGTGCGAAGCAGGTAAAGGCATCATGAACGTGCTGGCGGCCGATAAACTCATGCTCCAACCCAAGCTCTATTCCACTTTCCTGTTGTGGTTGCTCAGTGAGCTCTACGCCACCCTGCCGGAAGTGGGCGACATGGATCTGCCCAAGCTGGTGTTCTTCTTCGACGAAGCCCACATGCTCTTCGAAGGCACCTCCAAGGCCCTCACGGACAAGATTGAGCAGGTGATCCGCCTGATCCGTTCCAAGGGCGTGGGCATCTATTTTATCACCCAGAGCCCCACGGACATCCCGTCCAACATCCTGGGCCAGTTGGGCAACCGCGTTCAGCACGCACTTCGCGCCTACAGTCCGCAGGACCAGAAGGCCGTGAAAGTGGCGGCCGATACCTTCCGCCCCAACCCCGCCTTCAAAACCTACGACACCCTGCTGGAACTGGGCACCGGCGAAGCCCTTGTGTCCTTCCTGGACGAAAAAGGCACGCCGGCCATCGTGGAACGGGCCAAGATCCTGTTCCCGTTAAGCCAGATCGGCGCCATCACCGAAGAGCAGCGCGACCAACTTATCAAGCGCAGCCGTCTGTATGGCCGCTACGACCACGCCATAGACCGTGAGAGCGCCTATGAGCTCATCACCGCCGCCACTTTGGAGGCCGAGCGCCAGAAGGCCGAAATCGAGGCTGCCGCCGAAGCCGAAAAACAGGCTGCCATCCAGGCAAAGGCCGATGCCAAGGCTGCCAAGGAGGCCGAAAAAGCCGCAAAGGAAGCTGCCAAGAAGAAATCCAACGGCATTGGTGCCAAGGTGCTGAGGAGTGTCATCACAGCTGTTACTGGTGTAGCTGCCGCTGCTGCCGCCGATGCAGTAACGGGTGCTGTTACCGGAACCAAGAAAAAGAGCAGCACTTCCACCACCAAGAAGGCGGTGACCAAAGCCACCAAGAGCGCTACCACCACCCTTACCCGCGAGCTCACCCGCAGCATCCTGGGGAATCTGATTAAGTAAGGCTTACTTTAAGCTAAGCCCATCATGTCCAAGCCCTGGGGCATATTCTCTTTTTTCTATTCCTTGTACCGGGATGGATTCAAGAATATGACCTGGGGAAAGCCGTTGGTGTGGCTTATCGTGCTCAAACTCATTATCCTTTTTGCCATCCTTCGCGTCTTCTTTTTCAAGCCCACCATGCGCGGGCTCACCGATGAGCAGAAGAGCGAAAAGGTGGGCTCCGTCCTCACGCAACCGCATCATAACACAGATACACTAAACCTTTTAACCCAATAAGCTATGGATGTTGTCGTATGGTCGCGAATCCAATTCGCGATGACAGCCGCTTACCATTGGCTGTTTGTACCGCTCACCTTGGGCCTGGCCCTGGCGATGG
The DNA here is from genome assembly GCA_045226315.1 of Candidatus Cryptobacteroides sp. Classification (GTDB taxonomy): domain Bacteria; phylum Bacteroidota; class Bacteroidia; order Bacteroidales; family UBA932; genus Cryptobacteroides. The sequence continues at coordinate 63,274 of JBGVCF010000021.1, forward strand.
CGGTGATGGAAACCCTCTATGTGGTCAAGGGAGATCCTTTCTGGAAGAAGACCGCCCAGTTCTGGATCAAGCTCTTTGCCATCAATTTTGCCGTGGGTATCGCCACGGGTATCATCCTGGAATTCGAGTTCGGCACCAACTGGAGTAACTATTCCTGGTTCGTGGGAGACATGTTCGGCGCACCGCTGGCCATTGAAGGCATCCTGGCCTTCTTTATGGAAGCCACTTTCTTCGCCGTCATGTTCTTTGGCTGGGAAAAGGTGTCGCCCAAATTCCATTTGGCCTCTACCTGGCTCACGGGCATCGGCGCCACCATATCGGCCTATTGGATCCTGGTGGCCAACGGCTGGATGCAGAACCCCGTGGGTACCACTTTCAACCCCGATACCGTGCGCAGTGAGATGGCATCGGCCGCTGCTTTCTGGGAGGTGATTACCAATCCCGTTGCGGTGAGCAAATTCTGCCACTCCGTCACCAGCGGCTGGGTCACCGGCGGCATCTTTGTGGTAGGCGTAAGCGCCTGGTACTTACTGAAAAACCGTCATGTGGAGTTTGCCAAGAAGAGCATGCTCATCGGCGCCATCGTGGGTCTGGTGGGCTCCGGCGCAGTGATGCTTTCCGGCGACTCTTCCGGCGTACATGCGGCCGAATTCCAGCCCATGAAGCTGGCGGCGGCCGAAGGTCTGGAAGACGGTGGTAACGGCGCTGCCTTCACCATCGTCCCTGGCGTCAAAATTCCGCACATGTTGTCCTTGCTGGCCACCCACGACTGGAACGGCTACGTGCCGGGCATCAACGACATCCTGCGCGGCTACACCGACAACGACGGTAACGTAATCCCTTCCGTGGCCGAAAAAATGTCCATGGGACGTACGGCCCTGGATGCCCTGGCGGTATACCGCAGCACGGAAGACCCTGCCATCAAAGCCGAGGCACTGACGGTTCTGAACGCCAATGTTCAGTATATGGGTTACGGTCATCTGTCGAAGCCCGAAGACGTGGTACCGCCCGTGGGCATAGTATTCTGGGCATTCCGTTTTATGATCGGCCTGGGCATGCTTATCGCCCTGGTATTGTTGCTTTGCCTATATGCAATCTGGAAGGATAAACTGGACAGTTGGAAATGGTTGCTTTGGGCTTCCATCATCTGCATTCCGCTGGTATATATCTGTGGACAAAGCGGTTGGGTAGTGGCCGAGGTAGGCCGTCAGCCCTGGACCATCCAGGGCCTCCTGCCGGTGAACGTGGCCATTTCCAGCCTTAGCGCAGCTGCCGTCAAGACCACCTTCTTCGTGTTCCTGGGGGTCTTTGCGCTCTTCCTCATCATCGAAATCCGTATCCTGATCCGTGCTATCGCGAAGGGACCCGAACTTGTCGAACCTAAAGATGCCTAAACCATGAGCTACGAATTCTTACAGAACTATTGGTGGTGTCTGATTGCCCTGTTGGGCGGTCTGCTGGTAGCCTTGATGTTTGTTCAGGGTGCCAATTTGCATCTGGGGAACCGGGCCCTGTCCGACACCCAGAAACGCATGATTCTGAACTCTACCGGCCGTAAATGGGAACTTACCTTCACCACGCTGGTTACCTTCGGCGGCGCGTTCTTCGCCTCCTTTCCGCTCTTCTACAGCACCAGCTTCGGCGGCGCCTACTGGGTATGGGTCCTTCTTCTGATCACCTTTGTGTTCCAGGCAGTATCTTATGAATTCCAGCATAAGAAGGGTAATCTGCTGGGCGTGAAGGGCTTCCGTATTGCCCTGATGGTAAACGGTATCCTGGCTCCGTTTCTGGTGGGAACGGCCGTGGGTACCTTCTTTACGGGCTCCGATTTCACGGTGAACAAGGTCGCTATAACGGATCCTTCGGCCCCGGTAATCAGCACGTGGGGGAACAACTGGCACGGCCTGGAGGCCCTGAGCCAGTATCACGCCGTGCTGCTGGGCGGCACGCTGGTATTCCTCGCCGGCATCCTGGGTTGTCTGTACATCCTTAACAATGTGGAAGACAAGCAGATTCACTTCCAGATGCACCGCACCATCCGGCTCAGTATTGCGCCCTTCCTGGTGTTCTTTCTGGGCTGGACTATCATTCTACTGTTACGCGAGGGTTATGCCGTGGCTCCGGACGGAACGATTTTCATGGAACCTTATAAGTATCTGCATAATCTGCTGGCCATGCCGGCCGTGCTGGTGATGCTGCTGGTGGGCGTGCTGCTGGTGCTGTATGCCATCTGGCTGGGTGCCTTCACACCTTCCCGCAAGGGCATCTGGTATGGCATGCCGGGCACCGTACTGGTAGTCATGAGCGTTTTCTTCCTGGCCGGTTTCAACGGCACGGCCTACTATCCGTCCTGCACGGATCTCCAAAGTTCACTCACCATCCGGAACAGCTCCTCCAGCTACTTCACCCTCACGGTAATGTCCTGGGTATCACTCCTGATTCCGTTTGTGCTGGCCTACATAGTGTACGCCTGGCGCCAAATGGACAAAAAGAAGATCACAGAGGAGGAGATCTCCGACAATCCGCACTTGTATTAGTTTTCGTGCGTGGAGATAAGTAATTGACAGTAAATGTATAACGAAAAATCGATTAGGTTAAGTTGCCTAATCGATTTTTTATATATTGCTGACGCTCAGCTATTTACCTCCACGTTCCTCCTGCTTGGCCTGTTCCCAGAGAATGTCCATGTCCTGGAGGGTCATGTCTTTGAGCTGGCGGCCGCTTCGGAGGGTTTCGGCCTCTACGTAGTTGAAGCGGCGGCGGAATTTTTCGCAGCTGCGGCTTAGGGCAGCTTCGGGGTCCACGCCATATAGGCGGGCAGCGTTGATCACGGTGAACAGTAAGTCGCCGAATTCGCCCTCCAATTGATCGGCCGATGCCTGCGAGACCTCCCGGTACTCTTCGGCAACTTTGGCCCAAACGTCTTCTTTCTTTTCCCAGTCGAAGCCGCAGCCACGGGCCTTTTCCTGCATGGAGAGGGCTTTGAGGATGGCGGGCATGGCCTTGGGAATGCCGCCCATCACCGTTTTGTTGCCGCCTTTTTCCTTGGCTTTCACCAGTTCCCAGGTATCGGCTATCTCTTTGGCCGATGTCTGTTTACCGGCATCCGGACCAAACACGTGCGGGTGGCGGAACACCATCTTGTCGCAGACCTTGTTCATGCTGTCGGCGATATCGAAAGCGCCTTCCTCCTGGCCGATACGGGCATAGAACACCATGTGATACAGCAGGTCGCCGATTTCTTTGGCGGTGCCCTGACGGTCACCTTCCAGGATAGTGTCGGACAGTTCGTACACCTCTTCTTCCGTCATGGGACGGATGCTGTCCATGGTCTGGGCCGCATTCCAGGGGCATTGTTCCCGCAGGGCGTCCATGATATCCAAAAGGCGGCCGAAAGCGGCCAGTTTTTCCTCGCGCGTGTGCATAGTATTCAGATTTGAAACGCAAATATACAACATTTTATGCTATCTTTGCCCCGACTTATGAAACAGTTGTCCTTCCTATCGGCCCAAGATGCGGTCCGTTCTGTGCGGAGCGGAGACCATATACATCTTTCCAGTATCGCCAGCGTGCCGCATATTCTCATTGAAGCTTTGTGTGAGCGCGCAGACGAACTCACGGATGTCCATTTCCACCATTTCCATACGGAAGGTCCGGCGCCTTACGGCAGCCAGGAGTTCGTGGGTACGTTCTTCGACCAAGGCTTTTTCGTGGGGCCCAACCTGCGCGCTTCCGTTCAGGCCGGTGCCGCCGATTATCTGCCTGTGAACCTGTACGAAACCCAGGCCATGTACCGGAACGGGGCCCTGCCCTGCGATGTGGCCATGGTTCAGGTATCGGAGCCGGTGGACGGAATGGTGTCGCTGGGCACTTCCGTGGACTGCTCTCCGGCCGCCTTGGAAGTCGCTCGGGAGCGGATAGCCGTAGTGAATCCCTGCGTGCCTTTCTCTTACGGGGAGGCCATTCCGCTGGAGCGTTTCACGGCCCTGGTGCAGGACAACCGTCCGCTCATCACCAAGGAGTATGCCCAGCCTTCGGAGACAGACCTGGCCATCGGCCGGCATTGTGCCGAACTGGTGCCGGACGGCGCCTGCCTGCAAATGGGTATAGGCTCCATGCCCAATGCCATCTGCAGCTGCCTTAGCGGGCATAAGCACCTGGGCCTGCACACGGAGATGTTCTCCGACGGAGCCCTGGCGCTCATCCGCAGCGGTGTCATAGACGGCTCCTGCAAGGGCATCGACCGGGGTAAGGTGGTGGCTTCCTTCCTGCTGGGTTCGCAGGAGGTGTACGATTTCGTGGACCGGAATCCGGCCGTGCTCATGAAGGATATCGCTCACACCAACGACCCTCGCATCATCGCGCAGAATCCGGGCATGGTGTCCATCAATTCGGCCATCGAGATAGACCTCACGGGCCAAGTGTGCGCCGATTCCATCGGCACTCGCATCTTTTCCGGTACAGGCGGTCAGCTGGACTTCGTACGCGGCGCCAAGCTGTCCAAGGGAGGAAAGGCCATCATCGCCATGGCTTCCCGTACCAACAAGGGCTTGTCCAAGATTGTGCCCACCCTCAAACCCGGCGCCGGCGTGGTTACGCCCAGGGCCGATATCCAATGGGTGGTCACTGAGTTCGGCGCCGTGAACCTCTACGGAAAGTCGCTGCAGGAGCGCGCCCGCCTGCTCACCAGCATTGCCCATCCCGACGATAGGGAAGCCCTGGAACAGGCTGCATTCGAGCGTTTTGGCAGACGCTAAGATTTTTCGTATCTTTGCAGGCTAAAACACAATTGCTATGGCAGAGAATACCCTCCTGGAGAAAGTGCTGAGCCTCCAGGACAAATACAAGAAACTGGAGCAGCAGCTGGCCGATCCCGAAGTCATCGGGGATATGAAGAAATTCGTCCAGCTGAACAAGGATTACAAAGAACTGCAGCCCATCATCGCCGCCGGCCTGGAATACAAACGGCTGGTGGACGAGCTTGCGCAGGCCAAGGACATCCTCATGAACGAAAAGGACGAGGACCTGAAGGAAATGGCCCGCGAGGAAGTGGCCGATATCGAGCCCAAGCTCCCGGAGATGGAACAGAACATCAAACTCCTGCTTATTCCGGCCGATCCCGACGACAGTAAGAACGCCATGGTGGAAATCCGCGGCGGCACCGGCGGCGACGAAGCCGCCATCTTCGCCGGCGACCTTTTCCGCATGTATCAGCACTTCGCGGAACGCCGTGGGTGGAAACTGGAAGTGACGGATCAGGCTCCGGGCACCTCAGGCGGTTTCAAGCAAATTGTGTTTAAGCTCTCATCGGCCCAGGATGGCGTTTACGGCGTCATGAAGTACGAATCCGGCGTGCACCGCGTACAGCGCGTGCCCCAGACGGAAACCCAGGGCCGCATCCAGACATCGGCCGCCTCCGTAGCTGTTTTCCCGGAAGCCGGTGAATTCGATATCGAGCTCAATCCGGCCGATATCCGCAAGGACCTCTTCTGCGCCTCCGGTCCCGGCGGCCAGGGTGTGAATACCACCTACAGCGCCGTGCGCCTCACCCACATCCCTTCGGGCATTGTGGTGCAGTGCCAGGAAGAGCGTTCCCAGCTCAAGAACCTGGACCGCGCCATGGAAGAGCTCCGCACCCGCCTGTACAACATGGAACACCAGAAGTATCTGGACGGCATCGCTGCCAAGCGTAAAACCATGGTTTCTACCGGCGACCGCAGCGCCAAGATCCGCACCTACAATTATCCCCAGGGCCGCGTAACGGACCACCGCATCGGCTGGAGCATGTACAACCTGCCCGTGTTCATGGACGGCGACATCCAGGAATGCATCGATCAGCTGCAAATTGCAGAAAACGCAGAACGGCTCAAGGAAGCCGGAGAGGAGGAAGCATAAGATGCCCAGAGATCCTAAAACACTTAAGAACTTGGGCCATAAGGTGGCTATCAAGAAGGGTTATGCTCCGGAGGTGCTGGAAACCTTTGAAAACATGCACCAGGAGAACGACTACTGGGTCCGTTTCAACTGCCCGGAATTCACCACGGTATGTCCCATCACCGGCCAGCCGGATTTCGCCGAAATCCGCATCAGCTATGTGCCGGACGTGAAAATGGTGGAATCCAAGAGCTTGAAACTCTATTTGTTCAGCTTCCGCAACCACGGGGATTTCCACGAGGATTGCGTGAATGTAATCATGAAAGACCTGGTGAAGCTAATGGATCCCAAGTACATTGAGGTTACAGGGCTGTTTACGCCCCGCGGCGGTATTTCCATCTGGCCTTACGCCAATTACGGTCGCCCCGGTACCAAGTGGGAGCAGCTGGCTTGGGAAAGGCTATCTAAGCACGAATGATTATTTGGGCGTGGCCGCTAAGGTAATCTGAGCCTGGGCGCAACGCTTTCCACCCACTGAGAGGGCAGCATCGCATACGTAGATGCTGCCTTTTTGTTCTTTGAGGGTGCTGGTGATTTCGCACAGGTCGCCGGGGCGGACGATGCCGCGGAACTTCACCTGGTCCAGCCCGCGGTACAGGAGTAGATGGTCTTTCAAGGGCTCTATAAGAAGTGGTAAACAGCCCTGGGCCATGATTTCACACAGAATCACCCCCGGAACGGTGGGGTTGCCGGGGAAATGTCCCTGACAGAAATAAGGGTCTTCCGGAATGCGGTAGCAGGCATGGCCCGTGCCGTCCGGGGCCAGGGAGGCCTGGTCCAGCAGCAGCATGGGCTCCCGGTGGGGGAGGAGGGTCTTGATTTCTTCGCGTGTCATCCCTTGTACGGTCTGAAAGCTACGCAGGCGTTGTGTCCGCCGAAGCCGAAGGAATTGGACAGGCCCAGGGTCAGGTCCGTTTTCACGGCTACGTTGGGGGTGTAGTCCAGGTCGCATTCCGGGTCCGGGGCATCCAGGTTGATGGTGGGCGGGCAGATGCCGTCCCGCAGGGCCAGGAGGGTGGCGATAGCTTCGGCTGCACCGGCTGCACCGAACATATGGCCGGTCATGGACTTGGTGGAGGAGATGTGCGCCTTGTAGGCGAAATCGCCCAGAGCCACTTTGCAGGCCATGGTTTCGGCGATATCGTTCAAGTGGGTACCCGTTCCGTGGGCGTTGATATAGAGGTTGTCCTTGGCGGGGTCGAAGCCTGCTTCGCCCAGGGCATCACAGATGGAGCGGGCCTGGGTGGTAGCATCGGGACGGGGTGCGGTGGCGTGGTAGGCGTCGCAGGTGTTACCGTAACCCACGATTTCCCCCAAAATGGTAGCGCCACGCTTCAGGGCGTGATCCAGGGACTCCAGCACCAGTACGGCGGCGCCGTCGCCCATCACGAATCCCTGCCGGTTGGCGTTGAAGGGGAGGGAAGAGTATTTGGGGTCCGTGGCGCGGGTGAGTGCCTTGGCGTTGTAAAAACCGGCTACACCCAGCGGGATGGAGGCGTGCTCGCTGCCGCCGGCAATGATGGCATCGGCATAACCGTGACGGATGGCCCGGTAGGCCTCGCCGATACAGTGGGAAGAAGTGGCACAGGCGGTTACGATGTCCAGGCAGGGGCCTTCGGCGTGGTGCTTGATGGCAATGTGCCCGGCGGCGATGTTGGAAATCATGGTGGCGATGAACAGCGGGGAAATCCACTTGCCGGAGGGATCCTCAATCATTTTCTTGGTTTCGCGGAACTGGACCTCGAAGCCGCCGATACCGGAACCTACATATACGCCCAGCCGATAAGGGTCGATATTGGCGCCCTCACCGTCGCTCATCAAACCAGCTTGCTCCATAGCCTGCCAGGCGGCGGCCATGGCATATAGCGTGAAGTTATCCTGCTTGCGGATAAAGGGCTTGTCCATGCCGAACTGTTCTGCGTCGAAATCTTTTACTTTGCCGGCGAAATTCACGGGCATGTCCTTGAAATCCTCTACGAAGTCAATGCCGCAAACGCCATTGATCAGATTATTCCAAAACGTATCTACATCATTACCGATGGACGAGATGACACCCATCCCGGTAACTACCACTCTTTTAGGACTCATATAGTAAATCTTTTGCTTGGGACAGGCATTTTTCAGCGCCGTCCATGATGTCGTTAACAATTGCTGCCGCACTTTCCCGGCGGGAGACCAGCCCGGCTACTTCGCCGGCCAGGAAACTGCCGCCGGCGAGGTCGCCGTCGAAGACCGCTTTCTTCAGGGAGCCGGCGCCAAAAGCGCGAAGTTCGTCATCCGTGACTTTGGGATCGGCCTCCATCTTGGCGAATTGCTTGGAGAAGGGGGTCTTGAGGCTGCGGACGGCGTCGCCCAGGCTTTTGCCCGTAACGATGGTGCCGATATCGGAAGCCTTGAGGATGCGCTCTTTGTACACATCGTGCACGCGGCACTCGTCGGCCACCAGGAAGCGGGTGCCCACCTGTACGCCGCAGGCGCCCAAAAGGAAGGCTGCGGCTGCTCCTCGACCATCGGCTATGCCGCCGGCGGCCAACACGGGAAGGTCCACGGCATCCACCACCTGCGGCACCAGGGCCAGGGTATGGATATCGCCCACGTGACCGCCCGATTCCGCTCCTTCGGCAATCACGGCCGTGGCGCCCAGTTGCTGCATCTTGATGGCATAGGCCACAGAGGCTACGACGGGAATCACGCGGATGCCGGCCTGGAGCCAGCGTTCCATGTATGGGGCGGGGGAGCCGGCGCCGGTAGTGACCACGCGAACGCCTTCTTCCACCACTATTTCGGCCACCTCCGCAGCATTGGGGGCGGCCAGCATGATGTTCACGCCGAAGGGTTTGCTGGTCAGCTCCCTGGCGCGGCGGATTTCGGCCCTTACATCGGTGTTGATGGAAGAAATGAGGCCCAAACCGCCGGCTTCTGACACGGCGGCAGCCAGGTTGGCATCGGCAATCCAGGCCATGCCTCCCTGGAAGATGGGCTTTTCGATTCCCAGTATGTCACATAAGACGCTGTGAATCATTTCTTTCCGTGTTTTCTTCTGCGCTCTCGCACGCGATAGGCGCTCTCTACCATCAGCTGGTCCTGGAAGCAGCCGCGGGCTGCGAGCAGGTTGCAGATGCAAATCACCAGCGGGAAAATCACCGTCCAGCGGAAGACCGGACCCTCAAAGGTGAGGTACATCCACACCAGCCATCCTTGCATTCCCAGTGCGATAATGGCCGACAAAGTGGCCAGGCGCATTTGCAGGATGCGGGATTTGAATACTACCAGCGCCAACACTACTAGGAAGGTGAGGATGCCCAGCAAAATGCCGAAATAGGGTTTCTGCAGTTGCCAGTAGGATACGCGCTCCATTCCGTCAGGCGTTGCCAGGGTAAAGGCGGTGGTGAAACAAAGGGTGATCACCAGCGCGGTGGAAATGAGCAGATATAAGGTCTGAATTCTTTGCCACATAGGGGTTTATCGGTTTAAATAGGCGTCGATGGCAGCACGGACCTGGCCGTGTTCCAACAGCAGCGCCTTGGCTTTTTCGTAGTCTTTGATGCCGGTGCCTTCCATAATCATGCGGGTGCCGCGGTCTACCAGTTTCTGGTTGGTGAGCTGCATATCCACCATCTTGTTGCCCTGCACATGACCCAGGCGGATCATGGCCGCCGTGGAAATCATGTTCAGGATCAGTTTGGCCGAAGTACCGGATTTCATCCGGGTGCTTCCTGTTACAAATTCCGGGCCTACGTTGGCCACCATGGATATCTCAGCCACCTGAGTGACAGGACTTTCCGCGTTGTTGGTGATGGCTCCGGTCAGGAGGCCGTTGGCACGGGCTTCCCGGAGGGCGCCTACCACGTAGGGGGCGCCGCCGGAAGCGGTGATGCCCACCAGGGTGTCTTCGGCGTTGATGCCGAAAGCCTGCAGGTCTTTCCAGCCCTGGTCTTCGCGGTCCTCGGCCCCTTCCACGGCATGACGGATGGCTCCGTCGCCGCCGGCCATGATGCCGATGAAGGTGTCGTCCACGCCGTAGGTGGGCGGAATCTCAGAGGCATCTACGATTCCCAGGCGTCCGGACGTGCCGGCGCCGATGTAGAATACCCGCCCGCCGTGCGGGATACGTTCTACAATACCATCTACCAGTCGGGTGATGGCCGGAATGGTTTCTGCAACTGCCAGGGGAACTTTCCGGTCCTCGGCGTTGATGGCCTCCAGGAGGTCACGGGTGCCCATCTGGTCCAGATGAGCATAACGGGAAGCTTGTTCAGTAGTTTTCATAAAGGATACAAAGATACTGAAAAAAATCAAACTACCCGTAGAGGGCGCGATTTATCGGTAGATCTCGGGGTAGGGACGTCCTCTCCAGTCGGCGGGAATCTGCAGGCCAAGGATATCGGCGATGATGGCCGGAGTGTCATACTGCATCACCGTGAGCGGGAACTGGAAGTTCTGCTTGATAGCCTTTCCGGATACGATGAAAGGGGTCTCCAGTTCCAGCAGGGTGAAGCCGCCGTGCTTTTTGTCCACGCCGCCGTGATCGGCCGATAATACTATGACGGTGTCGTCGTAGATGCCGGCTTCCTTGAGGGCGTCTATCACCTGGCCGATGGCCGCATCAAGGATGCGCTGGCGCTCCATGTAAGCATCTGTATACCAGCCACGTACGTGACCGGCCTCATCCAGGGTGCCGAAGTACAGGAAGAAGAGATCGGGTTTGTTTTCCTTGATGTAGTCGGTGGCAATACGGGCGTAGTCTTCCACGGGCACAATCACGTCGTCGGTGGAGGTGTAGGTTTTCAGGAAGCGGTGCCAGTTCATGGCCAGGGTGTCGGTGATGGCGCCGATGCAGTCCCAGTCGTGCAGGCAGCCGGAAACGGCGTTGGGACGCTGTTCCCTCAGGATGGTGAAGATGGTGGGCGGGATACCGTGGCCGTTATCGGCTGTAGAGGGGATGGTGCCGTGCGTGGAGTTCCACTTGTCGAATCCGTGCATTTCGGTGGGCAGGCCGTTCACCATGGAAGCCCAGTTGATGGCCGATGCCGACGGCATCACGGAACGCTTGGAAAGTGTCCAGCTGCCGTGCTCCATAAGGGCGTGGATGTTGGGCAGGTCTTCTGCCGGCGCCTGGCGTACTGCTTCGGCGGCCCAGCCGTCGATACCGATGAGTACCACGTGCTTTGCTTTAGGGGAAGGAGTATTCTGCTGCGAGCAGGCTACGCAGGCGATGAGCAGGAATAAAGGCAGAAATCTTTTCATAGCGGATAGTTTTCTCAAAATTACTAAAAAATCCTTTGATTTTTTGTATTTTTGTAATCCTGATAGGGATAAATCTTAAACATAATCATACATGAAACCTACATTACTTGTTCTGGCAGCCGGCATGGGCAGCCGATATGGCGGTCTTAAGCAAATGGACGGCCTGGGTCCACACGGTGAAACCATCATCGACTATAGCATCCACGATGCAGTGGAAGCCGGTTTCGGCAAGGTGGTCTATATAGTGCGTGAGTCCTTCAAGGCCCAGATGGAAGAGGCCGTGAAGCAGAAATACGCCGGCGTGAAAACCGTGGACGGAGAGCCCCTGAAGTTCGTTTTCGTCACGCAGGAACTGGACAAGATTCCCGCCCCGTTCCAGGTGCCGGCAGAACGGGTAAAGCCCTGGGGTACCGCCCACGCCGTCCTCATGGCGGCCGATGTGATCAACGAACCCTTCGCCGTGATCAACGGGGACGATTTCTATGGAAAAGAGTCCTTCAAGATCCTGGGCGACTGGTGCCGTGCACATGCGAACACGCAAGGACAGTTCTGCATCGTGGGTTTCCAGCTGGAGAATACCCTCTCGGAGAACGGCAGCGTGTCCCGCGGCATCTGCTCGTATGATGCTTCCGGTATCCTCACCAACATCGCCGAGCATCTGAACATTGCCAAGGAGGCCGATGGAAAAGTATACGGCGACAACTCCGTCAACGGTGAAAACCATGTAGAGCTGGCCCCCAAGGCCCTGTGCTCCATGAACATGTGGGGATTCACTCCGGATTACTTCGCCAAGAGTGCCCGCATTTTCGAATCGTTTCTGGCCCAGAACATCCAGGAGCCCAAGAAGGAGTATTACATTCCCTTTGCCGTGGACGTGATTGTGAAGGGAGGCGAAGGTGTCTGCGAGGTCCTGTCCACCCCGTCCCACTGGTTTGGCGTCACCTACAAGGAAGATCGTCCCGGTGTGGTGGCCAAGTTCGCGGAACTGGTAGAGAAAGGTATTTATCCCAGCCCCCTGTATTGATATGGTTCCTGTATTCACAAAAGGCCGGAAGGTGAAGAACAACTACGACCTCTATGCCAATCATTCCTGGTATGTTCCTGGCGTAAGGGGTATGTTCGTGCTCCTGGGCTGGTTCCTGCTGGGTAACCTGTTAGGTGGCCTGGTACTATTGATGCTGGGAGCCTTCCTGCCGCAGCAGATCATTCAGGATTACGGCATGTTGGTAGTGTATCCGCTCTCCTTTATGCCCGCTATGGTCTATGCGGCCCAGAAGAGTCAGCGCAACAGCCTGTTCGAGACAGGATACAAGCTCAACAGCAGTAACTTCGGTCCATTCAAGGGCTGGCAGATCGCCCTTATTACCGTGGCGCTCACCGTGGGCACCATGATGTCGGCCGACCTTCCCAATTACTGGAATTTCAAGCTCACTACGGCCACGCCGGGCATGAAGTCTTTCTACGACATGATCACTGAGCTCCTGAAACAGATGACTGGCGGTCCCCTGTGGAGCTCCTTCCTGCTCACAGCCATCTTCGCCCCCATCTTCGAGGAATGGCTGTGCCGGGGTATGGTGCTCCGCGGCCTGCTCACCAAGATGAAGCCCACTTGGGCTATCGTGGTATCGGCCCTCTTCTTTGCTGTTATCCACTTGAATCCCTGGCAGGCGCTCAATGCCTTTATCATCGGCGTGGTCATGGGTTATGTGTACTACAAGACCGGTTCCTTGTGGCTCACCATGCTCATCCATTTCGTGAACAACGCCTCGGCGGTGGTGCTGTCGCAGATTCCTGCCCTTCAGGAAGCGGATTTCTGGATGGACATGATGCCTCTGCAAACCTATTATATGGTGTATGTACTGGGTGTGGCGCTGCTGGTTTCCTGCCTGCTGGTGTTCCGTCGCATCCCCCTGGAACAGGAGCGTGGTAATATCGATTCCGTAGAATTGTCTATTGAGTAGTATGGAAACGTCCGGTAAAGACCGTTGGGCCTGGCTCAGGCGCAGTGACCACAATTACCTCATTCCTTTTGTGATTGTGGTTACCACTGTAGTGGCTTTGTGGCTGCTATTCTTTGCCCATAACAGTGTGCTCAACTGGATCCGGGCCACGGTGGAGGTAAAGAACCAGGAGAAGGAAATGGCCCGCCTGCAAAGCGAGATAGACCGCATGGACCAGGAGATCAACGACTTACGCAACAACCGCGATTCCCTGGAATCCTTCGCCCGCAGCACCTACCACTTCGCCTCTCCCGGCGACGATGTCTATATCGTAGAATAATGCGGCACAAATAGCTGGTTATCAGCGTATTACAAAAATCAATCGTTCATTTTTTGAACGATTGATTTTTGTAAGTGACTGTGTGTCAGGCGGTTCTACCGCATGGTTACAGGCGGCCGAGGCGTTCGGCGACGGCGGTCATGCGGCGGGCAAATTCTTTCCGGCCGATAAAGGAGAGGATGGCGGCGATACCCAGGCCGCTGGCAGAGCCGGTGAGGGCCAGCCGCAGGCTGTTCATCACCTTGCCCATGGGATATTCGTTCTTCTTGATATAATCCACGATAACGGGCTCCAGGGCCTCTGCAGTCATGGGGCCGTAGTACGGGTCAAGGTCGTCGAAGCCGAAGTTCACGCCCGTGATGTACTGGCAAACCTCGAAGCAGTATTCGTAATGGTCCTCCTTCCAGAACTTGTCCACATCTTTCTGGACATAGGTTTCCGGAGCCTGGAAAAGATGGAAGGCGATGTCCCAGAAATCGGCCACGAAAGTAGCGCGCTCCTTGATCAGTTCCACTACTTCTTCCACGTATTCGCGGGTGTAGATGCCGTTCTTGAAATCGGCCCCCAGGCCTTCGAAGCTGGCACCAGCGGTGAGGGCATTGCAGGGGCAATCCACTACATTCAAGCCTTTTTCCTCCAGGATAGGGATGAAGAGTTGGGCCAGTTCCTGCTTGCTCTTCATGCGCAGGTATTCTTTATTGTACCACTTGGCTTTGTCCGGATTGAACTTGGCGCCTGCCTTTTGCACCTTGTCCAGGGAGAATGCCTGAATCAGTTCGTCCAGGGTAAACATTTCGCGGTCGTCGCCGGGGTTCCAGCCCAGCATGGCCAGCATGTTCACAAAGGCCTCGGGGAAATAGCCGTCTTCGCGGTAACCACGGGAAGTCTCACCGGTTTCCGGATTCTGCCAGCGCAGCGGGAATACGGGGAAGCCCATTTTGTCGCCGTCGCGCTTGGAGAGCTTTCCGTTGCCCACGGGCTTCAGCAGCAGGGACAAGTGGGCGAAACGCGGCATGGTATCCGTCCAGCCAAATGCTTCATACAGAAGATAATGCAGGGGCAGGGAAGGGAGCCATTCCTCGCCACGGATTACCTCGGTGATTTCCATCAGGTGGTCGTCCACGATATTGGCCAGGTGGTAGGTGGGTAGTTCATCGGCCCGCTTCCAGAGCACTTTGTCGTCCAGGGTGTCGGTGTTCACTTCCACGTGCCCGCGAATCAGGTCTTCCATCTTCACGATGCGGTTCACGGGCATCTTGAAGCGGATGGTCCAGTCGGTGGTGGTTTCCAGCAGGTGTTTTACTTCATCGGCCGATAAAGTGAGGGAGTTGCGCAGGCTGCCACGGGTAGCGGCATTGTACATGAAAGTGTCTTTCGCAGCTTCGGCGGCGGCGCGACGGGCATTCAGCTCCTCAGCGCTGTCAAAGGCATAATAGGCCCAGCCGTTCTGGACCAGCTGTTCAGCGTATTGCCGATAGATGGGCCGGCGCTGGCTTTGCCGATAAGGGGCGTGCGGATGCTTTTCGGAAGCGGTTTCCACCACTTTTCCGTCTTTGTCCACACCCTCGTCCGGGATGATGCCGCACCAGTTCAGGGCTTCGATGATGTATTGTTCGGCGCCGGGCACAAAACGATGAGAGTCCGTATCTTCGATGCGGATAATGAAATCTCCGCCTTTCTGCTTGGCATACAGATAATTATACAAAGCCGTACGAACACCGCCCATATGAAGCGGACCGGTGGGTGACGGAGCAAACCTTACACGAGTTCTTCTTTCCATGATATCTTCAATTGAGGTACAAAGATAGTGTTTTTTTCCTACCTTTGCACCATGGTCGGACATGTACATATCATGGGCATCGTGAACCTTACGGAAGATTCGTTTTACGCAGCTTCGCGCGTAAGTGTGGCCGATGTAGCCGCCCGCGTTCGGCAAATGCTGGCCGATGGCGCCGACACCGTCGATCTAGGCGCCTGTTCCACCCGCCCCGGTTCCGCCCAACCCACTCTGGAAGAAGAGTGGTCCCGCCTGGAACCCGCACTGCTGGAGTTAACCGGAGGGTGCTCCCCTGGGAACTCCGTTCGCTCCGCTCACTCCGGCCCCTCCCATTGTCTCCGGCGTCCCCTTCGGGAACTTGTATCCAACGGGCCCCTCCCCCTGCCCTTGTCCGAGGGTGGACAAGTCCCAGGGGAGCACCCTCCGGTTATCTCCATCGATACTTACAGGGCGGAGATTGTACGGCGGGCTTATGAGGTGATCGGCCCGTTTATGGTGAACGACATCAGTGCGGGGTCTATGGATCCGGAGATGCTTACAACGGTGGGACGTTTGGGGCTTCCTTATGTGGCCATGCACATGCGCGGTACACCCCAGACCATGCAGGCGTTTACCCAATACACGGATCTTGTTGCGGATGTGAAAGACTATTTCCGGGAGTTTGCCCGGAAGGCGGAGGATGTCGGAATTACGGACTGGCTGTTGGACCCGGGCTTCGGCTTTGCCAAAACCCTGGAGCAGAATTATGAGTTGCTGAACCGCATGGCCGAACTACAGGAACTGAATCGGCCCATCCTGGTAGGCGTATCCCGCAAAAGCTTGATTTACAAGCTGTTGGGAATTTCACCTGAAGAAGCATTATCGGCCACCCAGGTGGTCCATTTCGCCGCGCTGGAACGCGGTGCCACCTGGCTGCGGGTACACGATGTAGCCCCCGCCGTCCAAACCGCCCGCCTCTATGCGATGCAACTCCCTGGTACATAGCAATTTACAAAAATCAATCGTTCAAAAAACGAACGATTGATTTTTGTAATGCGCTGGGGATCAGCTATTTGCGCCGCATTGGATGCTGTTAGTGTTTGCGGCGGATGGCGGGGATGTTTTCCAGATCGGCCTTCTTCTCACCGGGAGCGATACACAGCACCGGCTTTTTCTCCGTGGCGAAGTTGAAGTACTTGGCGTTGTCGGAGTTGTTGTAGCCGATCTTGATGGTATCGGCCCCACCGGGGAGGGAGACCTCCTGGCTATGGTTGGGCGTATTCCACTCGAAGCTTTCATCAATGATGACCAGGTTCCCCAGGTCTTTGTTCAAGCCCAGTCCGCCCAGGTCCATAGTGAAGCCCGTGACGATGGCCGTGATGCGCACTTTGTCGCCGAAGGCAGGGTCGTTGTCCCAGATGATACCCTTCTTGAAGTGGTTGGCATCGCCGGTATAGGCCGAAATCATGTCGTCGATCTTCTCCAGGTCGCTCATCTTGGCACCCTGTTCGTTGTTGCCGGTGGTGATGTTGATGAGGACGTTCTTGGCGGTCTTCAGGTCGAAGTCGTTCAGAAGCGGGCTCTCGAAAGCGCCCTTCACGGCCTGGTTCAGACGGTCGGGACCGGTGCCTTCGCCGCTGCCCATCAGGGCCATGCCGGAATTGCGCATCATCTTGCACACATCCTGGAAGTCCACATTGATGTAACCGGAGCAGCTGATCACTTCGATGATGCCCCGCACGGCGGTGGCCAGCACCTCATCGGCCTTGGGGAAGGCTTCCTGGATGAGGGTGTCGCCGAAGAACTGGTACAGTTTCTCGTTGTTGATAATGAGGAGCGAATCCACGTTCTTCTCCAGTTCGTGGATGCCGTCCACGGCCTTGGACTGGGATTCGTTACCTTCGTTCTTGAAGGGGATGGTGACTACAGCCACGGTGAGGATGCCGCGGTCTTTGGCCATCTTGGCAATCACCGGAGAAGCACCGGTGCCGGTGCCGCCACCCATACCGGCGGTGATGAACAACATCTGCGTGCCGCAATCCAGCACTTTGCGGGCAATCTCGTCCTGGGCTTCCAGGGCGGCGTTGCGGCCTGCGGTGGGATCGGTGCCGGCGCCCAGACCGTTCTGACCCAGCTGGATCTTGACGGGCACTTCACTGGTCTGCAGGGCCTGTGCATCGGTGTTGCACACGATGAAACTGCAGCCCTGGATGTTCTGCCGATACATGTAGTTCACGGCATTGCAGCCGCCGCCACCCACGCCCACTACCTTGATAATGGCGTTTTCCTGCGTCCAGTCGTTGGGAATAATGTTGGTGTCGAGATCGTATTTCATGGCTTATTCCTCCTCATTGGCTTTGTCATAAACTTTCAGGGCTGTTTTTTCCACCTTGCTCCAGAAGATGGACAGGATGCCGGTACCTTCCTTCTTGGCCACCTTCACCTTCTTGGTCTTGGGCGCCGGCTTGGGTTTCTCCTCGATAGGGATGGCCTCGCCGAACTCCTCAGGGGCGAAGAGCATGTTGTCGGGTACGGTAGGGGTCTCGTCGGTCACTTCCACTTCCACCATCTCTTCCTCTACCGGTACCTCGGGCAGTTCCGGACGGGTTACACAGTCGGGCAGGTGGTCTTCCTTGGCCGCCAGCACCATACCGATGGCCGATGTGGCCGATGTGGAATACACGCCGCTGCCCACGGAAGCGGAGAACATATAGCGGGGATAGCCCTTACGGACCTCATAACCGGACATGTCCTTCACCAGCGGGATGAAGTTGGCCAGTTCGGCTCCGCCGCCGGTGACCACCAGACCGCTGCGCAGGGAATTCTGCAGGCCGCTTTCCTGGATGTAGTAGAGCAGGGCCTCGATGATTTCGCGACAGCGGCAGTCGATGATTTCCGAAATATAGCGTACCGGAACCTCCTTGAACGGAGGTTCCAGGCGGATTTGCAGCACTTTTTCGCTCAGGGAGGCCAGCTTGCCGGGCATGCAGGCGCCGAAGCGCTTCTTGATCTTTTCGGCCAGATCCTCCGAGATGGAACATTCGGTGCGGATGTCGTTGGTGATCACCTTCCCGCCGAAGGGGATGGAAGCATAGTAGCGCATGATGCCTCCGTGGTAGATGGATACGGAAGTAACCCCGGCGCCCACGTCGATCAGAGCCACGCCGCTGGCCATTTCGTCATCGGTGAGGACGGCGTGTGCCACCACTTCCGGCAGGAAGTATTTCTTGGCAATGGCAATGTCC
>JBGVCF010000022.1:0-92653 GCA_045226315.1 Candidatus Cryptobacteroides sp.
TGGCATAGGGGAGTGCACAGGTCACCAGGGTTCTCTTGTGGCTCATTTCTTTAGTCTTCCAAGTTTGATATTGATGGTTTTCTTCATTTCAATCAGGCGGGTGAGGGTGTTCATCAGCTCCAGCGTCTTTTCCGGCGTGGTGCCGGCCTTGAGTTCGCGGTTGATGGCATCCTGCCGGGCCGATATCCTTTTATCGTGGTATACCAGGATGGCGCGGGGAACGAAGTTCACCAGCCAGGAATCCGTGGTGGTGAGGGCGTCGGAGAAGTTGTGGACGGTGAGTTCGTACTTATCGGTGCTCAAACTGGCCACCACCTCCGCCACAGTGCGGTTTTCCCCGTTCAGCAGGTTGCGGAGGATTTCCTCCTGCTCCATGCCTTCGTCGTACAGCGCGAAATAGGCCTGGTACGTTGCGTCGTAGGCCGGGTTGCAGAAGCGGATATTATCGGCCGATAAAGCGGCGTCGATGAACTCCGCCACCGTCTGGTTGCCTTCCGGGTCATAGAACTCCGAGTCTGTCTCGAACTGCAGCGGGCTGCACCCATGCCGCAGGATGAATCCCAGCAACTCCCGCTCCGAGGGCTCCAGAATCCGGTCCTCGCTTGTGGCAACATGTATGGAGGCCGGAAGGGAAGAGTCCTTCCCCGGAGCATCGGCCTTATTCTCTGCGGAGGGGAAGGATTCTTCCCTTTCTGCTTGGGCACGTCGCGTAGATTCCGAGTGGCGGTTAGCCTCACGGGTTTTGCGGACGCGCTCCTGGATGATATCGGCCTCTATGCCGAACTGCCGGGCTACGGTGTCCACATATACCTGACGCTTGATGGCATCCGGGATATCGGCCACTGTGTCGGCTATCTCGTTGATGAGGTTGGCCTTTTTCAAAGGGTCGCCGCCGGCTTCCGAGAGCAGGAGGTCCGTCTTGAAGGCGATGCCGTCTTGCTCGTGTTTCTCGAAGAACGCTCGGATTTCCTCCAGCGTGTGTTTGCGGGCATAGGAATCGGGGTCGTCGCCGTCCGGCAGGAACACCACGCGCGGATTCATGCCCTCTTTAAGGATCATGCCGATGGCCCGGATGGCGGCGTGCAGGCCGGCGTTGTCGCCGTCGTACACGATGGTAATGTTCTCCGTGAAGCGCTTGATGATGCGGATCTGCTCCTCCGTGAGGGAAGTGCCGCTGGAGGCAACGCAGTTCAGGATGCCCGCCTGGTGCATGGACAGCACATCCAGGTAGCCTTCCATGAGGTAGCATTTGTCCTGCTTGGAGATTTCGCTTTTGGCGAAGTAAATGCCGTACAGGGAGCGCGATTTTACGTAAATCTCGCTCTCTTTGGAATTTACATATTTGGCTATCTTGTCGCTCTTCTCCTTTAAGAGCGTACGGCCGCCGAAAGCAATCACGCGCCCGCTTACGGAATGGACGGGGAAAATCACCCGTTCGTAAAAACGGTCGTGCAGGCTGCCGTCGCTTTCCCATTGGGCGCAGAGGCCGGTTTCCAGAAGGAATTCGTCTTTGTAGCCGGCAGCTTTGGCCGCCTGGGTAAAGGCCGATTTGGACTTGGGCGCCCAGCCCAGTCCATACTTCTGGATAGTTTCCGGGAGCAGGCCGCGGGAACGGAAATACTGATAGCCGATAGCGTGGCCTTCCTCCGTTTGCAACTGCTCCTGGAAGAACTTGCCGGCGAATTCGCTCACGGCCATGAGGCTTTCGCTGTGCTGGCGGGCGGCGATTTGTTCGGCGGTCTCTTCGGCTTCCTTTACTTCAATATTATATTTGCGGGCCAGATAACGCAGGGCTTCCGGGTAGGTCATGTGCTCATACTCCATCACAAAACCTACGGCACTGCCTGCTTTTCCGCAGCCGAAACACTTGTAGATGCCTTTGGAAGGCGTCACATGGAAGGAGGGCGTTTTTTCATTGTGGAAGGGACAGCAGGCCACATAGCTGGACCCGCGGCGCTTGAGCGTCACGAAATCGCCGATCACTTCTTCGATGCGGGCGGTGTCCAGAATCAGGTCTACTGTTTCCTTAGGTATCAAAGCCTACTCCTTTTCAAAATCCACTTCCTTGGCGTCGGACAGGTTGGTGACGGTGATCTTCCCATCTTCGGCGGGAGCCTGAGGGGAGGGATTATCGGCCGGCCGATCCGGGGCCTTATAGGTCTTTTCCTGCCAAATGGCCTTGGCCTGGAAGACAGCATCGCGGCCATACCAATAGGCGAAGAGCAGGCCCAGTACAAAGCCCAAAATGCGTCCGCGCACCATGATGAACAAAGCCACGGCCACAAACAGTACGTCCTTGATCAGACGTACCCAACGGTTGTTATATCCGATATTAATCATAGCCTACAAATATACAAAAAACCTTCGGCATTCACCGAAGGTTTTTTTGCAATCTTAGAACGGAAGATCTTCTTCACTGTCCTCTGGCATATCGTCCAGGGTTGGGGCCGGAGCTCCATATTCCGGCACTGCAGCCTGGGCCGCTTGCGCCTGCCCGGCGGGGGCGAGGCGCCAGATCTGGAGATCGTTGTACCAGCGGCCGTTGTATTCGCGGCTCTTGAGGTTGAAGGAGACTTTGATGCGGTCTCCTACCTGATACTTGTCCAGTTCGGCCACCTTGTCCTGTCCCCAGGCGGTGAAGCAGGCCTGGGCGGTGAAATTTCCGTCCGGGAATTCCAGGATGAATTCCTGCTTGGCCCAGGGGCCGCGGGCGCTGGTGCCGGACTGTACGCCCAGTTTCTGCCGCAGGGTGCCTTCCAGTTCCAGTGCCATGACTTACTTCTTCCTGATGGGGGCGGCAGGGATGGGAGCTTCCTTCTCCACGTAAGGCTTCACTTCCAGCAGGTCCACGTCGAAGATAAGGGTGGCGTTGGTGCCGATGTTGCGGGGACCGCGCTCGCCATAAGCTTTTTCGGCCGGGATCACCAGGGTGATCTTACCGCCTTCGCCCACGAGCTTCATGCCTTCGGTCCAACCGGGGATCACGCGGTTCAGCGGGAACTCGATGCCGTCGTTCTTGTCGAACTCGGTGCCATCGATGAGGGTGCCGCGATAGTTCACCTTCACGGTGTCACGGTCGCTCATGGCGCGCTTCTCGGAGCCGGAATCCTGGATCAGGTACACGATACCGGAGGCGGTGGAGTCGGCGCTGTTCTTGGCGTAGAATTCGCGACGGAACTTGTCACCCTTTTCCTTGTTCAGGGCGCCTTCGTAAGCGGTGCGCTTCTGGAGGTAGCTGTTGATGATGCCGTTCATTTCGGTGGGATCGATCTTGAACTGCTTTACGAAAGCGGAGTCCATGGGCTGGCCTTCCTTGGCATTCAGAGCGTCCTTGAGACCTTTTTCCAGCTGGGCGAGGTTGAGGTCGCCGAAGTTGTTCTGGGTGATGACCAGACCGAAGTTGACACCCAGCAGATAAGAAGTGGTGTCTACCTGACCCTTGGAGGGAAGCAGGTCACGGACTTCTTTGGAACCCTCCACTTTGGGAGAGCCGCATGCAACCACCAGCACGGCGGCGGAAGCAATAGCAAACAGTTTTGCGATTTTCATATTCTTTGTTTTTTAGCGTTTGTTCTCTTTGAGAACGTCTAAACGTTCAATCTTGCAAAGATAATAAATTTAATCCGAATTACACATTTTTTCAGGACGAGTGGTATTTTTTTATGGTTCAGTGTCATTTTTATTTGCAGAAGTCATTATTAATGACTATATTGGCCTAAACACTGAACGAAAACCACCATGGCCATCCAGCCCGCCATCCTCCAGTCCAAGCTAAAGACTTTCTTCGGCTACGATGCGTTCAAAGGTGATCAGGAACAGATCATCCAGCATCTGGTAGAAGGAAATAACGCGTTTGTGCTTATGCCCACCGGCGGCGGCAAGTCGCTGTGCTACCAGTTGCCTGCCCTGGTGATGGACGGAACGGCCATCGTGATTTCCCCGCTCATCGCCCTCATGAAGAACCAGGTGGACGTAATCCGCGGCTTCGAGGCCGGCGACGGCGGTATCGCCCATTTCCTTAATTCCTCACTCAACAAAATCCAATTGGCCGAAGTAAGGGCCGATCTTCTCAAAGGCATTACCAAACTGCTGTATGTAGCGCCGGAATCCCTTACCAAAGAGGAGAACGTGGCGCTCCTGAAGGAAATCAAAATCTCCTTCTACGCCGTGGACGAGGCCCACTGTATCTCCGAGTGGGGCCACGATTTCCGTCCGGAATACCGGAAAATCCGCACCATCATTGACCAAATCCAGCCGGCGCCGGTGATTGCCCTCACCGCCACGGCCACGCCCAAGGTACAGAGCGACATCCTCAAGAACCTCCGCATCCAGGACGCCAAGGTGTTCAAGTCGTCCTTCAATCGGCCCAATCTGTACTACGAAGTGCGGGACAAGGTAGACCCTGAAAAAGATATCATCCGCTTTATCCGCCAGAATCCCGGCAAGTCCGGCATCATCTATTGCCTAAGCCGCAAAAAGGTGGAGGAAATGGCCCAGACGCTGTGCATCAATGGCATCAAAGCCCTCCCGTATCACGCCGGCCTGGATGCCAAAACCAGGGCGGAGAATCAGGACAAGTTCCTGATGGAGGAAGTGGACGTAATTGTTGCCACCATCGCCTTCGGCATGGGCATCGACAAACCGGACGTCCGCTTCGTGATCCATTACGACATCCCCAAGAGCATCGAGGGATATTACCAGGAAACCGGCCGCGCCGGCCGTGACGGACAGGAAGGCCAGTGCATTACCTATTATAGCTATAAGGATATCCAGAAGCTGGAGAAATTCATGCAGGGAAAGCCGGTGGCAGAGCAGGAAATCGGCAAGCAACTTCTGAAGGAAACAGTGGCTTACGCCGAATCCAGCCAATGCCGCAGAATACTGCTGCTCAATTACTTCGGCGAGGATTATAAGGCCGATGGCTGCGGCGCCTGCGACAACTGCCTGCATCCCAAGGCCCGCTTCGACGGGCGGGAGGAACTCTGCCTGGTCCTGGAACTCATCGAGTCCCTGCCGGAGCGCTTCAAGCTGGAACACCTGGCGGGCATTCTGGCGGGTGTGCCCAACGCGCTCATCAAGTCCTATCACCACGATAAACTGCCCCTGTACGGTGCCGGAAAAGATCATGACCAACGTTTCTGGGTCACCGTCATCCACCAGGGACTCATCCTGCATTACCTGGATAAAGACATTGACAATTACGGACTTATCTTCGCTACGGAGGAAGGCCGGAATTTCCTGGAACATCCGCACGAGGTAATGCTGGTGGAAGACCGCACCTTCTCCGAAGGAGTGGACGATGAAGACGAAGACATCGGTGCCGGCGTTCGTGGCGGCGGTGGGGGAGACCCCACGCTCCTGGCCATGCTCAAGGACCTCCGCAAGGATATGGCCCGCAAGCTCCAGCTCCAACCCTGGATCATTTTCTCGGATCCGTCCCTGGAAGATATGACCATCTGTTATCCGCTCACCATCAAGGAGTTGTCGGAGAAATGCCAGGGAGTGGGAGAAGGCAAAGCCAACAAGTTCGGCAAGCCTTTCGTGGATCTCATTGCCAAGTACGTGGAGGAAAACGAGATTGAACGCCCCGACGACTTCGTGGTGAAATCCGTGGCCTCCCGTTCCGGCAACAAGGTGTATATCATCCAGTCCATAGACCGCAAACTGGATTTGGAGGCCATCGCAGCTTCCAAAGGTCTGGACATGGATACGCTGCTCACGGAGATCGAGGCCATCGTGGCCACCGGCACCCGCGTGAACCTGAACTATTACATCAACGAACAGCTGGATCCGGAGGTGGTGGAGGAGCTCTACCACTGGTTCAAGGAAGAGGCCGAATCAGATTCCCTGGCCGATGCCCGCAAAGCCCTTGGCGACGACTACGAAGACGAAGAAATCCGTCTGGTCCGAATAAAATTCCTCTGCGAGGTCGCGAATTAAAATCTCCTATAAGTAAACAAGGGAAGAGAGATTGCCCGGTGCGAAAAGGCGGCGGGCCATAGCCTGGATATCGGCCGGGGTGATGGCTTCCAGGGCGCTGCGGGTCTCCTGCGGGCTCATGATGCTTCCCCAGGCCAGCATGCTTTTCCCCATGGACAGGCACTGGGCTTCGCCGGATTCGGAGCCGACAGCCAGCTGTCCCAGTAGCTGTTTCCGGTAAGAACGCAGCTGCCGATCCGTAAAGGGAACCTCCTGCAAACGCTTGAGAATTTTTTCGATAGCCTCTTGGCAGGCGTCCAGGTTGGGCCGATCGCAGCCGAAGGTGATGGCCAGGATACCTGTATCGGCATACTGCGTGTAAGAGGATTCAATGCCGTATACCCAACCGCGTTTTTCCCGCAGCTCTTTATTTAACAGGGAATTGGAGGCCGGCCCGCCCAGGATATTGGCCAGCATGGCGCATACCAGTCTGTCCGGCATCTCATAAAGCGAAGGAGCCTTGCAGCCCAGCACGGCGTTTACCTCGTGGTGCCGCTTATCGATTACTTTGTGGAAAGACATGGTCGAGGAGTTTAAGAACGCGTTTTTCCAGTTGTTTTTCGGGGATATCGGCCACAACGGTGAAAACCATGCGATCTGGGGTGAAGCGTTCGGTCACGAAACGGCGGAGCATTTCCGGCGTGATTTTTTTCACGGAGGCGGCGGTGCCCAGAATGGGCGTTTCCAGGGGCGTACCCTGGAACAGCAGGGCTTCGAAGCGGTCGTAGACGTCTTCGGCCGGATTGTCTTTGTAGGAGATGATTTCGTCCAGGACCACACCGCGTTCGGTCTCGATTTCCTTGTCGGGGAAGGTGGCTTCCAGGGCCAGTTCGAAGAGCAGCCTGGCGGCTTTACCCAGGTCTTCCTTCAACACCGTGGCGTGCAGGACAATCTCTTCCTTGGTGGTGTAGGCATTCAATTCGCCGCCCAGACGGTCCAGGTAGCCGCCAATGACGGCAGCACTCTTGCGGGTGGTCCCGCGGAACAGGGTATGCTCCACAAAATGGGCGATACCGGCCGGATAGCCGGATTCGTCCCGGGTTCCGCAGCCGATGGTGAGGGCGCAATACGCCACGGCGCGCCCGCTTTGCCGGACGGCGTAGCGCACGCCGGATGCAGAGAGGCCGCTTTTCATCGTTTCCGGGCCAGGCGTTTGAGGTCTTCTACAAGGAATCCCTCGCCGTATTTTTTGGTGATTTTATGCCGGTGGATGTAATAGAGCGTGTGGGTATCGGCCTCAAAAAGCAGCTTGTAGCAGTACGAGGAGCCTTCTTCGGGAAGGACGGGCGCCACGGTATAGCTCACCAGCGTGTTGTAGTCTCCGCGGAGGAACACTTCGTCCACTTTGGACTCGTCCACCAGGAAAATATCGGAGTCCAGGTAGCGTTCCAGATCTTTGTCCGTCACAGATTCCGCCAGATCTTCCCGGGCCAGGTATACTTGCTTCATTTTGCCGAATTTACTGTAGTTCTCGTTGAACCAGAGCGTTTTGGAATAGGCCACTTTTTCACTTTCCATGGCCGCCAGGGTGAACTCCTGGATGGCTTTCACCACGGCACCCAGATAGATCAGTTCCCGTCCGCTGCCACCCATGGCGGCGCACAGGGGCAGGGAAATGATATCGGTCATCTCGTCGATTCCTTTCGCCGCATCCGGACCGCCTTTGATCAGCGACAAGAACAGGATGCCGGGATTCTCCTCCCCCTTGAAGCGGCTTTCGGCCGGAAGAAGGAAGTAGTACTGGTTATTGGACTTCAACTGCTCGAACTTTTCCAGGGTGCAGAACTCGAAGGCCGATGCAGTCCAGTTGTTGGAGATTTCTGTCCGCAAAGCGCTGTCCATTACGTCGTTCCCGGTGAGGACCACCTGGGTGATCTTGTCGGTGAAATCGCTCACGATGTATTTGCGGGTGCTCACCCGGCCCTGGCCCCAGAGGGGGACCAGCAGTGCCAGGCTTGCCAGGCATACTATCAGTCTTTTCATGATCTTCTCTATTTTTCGGCGAAACAAAGGTACAAAAATTATGCTGTTTTCCCCAGAATCCGTATCTTTACACTATCTAATCACATAGAACTATGGCACAAAACAGAAGGGAATTCTTGAAAAAGGCCGGCCTGGGAGTGGGCCTTTTCACCATCTTGCCCCGGGAAGTGCTGGGAAAACTGGGCGGTAACACCCGTTACACGGCGCCCAGTGACCAGTTGACAAGGGGAATCATCGGCACCGGAGGCATCGGCATGAGCAGCCTGCATTTCGCCTCGGACGAACGTTGCCGCCTTGTGGCGGTCTGCGACGTGGACAAGTACCATCTCCGGAAGGCGCTGGATGCTGGTGTGGAGCGTTTCAACACGCAGTTGCAGCCCTATAAGGACTGGCGGGACCTGGTGCACGACCCTAACGTGGACATCGTGCACATCGCCACGCCGTCCCACTGGCACGGCATCATGGCCGTAGAGGCCGCCAAGGCCGGGAAGGACATCTTCTGCGAGAAACCCATGACCCGTACCATCGGCGAAGGGGAGAAAGTGGTGAAGGCCGTTCACGATTATGGCCGTATCTTCCGTCTGGATACCTGGTTCCGCTTTACGGATACCTTCTACGGACTGGGCACTACGGTGGAACCCCTGAAGAAACTGGTAGACAGCGGTGTTTTGGGCTGGCCCCTCACCGTGCGCATATCGGCCTCCACGGGCTTTGCGTGGAAATTTTACTGGACCGGCAAGACCGGGCTGGTACAGCAGCCCATCCCCGAAGAACTGGACTACGACATGTGGCTGGGTCCGGCTCCTTATAAGCCGTATCATCCGCACCGGGTACACCAGACCTTCCGCGGTTACTGGGATTACGAAAGCGGTGGCCTGGGCGACATGGGCCAGCACTACATTGATCCCGTCCAATATATTTTAGGTAAGGACGACACCTACCCCGTGAAGGTGGAGGTGGACGCTCCTGTGCAGGACGCCGATGCCGTGGGCATCTGGCGCAAAATCACTTATACTTATGCCGATGGCTGCCGGATCATCCTGGAAGGCGAAGGGTTTGAGACTCCCGGCAAGGTGCCTTATATGGAAGGCCCCAACGGTAAAGTATATCAGGGCTTCGAATGCACCATTCCCAACGTTCAGGACCTGCTGAACGAACTTCCCGCTCCGGCTCCCCGCCATACGGATTTCCTGGATTGCGTGCGCACCCGGCAGCATTTCGCCCTGGACGAAAGGATCGGCCATCACAGCTGCACCATCGTGAATATCGGCTCGGCCGCCTTGCGCCTGAACCGTACCCTGAACTTTGATCCCAATACCTGCCGCTTCATTGGTGACGATGCGGCCAATGCCCTCATTAACCAGCCCATGCGCACCCCGTGGGCATCGTACATGAGCCTATGAAAAAGATAGTATCCCTCCTCGCAGCCCTGTCCCTGACCCTTGTTGTCTGGGGACAGAATACCCTGGATCGGCCCCTGACGGCCTTCCCCACGGAAAAAGCCACGCACCTGAAGTGCCTTGACGCCTGGAAACTGTTATCGGCCCAACCCTCGGCCGCGCCTGAATTGGTTGCGGAAGCGCTTAAGAGCGGCGACCGGGTGTATTCCAACGCCGTTTTGGAGTATGCCGATGAAACCGCCGGCCCCAAAGCCCTTGTCAAAACCATCAAGAAACTGTTCCCGACCCTCACGGACGCTGCCAAGGCCGATGTCCTGTACTGGATCGGCCGGAACAAATTGACGGATTTACAGAAACTCATCGACCAGAGCTTCATGCCCGGCGAGGCTGGAGATGCTGCCGTGTTTGCCGCCACCCAGATAGGCGGGGAGCACAACAAAAAGCAGCTGGAGGCCCTGATGAAAGATGGCAGCCCACTGTTCCCGGTCGCCCTTCGCCTTAGCGGAAAAGCCTCCGGCGACGATGCCGATGCCACCCGCACCTCCCTGATGAATCAAAAATAAAAGAATTATTGTCAAAAATGAAAGTCGTTTCGCCTTGATTGGGTCGAAACGACTTTTGTTTATGTGCAATTTCTTTCACAAGTGTGCAATTTTTGATTTTTTTTTATAACTTTGACCTTAATTGATAAAACCACATGCCTATCGATAAAACTAATTAAAAGCAAAGCCAAGCCTTACCATTTGACAATAAATAGTTGTACCAACACTAATTACATTAACTTTTAACCAACCATTATGATTTCCAAAAAACTGTTCGGTTTTGCCGCTGCACTCATGTGCCTGGTGGCAACCTTCTCGGCGCAAGCCCAGAACTTGACAGTGCGTGGAACCGTGTCGGATGCCGTGGGACCCATTGTGGGTGCTGTTGTGCTGTCCGGTAACGCCAACGCAGTCACGGACATGGATGGTAACTATTCCATCACTGTTCCGTCCAACGCAGTCCTCGAGGTCTCCTGCCTGGGCTATGTGACCCAGCAGATTCCCGTGAACGGACGTGCCAACATTAACATCACCCTTGTGGAAGATGCCGAAGTCCTTCAGGAAGCCGTAGCCCTGGGTTACGGTGCCCAGACCAAGAAGAAGGACCTGTCCGCTTCCGTGGGTATCGTGAGTGACCCCGAGAAGATTGTCGAGCGTCCCGTGACTTCCGTCACCCATATGCTGCAGGGCCAGATTCCCGGTGTGGTGGTTTCCAACAACGGTGGTAACCCCAACTCCGGCGCCAGCCTGCTCATCCGTGGCCAGGGTTCCCGTAACGGCGACTCCGTGCTGTGGGTCGTAGACGGCGTTCCCGGTGTGGGCTTGAATTCCTTCTCCATGAATGACATCGAGAGCATCGTTGTCCTCAAAGACGCCGCTTCCGCCGCTATCTATGGTGCTACTTCCGGTGCCGGCGGTGTAATCCTGGTGACCACCAAGAAGGCCAACAAGGGTATTCACGTGGAATATGATGTGGTAGCCGGTGTCCGCGCCGCCTCCAATCTCCCCGAACCCCTCACGGCCCAGGAAGAGATCAAGATGAAGACCATCTCCCACCAGAACGCCGGTCTTTCCCTGCCCACCGGTTGGGATACCACCATCAACCCTTGGGTGGGCGTACAGCGCACCAACTGGATGGATGAAATCTTCCGCACCGCTCCTTACCAGCGTCATTCCGTGACCCTCAACTATGGTACGGATGTGTTCAAGAGCCGTCTCACCTTCTCCTATCAGGATAACCAAGGTGTTCTGAAGAACACGTACAAGAAGAACCTGGCCGTCCGTTTCAACGGAGAATACCAGATGAACAAGTGGCTCAAATTCACCGAGGTCATGTCCTATGACGACGGTTTCGGCCGCTCCGTAGACGACAGCTCCGCCCATACGGGTGTGCTTCTGTCCGCCCTCTGGATGCCGCCGTCCGCCGAGGCCTATGCCTCTGCAGGTCCTTACGCCGGCTCCTACGGTGGTACCACTACGGAAGATCCCGCCTACATTGCCCAGTACGGCTCCAACTTTGCCGATATCCACGGTGACGTGGTGAACCCGCTCCGTATGCTCTATGCCAGCACCCAATGGGGCCACAACGTGGACTTCTGGAGCACCACCGGCATTCACATTACGCCGCTCAAGGGACTCAAGTTCAGCAGCCTCTTCTCCCTGGACATCAATAATGTCAACTCCAAGAGTTTCAATCCCGCCCGTCGTGAGGTGGGTAAGCCCGATATCGCCAACAGCCTCAATTTGAGTGCTTCCCGCAGCTTCAAGTGGCGCAGTGAAAGCACACTTACCTACGACCGTACTTTCGGAAAGCATACGGTGGGCGCCCTGGGTGCATTTACCATCGACCATGCAGAAGCCCAGGGCTTCGGCGGCAGTGCTTCCGGTTTTGAGAACGAGGGTGAGAATTACCAGTTCCTCAAGTTCTCGAAAACCACCAACTTCAGCAGCGACTATTTCAGCGGACCCGACCGCAACATCGCTTTCGTGGGCCGTCTGTCCTACAGCTACGATGACCGTTATTTCGTCACTGCCTCCTGGCGCCGTGACTATGCGGGACGTCTTCCCAACGAACACAACTACGGAGACTTCCCTGCCGTTACCGGTGCATGGAAGGCTTCCAGTGAACCGTTCTTCCCCAAGAACGACTATGTGAGCCTCCTCAAGCTCCGTGCTTCCTGGGGACGTGTAGGTAACCTGGGTTCCATCGGCTGGAACTACAAGTCCAACACACTGAGCAGCACCAACTGGAACGAAGCTCCCAACTATGGTATCGATAAGGACGTTGTCTTCGGAACCTTCTGGTATGCCGCCAACTCCATCAACAATCAGCTCACCTGGGAAACTTCCGAGCAGTTCGACGCCGGTCTGGACATCGACCTCTTCAAGGATCGCCTGAGCATGTCCATCGACTATTATAACAAACGTACCTTCAACCTGATTCAGGACCAGACCATGGGTTGGCCGGTGACCATCGGCCGTAATGCCATGAAAGTGAACCAGGGTGAAATCAACAACTCCGGTATTGAAATCCTGGTGAACTGGAAAGACAAGATCAGCAAGGATTTCAACTACTATGTGAGCGGCAACTTCGCCTATAATAAGAATGTGGTTGTTTCCACCGGTCTGCTGGACGACGAAGGCAACCCCGGCAAGTGGACCGGTGGCGGTGACTGGGGCGGCGTGCCGTGGCTCTATCAGAGCGAACCCGGCCAGCCTCTGAACTCTTTCTTCGTGATCAAGACCGACGGTATCTTCCAAAGCTGGGAAGACGTCTATGACCACCAGCATGAAGGAAAGCTGATCCAGCCCAATGCCCAGCCTGGTGACCTCAGGTTCGTGGACTTCAACAAGGATGGAAAGATCGACACCAACGACCGTCAGTATGTGGGCTCCGCCATGCCCAAGCAAACCTTCGCTTTCAGCGCCGGTTTCAACTGGAAGGGCTTCTACGCCGACATCATGTTCCAGGGCGTAGCCGGCAACAAGATTGCCTATGTGGGTAAATCCCGTATCCTCTCCGATGTGGAAGGTAACTTCTCCCGTGCCAAGGAAATCTTCAATTCCTGGAGCCCGGAGAACCCGCACACCTATCTGCCGCGCCTGTCCACCAACGACCCCAACGGTAACTATTCCCAGCCTTCCGATTTCTATATCGAAGACGGCAGCTACCTCCGCCTGAAGAACCTCACCATCGGTTACGACCTCACCAAGCTCATCCAGAAGCTCCCTCACTTCGCAGAGCGCGCCAGCACTTGCCGCGTTTACTTCTCCGGTGAGAACCTCCTTACCTTCACCAAGTACTCCGGCATGGATCCGGAAGTGGGTGGCTACGATACCATCAAGTATCCGGTTTCCCGTATTTTCACCCTTGGTGTGAAGATTAACTACTAATCTGACTGTGCATATGAAAAAGTATATTGCTATTGCTATTGCAGCCCTTTGCGCTCTCAGCTTCACTTCCTGCAGCAAGTTCCTGAATTACACCTCTAAGGGCGCATATACCGAGGATACTTTCTTCGAGAACGACCAGCAAGCGATTGATGCCGTCAAGAGCATCTATTCCCGTCTGCCGCAGGAAAGCTTCATGGGCCGCGAACTCTATTGGGAGCAGGCGGTTGCCTGTGACATCGTCTGGGGAAAAACCCGTTCCTTCAACACCCTGGCCACTTACGAGTATACCGGTGACGAGGGTCCTGTAAATGGCGTTTTCAAAGGTTGCTACGGGGAAGGTATGAACCGTTGCAACTGGATCATCAACAGCCTGCTGAAAAAGCAGGAAACTACAACGCTCACTGCCATTGAAACCCGCAGCCTGGGTGAAGCCTACTTCATGCGCGCCCAGTACCATTTCATCATTGCCTACCGTTACGGAACCAATGAACTGGGTGTGCCCTTCGTGGCCTACGAAGACGTGGAAGGCGGTTACAACAACGAGATTCCCGAGCAGTTGCCCACCGTCATGGACAACTACGCGTATATTGTCTCCGACCTTCAGAAGGCCGAATCCCTCCTTCCCCGCGTAAGTGACTATTCTGCCGACGACAAGGGCCGTGCCTGCAAGGAAAGCGCCGCCGCCCTAATGGCCAAGGTTTATGCCTATTGGGCCACCTGGGACAAGAGCCAGTGGCCTAACGTAATCACCTGCGTGAACCGTCTGGAGAGCAGCTATGGCCGCGCCCTGCACCCGGTGTTCACCGACCTGTTCAAACCCGATGTGAGCAAGTTCTTCACGGCCGAGTATTGCTGGGGCTATCCTTCCCGCGGCGGTACCGCCCGTGGCGGATCCATCGAATTCCCGGGCATCTCCCTGGAAGACAAGGGCTGGGGTAAGTACAATGGCTGGGGCCAGTTCAAACCCACCCTGGACATCTACGAAGAAATGGCCAAAGATAATGTGGGTGGCGTAAAGAACGAGCGTCTGGCCGCTACCATCCTGGAATATGGCGACGAATTCGAGTTCTTCGGCGAGACCCGCAAGTTCTGGTCGGCCGTGAACGTGGAAGCCGGCTTCCAGATTTACAAGTTCCTGCAGCCTTTTGCTCCGGCCGACTGCCAGGAAAGAGGTTGGGTTCTGAACAATCCTGACTGGCCCTGCACCCTGATCAACTGGCCCATCGTCCGCTTCGCCGACTGCATGCTCCTCCGTGCCGAGGCCAACCTCGTAGCCGGTAACGGTGCTGCCGCCGCCGCCGATATCAACAAGATCCGCGAGCGTTCCCATCTGCAGCCGCTCTCCGGCGCTGCCACCTGGACCGACCTCTATCACGAGCGTCGCTGCGAGCTGGCTTTCGAAATGGCCAACGACCACGCCTACGACTGCAAACGCTGGGCTTTCTCCGGCGCCGCTGAAATCAAGGCCCTGGCCGAAAAGGAACTGAACAACCGTCCGCGTGTCCGTAAGTACAATGACCGTATGGATCCCAACTCTCCTTGGGTAGAGGCCCTTTATGAGGACTACATCAACAAACTTCCCTGGAGCACCAAGTACATGACCTTCCCGTATCCTTCCGAGCAGATCAACAAGTCCGCCGGTAAGCTTCAGCAGGTTCCCGCCTGGCGTTAATCCTATAAAATGATTGGAATAATGAAAAAGATATTATTTGCACTCGCAGGTATCGTCCTCCTTGTCGCAGGCTGCACCAAGGTGGACAGGTATATCGAGCAGAATCCCTATCGACTGATTGAGGATTATACCCCGCATACGGCCACGATGACTGTTCCGGGCGCCCTCACTCCCGATGCCTTGTATCCCTGGATTGAGGTATCTCAGTCCGGCAATACGGCTACCTTTACCATGCGCCGTAATACTTCCGGCGTTATCCGTCGTGCCGAGTATACCATTGCCGGTTCCAACCAGAAGGCTATTGTAAACCAGAAGGCTCACAGCCTGGATGCTGCAGTATCCACCGCCCTGGCCCGCAACGGTAACGGTGAGGCCGACATCCGCCTGAACTTCTCTTCCAGCTTTGTGGATGACTACAGCGGCTGGGGCGTTATTTATGGTAAGGAGAACGATCGTGCCAAAGGTAAGAAGCTGGAAGGCAAAGGAACTCCTTCTACCGCTGGAAACCTCATTACCATCGAGGGTTTGGAAATTGGTAAGGATTACTTCGTTTGGGGTTATGTAACCTCCACCGAAGGCGACATCGTCTATGGCAGCAATACCACCGGTATCATTCCGCCCGTCACCGTACATGCCGGTGAAGACCTGCAGGCCGCCATCGACGGCGCCAAGGAATTTGCCGAAGTGCGCGTAGAGGCCGGTGCCAAGTTTGACGCTCCTATCAAGCTCCGCAACAACGTGACGCTGAGCGGTAGCTGGATCAACGACTTCAACGAGCAGGACTTCACCAAGCGCAGCGTTATCGACGGCAACAAGAAGATTGCCTGCGTGGATGGTAGAGTAGGTGCAGGAAACAGCACCACGATCAACGGCTTCGAGCTCATCAACGGCGCAACTTCCGGTATCGTCATCAGCGGTACGGTCACGGTGGAATGGTGCCGTGTCGCATACTGCGATAACTCCGGCCAGGGTGGCGGTATCTGCTGCACCGAGCAGAAGGGTGACAACCTCATCCTTGCCAACAGCATCATCGAGTACAACAAGGCCGATGCCCACGGCGGCGGTATTGCCATTAACGGTGCCGGTACTTCCGTGAAGGTACTCAACTGCCTGTTCCACGGCAATGCTTCCTACGCGGAATTCGGTTATACCGGTGCCATGCACGGCCAGGCCGGTGTTAAGGCCTATGTGGTGAACACCACCTTCGTAGGAAACGTGAACTACCGTGACGGTAACTCTACCACTGCTTCTCCTTGGAGCGCCGTGATGTTCCGTAACAGCGGTACCCACATCGAGTTCGTGAACAACATCGTAGCGGGTAACTGGTACTTCGATCCTGCTGTCGCAAGAAAGAATGGAGGCCCTGCAGATGCTTACGATATGCCGATCAACCCTGCCTATTACCTTGAGATGCAGGTTCGCGTGGCCGACTTCAACGAAATCGGCGGCTCGGATGCCAACTACATCGTCCGGAGCAACATTCTGGGCGGTGTGAACGAGAGCGAAGCTATCCACCGTGCAGGCAGTGATGCTGCCCGCGCCGCTGCCATTGCCGCTTGTACGTTCGTTCCCAACAGCGAGTTCAACACTCTGTTTGTCGACGCTACCAATCGTGACTTCCATCCCGCTGGAAAGGCTTTGACTACTGGTGAGAACAGCGATGTGGTGAATGGACTCCTGGGTGCCTACACCACCGACCTTGACGGAAAACCGCGTGCTACTGGCGGCAAGATCAACGCCGGTTGCTACCAGGCCCAGTAAAACCTGTCATCCTGAAGGCACTTGTGCCTGAAGGATCTCCCGTCTTTTCGGAGCGGCCCCTCACCGGGCCGCTCCGTTGTTTGATAAAAGGGGGATTTTTCGTATCTTTGAGTCATGGTACGCAGGTTATTTGCCCTATTGGCGCTGACAGTAATGACAGCGGCTTGTGCGCAGAAAGAAGCGGAGCTGTTGCTCTCAGAGCAAAGCGGGGTGTTGAATTATCGGGCCGGATCCTGGCTCACAATGGTAACTTCCGGGGGAGACTGGACGCTTTCCCCGGATGCTTCGTACGATTGGATTACGCCTTCCAGATTACAGGGAGGGGTGGGTAACATCATCACGTTTGCCGTGCAGGCCAATCTTACTGGCAGCAGCCGCAGCGCCCTGTATCGTATTCAATCTGGATCGCAGAACCGGGAAATCAGCATCCTGCAGGAGCCCAAGCCGGAGCCTGTCCTTCCTCCCTCCAAGGGCGCCTACAAACATGTGGTGATTCTGGGTGTCGACGGCGCTGGCGATTTCTTCAAAAATACCTATACCCCCAATATGGATGCCATTTTTGCCGATGGAGCAACTACTTATGAATGGAGAGCCGTTTCGCCCTCCATCAGCGCGCAGAACTGGGGTTCCATGTTGCACGGCGTGCTGCCGGAATTCCATCGGCTGACCAACCAGATTGCCGCCAGTCGGCCTTATCCCACCGACAGCCCTTATCCTTCCATCTTCCGGGTGGTGCGGGAGGCCAAGCCGGAGGCTGTCCTGGCATCCATTTGCAACTGGTCGGCCGTCAATATCGGCATTATTGAAGACGGGATCGGCGTGGAAAAATGGAATGGCGACAGCGACCCTGCCGTGACGGCCCATGTGGTGGAATATCTGGAAAAGAACGCTCCCACACTGCTCTATGTCCATTACGATTCGTGCGATGCGGCGGGACATGGCCATGGATACGGATCGGCGCAGCACCTGGCGGCTGTTACTACCGTAGATGGCTGGATTGGAGAGATCTACGCGGTTTTGGAGCAGCGGAACCTGCTGGACGATACGCTGTTTATGGTGGTGACCGATCATGGCGGAACGCCTCAAGGATCGCATGGTGGAGACAGTGAGGCCGAAATGACCATTTTCTTCGGTGCGGCCGGAAAAACGGTGGACTGGGAGCATCCCATTGTGGACGGAGATAACCGGGACATCGCCGCCATAGCGGCCTATGCCCTTGGCCTGGAAGTGCCGGAAGCATGGACCTCACGAGTCCCTACGGGGGTTTTCTGGGATGTAACGGGCGGCGGGCATAAGACGCCGGAAATCCCGGTTTCGCCCAATCGGAAGCACCAGACGGAGGATACACCTCCGCTGACTGAGGTACAGAAACTGCTCAAAGACCATGAAGTGATGGCCTATCTGCCCCTGGACAGCGGGGAGGCCGATGCCTTCGGCAAAGTGAAAAGCACGCCTTTTGGCAAGCTCTACTATTACGATGCCTATTATGGAAAGGGAATCGCCCTGGACGATGGGTATATCACTCTGGAAGACGTAAAAGTGGGTATCGGGTCCTTCTCCGCAGCCTTCTGGGTCAAGACCAACGGTGTTTCAGGAGACCCTTGTTTCCTGTGCAACAAGGACTGGAAGAGCGGACTGAACGACGGCTTTGTCTTCTCCCTAAGGGAAAGCGACATCAAGTTCAATGCGGGTGGTAAGAATAAGACCGAGCGCATGGATGTGGTGGCGGCCCTGCCGCTGGACTACAAGGAAGGCTGGATGCACGTGATTCTGGTGGTGGACCGCGAAAAGCAGCAGGTGCGCATTTATGAAGATTTCGGTCTGGAAGGCTGGGGCGATATCCCGGCCGCGCTGCGGGATGTCTCTTTTGACGCACTTCCGCTTCGCATCGGCCAGGATGGAATGGGTACCTACGGGGACCATCTCGCCGCCCAGCTGGACGAATTTATCCTTACGGCCGATGTCCTCTCGGACGAAGACATCGCCGCATTGAGAACCTTTTACCAAGCCTCGGAGAAATGAGCGTTCTCCTATGAAAAAACGTTTTGTATTTCTACTGATCGCCCTTGCTTCAGGCAGCTCGGTGGAGGCCCGCTGGTATGATCCGCGAAACGGAGAATTCCAGAAGAGCATCCAACTCGTCACCACACCGGACGGAACTCTTTCCTTACCCGAAAAAACCCGATTCGCAGGACTGGGTCCTTGTGCTTAATTTGAAATAAGCATAAGATTTTTTTGAATGAAATCCCCTGTTTCTTATGATTCATCGTAAGAAACACACAATCTTTACCTGAAACAACACAATCTTTTTTACGATTGTAGGTTTTGTGTTTCTCGTATTCTATGTTTGTTGTTGCCGTTCAATGGTGATCGGCGATAATCAATACTGGAAAACATGGAACAACACAACCTGACCCCTGCGCAGATGCAGCAATTCCTGTCCGTTGTCAATGAGGTGGAACGGTATCGGGACCTTTCGGAGGAGGAAAAAGAGAACCTCATCATCGGTATTATTGACCGTCCTTATATGGACTTACGATCCGATTGGGCTTTCAAACATATCCTTCAGAATGCGGATATCCTTAAAATGCTTCTAAATGACTTCCTGCCGGAGGATATTGAGTCGGTAGAGCAACTTCCCAATGAAATAGACAGACTGCAGCCTGATGAAAAAAATGTCATCATGGATGTCTTATGCCGGACTACAGACGGACGAAGATTCATTGTGGAGATGCAGCGGAAGAAAAAGAAATCCTTCAAAAACCGGATGCTGTACTACGGGGCATCTATGCTCCACAGTCAGTTGAAACCCCGGCAGTCGTATTCCGAATTACAGCCTGTCTATGTCATTTGCTTCATGGATTATCGGATGAAGCATGAAACGGACCAGTTGGTATATCGCTACTCAATGCGGGAGCAGGAGTCCGGAGAACTGTATAACAGCCTCCTGTCCATTTACCTTTGTGAATTGACTCGGCTGAAAGAAACCTCCATAGAGGGTCTTGATCCCATCAGGAGCTGGTTTTTTATTCTGAAAAATATGCGTACATTTGCCGGTAAGCCGGAAGACATGGGGGAACGTTATGCTGCTATTGCAAAAGCCGCTCTAATGTATGGACTTCCGGACGAAGACAAGATCAAATACTTCCGCAATATGATTACCGAAGAAGAAAAGATGGAATTATATGAGACCGGCTTCGAGGATGGCATGGAGAAAGGTATGGAGAAAGGGGTAAGGGAAACGGCCCGGCGCCTTAAGAACTTAGGTGTACCTGCTGAAACCATTGTCCGGGCAACAGGATTGTCGTTGGATGAAGTGTCATTGCTTTAATTGGCATTTCGATTTTTGTAGAGCAGTTCCTGAATGGGGCTGCTCTTTTCGTATCATTTTTTACGATCCTTTGCGTATTGGACACTTTGTGCTAGCTTTGACTCTGGCCCTTGTTTTCGGCCCTTTGTGTTCATTATAGAATTTCTATTATAGAATTTGTATAATACGACAATGTTTTTTCTGTTATTGGGAAATTTCTAAATAAATAATTTTGTTATTAAATATATAATTTTTACTTTTGTGACATGAGGGTGATTTCTATATCTGCGTTACGTGAGTATTGGGAGAAGTATCCGGATGCGGAACAACCTTTGAAGGAGTGGTATGTAAAGACTTGCCGTGCAACTTGGCATAATTTGTCAGAAATGCGGAACGATTTCAACTCGGTGGATTATGTGGGAAACCAGCACTATGTGTTTAACGTTAAAGGGAATCAATATAGGCTGGTTGTCGCTATTAAGTTCATGCCGGCGTTAGCCTATATCCGCTTTGTCGGAACGCATGCGGAATATGATAAGATAGATGTTTTAACCATATAGAAGAAAGGATATGGCACAGATTAAAGACGAAAAACAGTATCAGGCTATGATGGCTCGTATTGAAGAGCTGTTTTTCAGTACGGATGAAAACACGCCGGATGACGATCCCCGTTTGCTGGAGTTGGATATGCTCGCTTCTTTGGTTGAAGAATACGAACAGGAACATTACCCCATTAAACTTCCATCACTTACGGACACAATGAATGCCCGTCTCACCGACAATCACTGGACCCAGAAAGAGATGGCTTCGTTACTGGGAATGACAGCAGCTCGTTTAAACGCTATTTTAAGTGGGAAAGCAAACCCCACTTTTGAACAGGCAAGAACCATCTCGTCACGCCTTGGAATAGATCCGGCCATTGTACTCGCATAAGTATTATCCAGGGAACCCCTATCCAGGTCGTTGTCTTTGAAAAAAGGGTAATATTTCGTATCTTTCCGTTATGGGAAAAACGGAACTCTTCTTATTATTGTCAGCGTTCTTTTTTATGGCCGCGTGCGGCGGTACAGGGACCGAAGCCGAGACCTGGCGGATGACGGAACTGTGTTTTGAATCTGCGAGTGATTATAGTACCGGCGGGGGAGACCGTTTACGGATGGACGTTCGGTTCGTGCATGGGCAGGACACGCTGGTAAGACCTGCCTTCTGGGATGGTGAAAACGTGTTCCGCGTGCGTTTTGCTCCTACGAAAGCGGGGAAGTGGACCTGGACCACAACCTGTCCGGAAGACGCTTCCCTGGACAGCCATTAGGGGAAACGAATATCGTCTTGTGGCCATTGTATTGTTTAAGGTTAAAATGGTATATGTCCGTTTTATCGGGACACATCAGGAGTATGACAAATTATCAGAGGAACAAATTAAGCAGATATAACCATGGTGAGGATAGAAAGTGAAAAGCAATATGAGGCCGCAATGGCCCGTATCGATGAACTCCTGGAGATTGTCGATGACAGTACTCCGTCCGATGACAAAAACAGTGTAGAGTTGGTTCTTCTGTCCAGCCTGGTGGCCGATTACGAAGACATTCATTACCCGATAGAGAAACCTTCCCTGGTTGAAGTACTTAAACTAAGGATGTACGAGATGGGGCTCACACAGGCTTCTCTGGCCTCGCTGCTGGGAATGAATCCTTCCAAAATCAGTGAAATATTGTCCGGGAAGTCGGAGCCCACGCTGAAGCAGGCCCGGAAAATGTCAACTACCCTGAATATTCCCCCGGCTGTGGTACTTGGTATATAGGATATTTGTGGCCATTGTTCTATCTTTGTAAAGATAACACTGGCTAAACCATGAAGCGTTTTTTCTTCCTGGGAGTACTGG
This sequence comes from Candidatus Cryptobacteroides sp., assembly GCA_045226315.1. Lineage (GTDB taxonomy): Bacteria > Bacteroidota > Bacteroidia > Bacteroidales > UBA932 > Cryptobacteroides. The sequence goes on from JBGVCF010000022.1 coordinate 21,923, forward strand.
CACTGACAGTGCTGTTCTCCTGCAATAAAGGGGACGATGATCCCCGGCTTGTCATCATTACATTCGACGGCCTGCGCTGGCAGGAACTTTTCTCCGGGGCCGATGAAGGCCTGGTGGAAAGCACCCGTTTTGTCCGGAATCCCGCGGCCCTGAAGGAGGCCTATTGGCGCGATACGCCCGAGGAGCGCCGGGAAGCCCTCCTGCCCTTCCTCTGGAGCTATGTGCCGGAACACGGTTACATGCTGGGAAACCGGAACCGGAACAGCCTGATGCAGGTGGCCAACCGGATGTGGTTCTCCTATCCGGGTTACAGCGAGTCGTTCTGCGGCTGGCCCGACGATGAGCGCGTCAACTCCAACGATCCTGTACCCAATCCCAACGTGAGCGTGCTGGAAGTGGTGAACCGGGATCCCCGCTACAAGGGGAAAGTGATGATGTATTCCTCGTGGGAAAGCATCCGCTTTGCCGTGAACAACGACCGTGGCGGCTTCCCCGGCAGCGCCGGACATGACCCTTCCTATACCAACAGCGATGTGTCTCGCCTGATGGAGGACATAGATGCCGGTATAGCCGATGGCGGTATCGGCCCCACAGAGCGGCTGGACTGCGTCACCTTCGGCATGGCCTTGGAAACCCTCAAAGCCGAGCATCCCAAAGTGTTCTATGTGGGTTTCGGCGATACGGATTCCTACGCTCACAAGGGCCGATACGACCTTTATCTGGACGCAGCCCACTGGACAGACCTGTACATTCGTCGCATTGTAGAGTATTGTGAATCAGATCCTTTCTACAAAGGGAAGACCACCTACCTCCTTACCTGCGACCACGGCCGCGGCACGCGTGCAGCCTTCCGCCACCACGGCGACAATACGCGTGGCTCCAACCAAACCTGGTTCATGGCCTTCGGCAAGGGCGTTCCGGTGCTGGGGGAAACAGCCGACAATGGCATTTTCTACAATAAGCAGCTGGCAGCTACCATTGCCGATATCCTGGGGGTGGACTTCACCCCAGGCAACGGAGAAAGGTGCGAACCCTTCGATCCCACCTACCGCCGGGAAGAGGATTTCCATCCCGTGGCATCGACCGTTTTACCGGCGGTGCAAGCCCGCCCCAAGGGTCTGGGAGTGCGCTACACCTATAGTGAAGGCGATTTCACCAGTTGCGAAGATGTGTTGGCCGCGCCGGCGAAAAAAAGCGGCATCACCCCCGTTTTCGGCACCGATGCGGTGAAGCGGCGCGAAGACCACTTTGGCATTGTGTTCAAAGGTCTTATGAAGATAGAAAAGGAGGGAATGTATTTCTTTACCGTCGATTCCGATGACGGCTCCAAGTTGTGGCTGGACGGACAGCTGCTATGGGACCTGGACCGTCCCGGTGGCGGCAGCAAAGAAACGTGGGTTGGACTGGGAGCCGGTTTCCACCGCCTGGAAGTCCAGTACTTCGAGACGTATGGCGGGGATTGGATCAACCTGGGCCTGAAGGGCCAGGATATCGATGTCACCAATCTCCCGGCCTCCATGCTCTTCTACGAATAGCTTACCAGATTTTGGTCCGGCGTTCGGGGGGAAGGTAGAGGATATTGTCCCGGGTTACACCATAGAGTTCGTACCACAGGTCGATGTTCATCACAATGCCGTTGACCCGTTCGCGGGGAAGGGCGTGGACATCGGGCCGTTTTCCCGTGGTCTTGCTTTCGATGTACTCTTTTCCGTAAAGGCAGCACCAGATGTCGGCGTAGGACTCGAAGAACTTGCGCTGTTGGGCTTGAAGTACGCTTCCAAAGTAGCCCTGCTGCTGCAGGTGCTCCGTATAGGCGTCCAGGGCCAGGTTCACGCCGCCCAGGTCGGCTATGTTCTCCATTAGGGTAACGGTTCCGTCGCAGTAAGTGCCCGGCATTTCCTCCGGCGCCACTTCCAGGTGGTTGTAACATTCTACCAGTAGCTTTTGGCGCTCTTCAAAGGCCATTTTGTCGGCCACCGTCCACCAGTTTTTCTCCTTCCCGTCCTTGTCATATTGTGATCCCTTGTTGTCAAAGCCGTGGGTCATTTCATGCCCCACCACGGCAAACATGGCGTAGGTGCGGGCTTCGGAAACGCCCTCTGGGATGGCGGGGGGAAGGAGAATCCCGGCGTTGATGACCAGGGAATTAAGATCTATCGCGTACTGGGCGTTTACTACACTGATGGAAGTCCCCTGTGTCATCATCTTCTGGATCTGATACTTTTCATCTTCCTTACCGGAGAGTTCCACGGAAAAGGCCAGTTGACCGGCCATCAGGGTCAGGTACTCCTCCATGAAGCAGGAGCACTTCTCCAGCTGGGCCAGGGTGGGGAACGTGTCTTCCAGCCAGTCGTCCGGATAGGCCACATGGGCCGACATCGCGTCCAGTTTGTCCAAGGCGTAGGACCGGGTGGTTCCGCTCATCCAGTCCAGCGAGTTTATCCGCTTCACAAACCGGGCGCGGATCTGTTTACAAACGTCTGTGTATCTGTCTTTTAATTCCGCCGGAACATATTTTTGGACAAATACGTAATCCAAGTAATAAGGGACAGCCTCCTTGGCGTGTTTGACCAGATTCGTTACCTCCCAGGTGGGATGTACTTTCTTGAGCCCATCATGGTCCACAAAGCGCTCCAGTTTCATAATACGGTCTCTCAGGTTTTGGGCCACATCTTCCGGTTTTAAGGTATAACACTGGGCGTAGACGTCATTATGAATCATCTCATCGGGCAGAAAGACCCTGGAAAAATCGATGCCCAGACCTTCGTTGACCATTTGCACAAAACGAATGGTATGCCCCCCGGCCGGGTCCTTGGGGACTTCCTTGCCGTCTTCCAGCAGCCCTTCCAAAAAAGTGGGTATATAATCCAGGTAAAGCCGGCCGTTTTGGCTGACGAGAAGGGTATACAGCATGTCTTCCACGCCCAAGCGTGCCAGGCGGCCCGCCAGCCGGAAATAATCATCCAAAGGGGTGACGGCGGGGTCCGGAATCATCTCCAGCAGTTGGTCCAGATAGGCGCGGGAGATCTCCGGCTTGCTGAGTGCGGCCTCGGCATCGGCCACGATGCGCTTCAGGACCGGGTCTTCCTGGAAGAGTGCTTCCTTTTTCTGCTTGTTCAGGGCCGAAGCGTCGTGCAGGCCACCGGTGATGTTCTTCCCTTCCGGAAGGGTGGCGGTTTTGAGCCAGCCGCCGTTGCAGTAGCGGAAGAAGTCATCGCCCGGCGCTACCGTCAGGTCTTTGTTCGCATCCATGGGGAAGGGGAGCGGGTCCACGGGTGAAAGCGGCTCTTTCTGACAGCCGGCCAGCAGCGCCACGACTCCTACGGCGGAAAGGATGAAGTGTTGGATTCTCATGACGCAAATATATAATAAAATTGCTATTTTTTGATGAAAAGGGCTCTGGGATAGGTGAATTACCGCTCTTTTTTATTATTTTTGTTAGAAGACTAAAAACCATATTTAAACCACATATGAAAAAACTTTTCATGGCAGCCCTGCTGGCGCTCCTCACGCTGGTATCCTGCAATAAGGGGGATAACGATCCCCGTCTGGTAATCATCACCTTCGATGGCCTGCGCTGGCAGGAACTCTTCTCCGGGGCCGATGAAACCCTGGTGGGCGAACCCCGCTTTGTCCGGAATCCTTCGGCCCTGAAACAGGCTTATTGGCGGGAAACCCCCGAAGAGCGCCGCGAAGCCCTGATGCCCTTCGTCTGGAGCTATGTGCCGGAGCACGGCTACCTCATCGGCAACCGGAACAAGAACAGCCTCATGCAGGTAGCCAACGCCATGAGCTTCTCCTATCCCGGCTACAGCGAAATGTTCTGCGGCTGGCCCGACGACGATCGGATCGATTCTAACGACCCCGTTCCCAACCCCAACGTGAGCGTGCTGGAAGTGGTAAATCAGGATCCCCGCTACAAAGGAAAAGTGATGATGTATTCCTCCTGGGAAAGCATCCGCTTTGCCGTGAACAACGAACGTGGCGGCTTCCCGGGCAGCAGCGCCCATGAACCCTCCTACACCAATACGGATGCGGCCCGCATGCTGCAGGACGTGGATGCCGGTATCGCCGATGGAGGTTTCGGCGGCGGCGAGCGCCTGGACTGCATCACCTACGGTATGGCCATGGAAACCCTGAAGAACGAACATCCCAAGGTGTTCTATGTGGGCTTCGGCGACACAGACGAATATGCCCATGGCGGTCACTATGACCACTATCTTAACGCCATCCATTGGACCGACCTTTACATCCGCCGTATCGTGGAGTTCTGCGAGTCCGATCCTTACTACAAGGGTAAGACCACCTACATCCTCACCTGCGACCATGGCCGCGGTTACGGCGCAGCCTTCCGCAGCCATAGCGCCAGTGTCCGCGGAGCCAATCAGACCTGGTTCATGGCCTTTGGCAAGGGCGTTCCCGCCCTGGGTGAAACCACCAACAACGGTGTTTTCTACAACAAGCAGTTTGCTGCCACCATCGCCGACATCCTGGGCGTGGACTTCACCCCCGGCAACGGCGAAAAGTGCGCACCCTTCGATCCCACCTATTACAAGGAGGCGGCAAAACCGGATGCATCGGCCACTTTCGCTGCCGTGAAGGCCACGCCTAAGGGCCAGGGCCTGCGCTACACCTACAATGAAGGGGATTTCAAGAGCTGCAAGGATGTGCTGGCCACACCGGTGAAGAAGAGCGGCATCACGCCCGTCTTCGGCACGGAGGGCGTCAAGCAACGCGAAGACCACTTCGGCATTGTGTTCAAGGGCCTGATGAAGATTGAAAAGGGAGGCCTTTATGCCCTTTCCATGGCCTGCGACGACGGCGCCAAACTCTGGCTGGACGGCCAGCTCCTCTGGGATGTGGACCGCGACGGCGGCGGCTTCCGGGAGGCCTGGTTCCAGCTGGAAGCAGGCTACCATCGGCTGGAAGTGCAGTATTGGGAGAACTATGGCGGGGAAGATATGCAAATAGGCATCGACGGCGAAGGCGTCTGCTACGAGAATCTGCCACCTAGCATGCTCTTCTATGAATAGGCCCTTCATACTGGCACTTTCGCTGGCTCTCGCCGCCTGTACGGGTGTGCGGGAGCCCGCCGATTATGTGAACGTCTTCAACGGGACTGATTTTGCCGGCAACACCTACCCGGGAGCCACATTGCCGTACGGCATGGTCCAGCTGAGTCCGGACACGGATAACCAATGCGCCTCCGGCTACCATTACAGCCATCATTTCATCCTGGGTTTCAGCCACAATCACCTGTCCGGTACAGGCTGTCCGGACCTGGGCGACTTCCTGGTCACGCCCGGTATAGGCAAAGTGGTCCCCCTGCTGCTGGAACACGAAAACGAAAGCGCCCGTCCCGGTTACTATAAAGTGACTTTCCCGGAAAAGGGCATCACGGCCGAACTCACCGCTACGGAGCGTACCGGCGTGCATCGCTACACGTTCAGCGGTGAAGGACAGCGCATGGTGCGCATCGACGCCCGCCACTGCGTGGGCGGCTGGTGCAGCGCCTCCGATATCGTCATCGGCCTGGAAGGGGAGGAAGTGACGGCTTCCCGCCGTGTCACCGGCTGGGCCCATGGGCGCGACACTTACTTCTCGGCCGTTTTCTCGGCGCCATTTTTATCGGCCGAAGAGACGAAACCGGGCGAACTGACTTTTATTTTTGCCGATGATCTGCAGGAGCTTACGCTCTTTGCCGGTATTTCCGGCGTTTCCGTGGAAGGCGCCCGCGGCAACCGCCTGGCCGAAACTTCCGGTGCCAGCTTCGACGACATTTACGCCCGGGCGCAGGAAGCCTGGTCGCAGGCCCTGGGTCGCATCCGGGTGAAAGGCGGTCCGGCCGATGTCTTCTACACCAACTATTACCACACCTACCTCACCCCCAACCGGATCGACGACACCGACGGCCGCTACCGCGACCACCTGGCCCGGAACCGGCAGCTTCCTCAGGGACATCATTTCTATTCCACGCTGTCCATCTGGGACACCTTCCGCGCCTGGAATCCCTTGCAAACCCTCATGGATCCGGACCTGGTGAACGACATGGTGAACAGCATGCTGGACCAGTACACCTGCACCGGCGAACTGCCCATCTGGCCCCTTGCCAGCGACGAAACCGGCTGCATGATCGGCTACCATAGCGTCTCGGTAATGGCCGATGCCTGGCTTCGCGGCATCCGCGGCTTCGACGGCGAAAAAGCCCTGGAAGCCATGATCGTGTCTTCCAATAAGAACAACGCCAATGCCTCGGAGCTGTACAACGCCTACGGCTTCATTCCGGCCGATCTGAAGGTGGAAACCGTCTCCCAGACGCTGGAATTCGCCTACGACGACTGGTGCATAGCCCGCATGGCGGAGTCTTTGGGCAAGGCCGATATAGCGGCCGAATACGACGCCCGTTCCCTGCGGTACCGGGCTCTGTTCGATCCCGCCACCGGTTTCTTCCGCGGAAAAAAGACCGACGGCAACTGGACGGAGCCATTCTACCAGCTTACAGGTTCCCGCGACTACACAGAAGCCACGCCTTGGCACTATCGCTTTTTTGTCCCGCACGACATGGCGGGCCTCCAGGCCCTGATGGGCGGACGGGACGCCCTGTACAGTGCGCTGGATTCCCTGTTCACCTACACGCCGGAAGGACAGGCAATACTGGATGCTGGCATTGGCGGCGTGCTGGGCCAGTATGCCCATGGCAATGAGCCCAGCCACAACATGGCCTGGCTGTTCAACTGGGTAGGCGCCCCTTCCCGTACGCAGGAGGTAGTCCGTACCATCCTTACCACGATGTACAGCACGGCCCCGGACGGCATTTGCGGCAACGAGGACTGCGGCCAGATGAGCGCCTGGTATGTCCTGGGCGCCCTGGGACTCTATCCGGCCTGCCCCGGTACCGGCGAGTACCAGCTGGCAGCCCCGCTCTTCCAAGAGGCCGAGATAACGCTGGGCAATGGCAAGACCCTGGTCATCAAGGCCGATCATCCCTCCCGGCCGTATATCGCCAGTGTTACCCTCAATGGAGAGCCCCTGCAGCAGCATTTCCTCACCTATGAGCAGATCATGGCTGGGGGAGAGCTGTCCTTCAAGTTATCGGCCAAACCTTGTCACCAGCGTGACGACCTGCCGGCTCCGTACTCCCTCACGCATGAAGCTCTGGTGTGCCCGCCGGCCATCGAGGGCGACTTGATGCTCTTCCCGGAACAAGCGCAGGTGCTCATGCATTCCCGAACGGAAGGCGCCGCCATCCATTATACCCTGGACGGTACCGAGCCCACGGAGCAAAGCCCCCTGTACACCGGCCCTGTCACCATTACGGAATCCTGCACTATCAAGGCGCGGGCTTTCCAGGAGGGCATGCCGCCTTCCCCGGTGGTGAGCCGCACGGCCCACAAGCTGCTTTTCCACGCAGCAGCCAACCGCAAGGGCATGAAGCCCGGTTGCCGCTACACCTACCATACCGCCAACTTCGTGCTCATCGGCCAAATTGAAGGAGATCCGGCCGAAGCCACCGGTATAATGCGGGAACCTTCCATTGCCGGAGCACCCGACGAAGACCATTTCGCCTATTGCTTCTCCGGCTATCTGGACATTCCCGAAGACGGTATCTGGTGGTTCGAAACCACCAGCGACGACGGCAGCGCCCTGTACATCGACGGCGTATGCGTAGTGAACAACGACGGCTCCCACAGTCCCGTCTTGGTAGAGGGCCAGATTCCGCTGGAGAAGGGGCTGCATCCCTACAAACTGCTCTTCTTCGAGGATTACGAAGGGCAGGCGCTCTCCTGGGGCTGGAAGGCTCCGGGCGCTACAGAATACACTCCCATCCCTGCCTCACGGCTGTTCTATCAGTAACCGTGGAGGTAATAGGTTGGTTTATAGATTGTTACAGATAATTGATTAGTCTAGATTGCCTAATCGTTTTTCTACAAAGTGTTAGTAATGAATAGATTACGTTTTACGCTCCTGGTAGTGGGCGGTCTGCTGACCGGCCTGGCGGCCGCTGCGCAGCCCCGCTTACAGGAAAACAACATCGACGAAGTGGTGGCGGCCATGACCCTGGAGGAAAAAGCGGCCCTTCTGGTGGGTACCAGCTCCGATAACCTGGTGCCGGGCTTTGCAGGCGGAACACGGGCCATTCCCCGCCTGGGCATTCCCCAGACCATTTTTTCCGACGGTCCGGCCGGTGTACGTATAGACCCCAACCGGGATCCGGCCCATACTGTGGCCACAGGTTTCCCGGTGGGAACGCTGCTGGCCAGTTCCTGGGACACGGACCTGGTGGAACGCACCACAGCCGTTCTGGGAAATGAAGTGCTGGAGTACGGCGTAGATGTATTGCTGGCTCCGGGCATGAACATCCACCGCAATCCGCTCTGCGGCCGTAATTTCGAGTATTTCTCGGAAGACCCGCTGCTCAGCGGCAAGATTGCGGCAGCCTATGTCCGGGGCGTTCAAAGTAACGGCGTGGGCACTTCCATCAAGCATTATGCGGCCAACAACCAGGAGACCAATCGCGTGGAGAACGATGCCCTGGTCACCCGCCGGGCTTTGAGGGAAATCTACCTCAAAAACTTTGAGATTGCCGTGAAGGAGGGAAATCCCTGGACCGTGATGAGTTCCTACAACAAGCTGAACGGAAACTACACCCAGCAGGATTATGACCTCCTGTCCACAGTCCTTCGCGACGAGTGGGGTTTCCAGGGCATTGTGATTACGGACTGGGGCGTGAAAGACAACACGGTTCAATCGGCCAAGGCGGGCAACGACCTCATGGATCCGGGCGACCCGGTGGAAATCCAGCGCATCCTGGATGGCGTGCGAGATGGCCGTCTCTCCATGGAAGAGGTGGACCGCAATGTGCGCCGCATCCTGGAATATGTGGTGAAAACCCCGCACTTCCGCCAGTATGCTTTCTCCCGTCATCCCAATCTGGAGGAACACGCCAAGATGGCCCGGGAGGCGGCAGGGGAGTCCATCGTGCTGCTGAAGAACCAGTGCCAGACACTGCCCCTGAAGGGAACGGAACGGGTTGCCTTGTACGGCGTTACCAGCCAGGATTTCATCGCGGGTGGAACAGGTTCCGGCGAAGTGAACAAGCCCTATGTGGTGAACATGGTACAGGCCATGGAGGCTGCCGGCTTCACCCTGGATCAGCGCCTGAAAAAGTACTACGAAGTGGAAGCGAAAGCGCTCCAGTTGCGTTTTGACATGGAGTTCGAGGAAGACCGCGAGCACCGCGAGGAGCCGTTCCTCACTTCAACCGCCATCCAATACCAGGCCTCGGTGAACGATGTAGCCGTGGTGGTGTTCGGCCGTCAGGCCGGCGAGGGCAAGGACCGCCGCCTGGAAGAGGACTTCGAGCTATCCGCCACGGAAAAGGAACTGCTGGTAAACCTGCACAACGCCTACCATCCCAGAGGCAAGCGGGTGGTGGTGGTGCTCAATATCGGCGGAGTCATTGAAACCGCGTCGTGGAAACATTTGGCCGACGCTATCCTGCTGCCCTGGTCGCCGGGTCAGGAAGGCGCCAATGCCATTGCCGATATCCTCACCGGCAAGGTGAATCCTTCCGGCAAACTGCCCATGACCTTCCCCAACAATTACCTGGACATCCCTTCATCGGCCGATTTCCCGTACGACTACGACCCCTTTGGCGCATACCACAAGAAGGAGAATGTGGAATTCACCTACTATTCGGAGGATATCTGGGTGGGTTATCGTTATTACCAGACCGTGGGAATGGATGTGTCCTATCCTTTCGGCTATGGACTCAGCTATACCACCTTCGCCTATTCCAAGCCGGTGGTGAAGGCCGGGGCCGATGGCTTTACCGCCTCCGTTACGGTGACCAACACGGGTTCCGTGGCCGGTAAGGAAGCGGTTCAGCTTTATGTGAGCGCTCCGGCCGGCGGGCTGGAGAAACCCGCCCTCGAACTCAAGGCTTTCGCCAAGACCAAGCTTCTGCAGCCCGGAGAAAGCCAGGTGCTTACCATGACGGTAGACAACTACTCGCTGGCCTCTTTCAGCGAGGCTGCATCGGCCTGGGAAGCCGCGGCCGGCAGCTATCAGGTGCTCTTTGGCGCCTCGGTGGCCGATATCCGCGCTTGCGCCACTTACACGCTGAAGAAAGCGCTCTCCTGGCCGGTCAATAATGTCCTGAAGATGCAGGGCGGCACCTGTTTCCCGGCCGTAAAGGATGCTAAGCCTGCCGGTCCCGGCCTGCGTTACAGCTACCGGGAAGGCGGTTATATGAGCGTGGACGGTTTTCTTTCCGCTCCGGAAAAAACAGCCGGCATTACGTCCGTTATCACAGCTACGCTCAAGGAGAGGGAAGACCATTTCGGCCTCATTTTCAAGGGATTGATGAAGCTGGAGCGCGATGGTCTCTACAAGCTTTCCCTCCGTTCCGACGACGGTTCCCGCCTGCTGCTGGACGGCCAGCCTTTGCTGAACCTGGACCGCGACGGCGGCGGGTACCAGGAAATCTGGGTGACCCTGGATGCCGGTTTCCATCGCCTGGAAATCGGTTTCTGGGACAATTTTGCCGAAGAATCCATTGAGGTAGGGCTCAAGGGCCCGGGGATTTCCGTGGAAAACCTGCCTGCCTCCATGCTATATCACGAGTAAACACACGTACCATGAAAAGACTGACAATGATTTTGAGCCTGATGCTCGTTGCTTTGTGGGCACAGGCACAAGAGGTAAGAATTGAAAGCGGCCGATTCCAAAAAGGAGACAACCTGGCTTGGAATGCCAAGGACTTTGACGACAGCACCTGGCCGGTCCTCACCCTGGACAAAGACTGGAACCAGCAGGGGGTGGAGAATGCCAACGGCATTGGCTGGTACCGCCTGCACGTGGTGATTCCTTCTTCGCTTAAAAAGGGCGTGGTGCCGGACATCATGCTGGACCTGGGCCCCATCGACGATTCCGACCAGACCTGGATCAACGGCCATCTTGTGGGAAAGACCGGCTCTTTCCCGGGCGACAAGGGTGGCTTTGCCGGAGAATGGACCACTCCCCGGCGATACATTGCAGACGCCCAATGGGTGAATTGGGATGGTGATAACGTGATAGCCGTGCGGGTGTACAACGGCGGCGACCCCGGTGGCTTCTATAAGGGAAATGTGAAGGTGGTTAAACCGGAGCTGAGGGATTTCGCACATCTCTCCATCACCAAGGAAGAAGGCGGGTTCAAGGTGGTGCTGTCTTCAGAGGTCAAAACGTCGGGCACGCTGCAATTCACTACGGCCGATGTCCTTTCCGGCGAGGTAGAGTCCACCACGGTGAAGAAGGTCAGTGTAGCGGCCCGGAAGGAAAAGGAATTCTCCTGTCCTCTGGCACCGCAGAAGCGTCTGGCCGTCACCTACCGGGATCCCCGTTACGAAGATGTGTTGGGTGTGGAAATGTGCACGCCCTATATCCTCACCCCGCCTGCACCGGCCACCCCGCGTTACAACGGTCCGCTGGTGTTCGGCGTCCGTCCGGGCTCTCCGGTGATATTCCGCCTGGCATTCTCGGGTGAAAAACCCATGAAATACGCCGTGGAAGGGCTTCCGGAAGGCGTTGTGCTGGATCCGGACAAGGGTGTTCTCAGCGGCAGCTGCGCCGTGGAAGGGGATTATCCGCTGGTGTTTACGGCCACCAATGCCAAGGGCAGCACATCGGCCTGTTTTACCTTGAAGGTGGGGCCGCAGATCGGCCTGACGCCGCCCATGGGCTGGAACAGTTGGAACTGCTGGGGTCTGAGCGTGTCGCAGGAAAAAGTGATGGCATCGGCCGCCGCCCTCATCAACCGGGGCCTGGCCGATTATGGCTACTGCTACATGAACATCGACGATGCCTGGGAGGCCGAAGAGCGTGCTCCGGACGGCCGCATCGTGGCCAACGAAAAGTTCCCGGACATGAAAGCCCTGGGCGACTGGCTGCATGAGAACGGCCTCAAGCTGGGCATCTATTCCAGCCCCGGGGACTATACCTGCGGTGGCCACCTGGGTTCGCTGGACCACGAACAGCAGGATGCCGAAACCTGGAACGAGTGGGGCGTGGACTATTTGAAATACGACTGGTGCGGCTATTCCAAGGTGTTCAATCCCAGCAAGGATCACTCTACGGCCGCCTATATGCGCCCGTATATGAAGATGCAGCAATATCTGCGGGAGCAGCCGCGCGACATCTTCTACTCCCTGTGCCAGTATGGGATGGCCGATGTGTGGGAGTGGGGCGCCTTTGTGGACGCCAACTCCTGGCGCACGACGGGGGACATCACCGACTCCTGGGAATCCATGTCGGGTATCGGTTTCAGTAACCAGCTGGAACTGTATCCCTATGCCGGTCCCGGCCATTGGAACGACCCCGATATGCTGGTAGTGGGCAAAGTGGGCTGGAGCAACAACCTGCGCGACAGCCGCCTCACGCCCGACGAGCAGTACACCCACATCAGCCTCTGGGCCCTGCAGGCGGCCAACCTGCTCATCGGCTGCCCGCTTGACCAGATAGATGATTTCACCTTCAACCTCCTGTGCAACAACGAGGTGAATGCGGTGAACCAGGACATCCTGGGCCAACAGGCCCACCGGGATGTGGACGAAGACGGCGTACAGATCTGGAGCCGGGAACTGGCCGACGGCAGCCTGGCCGTGGGTATTTTCAACCTGAACGATGTGGCGGTGCCCACCTACCTGAAGGGCGCACTGGGCAAAATCGGCCTGGAACCCGAAATGGTGCGCGACCTGTGGCGCCAGCAGGACATCCCCACGGAGGCCACCTATATTATCCCTTCCCACGGCGTGCGCCTTTTGAAGGTGAGCCGATAAAGCATCGATCATGAAAAAACTATTCTTCCTGCTTTGCGCCGCTCTGTTGGCCGCCAGCTGTCAAAACAGCTACTGGGACGCCCTGGAAAAGGGATTCCGTACGCCGCCGGATTCGGTGCAGACCGCCGTTTACTGGTACTGGCTGGACAACCACATCTCCAAGGAAGGCGTGGTGAAAGACCTGGAGGCCATGAAACGCGTGGGCATCAACAAGGCGTTCATCGGCAACCAGCGTGAAGGCGATGCCGATGGCCCCGTCAAGCTGTTTTCCGACGAATGGTGGGACATCACGCACCAGGCCCTCAAAACAGCCGGGGAACTGGGCATCGAGATCGGCATGTTCAATTGCGCGGGTTGGAGCCAGTCCGGCGGGCCCTGGATAAAGCCGGAGCAGAGCATGAAGTATGTGGAAGGCCATTTCCAGGATGTGGAAGGCAACGGGACCGTACAACTGCTGCAACTCCCGCCAGTACCGCAGGACCGGATCATCGATATCCAGGCCTATCGCACGCCGGAGGGCGCTTCCCGCAGCTGGACGCTGAAAACCCGCAAGGGTGTCCCGGCTGTCCTGAAGATGCAGGCCTCCTTTCCGGTGCACAGTTTCATCCTGGAAAGCGACGGCCCGCAGTGGACGCCTGCCACCCTGCTGCGTGACGGCAAAGAGATTGCCGTTTTCACTTATGATCGGCACAATATGGGCCTGAATGTGGGCTTCAAGCCCCTGGCGCCCTGGGTGGAAAGTTTCCCGGAAGGCCTGCCCGGCACCTATGAACTGCGCATGGAAGACCCCTCCGACGGCACCTTCACCGTGACGCTGTCCCAGTTGGGCTATATGCCCCATTATGCCGAAAAGAGCCTGGCCAAGATGTTCCAGGAGCCGCTTCCCCTGTGGGACTGCTATATGTGGGAGCACCCGGAATATGTGAATTTCCGCTATTGTGTGGACCCCGTTTTCCAGCGTGATATCACGGACTGTCTGCAGGACGGGAAGCTGCGCTGGCAGGTACCGGACGGCAAGTGGACCGTGCTCACCAGTTACATGGAAAGCACCGGGGTGCAGAACTCTCCGGCGGTTCCGGAAGGTACGGGCCTGGAGGTGGACAAGATGAGCCAGCGCTATATTGCCGAGCATTACGACGCCTTCGTGGGCGAACTCCTGCGGCGCATTCCGGCCGAAGACCGCAAAACCTGGAAAGTGGTGGTGGAAGACAGCTACGAGACAGGCGGCCAGAACTGGACCGACGACATGACCGAAGTGTTCGAAAAGACCTACGGCTACGACCCCCGGGCCTATCTGCCCGTGCTCCAGGGCTGGGTGACCGGCACCATGGAGGAGAGCGAGCGCTTCCTCTGGGACCTGCGCCGCCTGGTGGCCGACAGGGTGGCTTACGACTATGTGGGTGGCCTGCGGAAAAAGGCCAACGCCGACGGACTGCAGACCTGGCTGGAGTGCTACGGCCACTGGGGTTTCCCTTCGGAATTCCTGCTGTACGGCAGCCAGAGCGACCAGATCGGCGGCGAATTCTGGAGTGAAGGCAGCCTGGGCGACATCGAGAACCGCGCCGCCTCTTCCTGCGGCCACATTTACGGCAAAAATAAGATCTGGGCCGAATCCTGCACGGCCGGCGGCCCCACCTTCAACCGCTATCCCCGTCTGATGAAACAGCGCGTGGACCGTTTCTTCTGCGAAGGCATCAACGCCAGCCTGCTGCACCTGTACATCCAGCAGCCCGACGACCGCCAGCCCGGCCGCAGCGCCTGGTTCGGCAATGAATTCAACCGCAACAACAGCTGGTTCGAAGGCATGGGCAGCTTCGTGGAATACCTCAAGCGCTGCAATCTCATGCTCCAGCAGGGCCGATACGTGGCCGATATCGCCTATTTCATCGGCGAGGATGCCCCCAAGATGACGGGCGTGACCGATCCTCCCGTTCCGGAAGGCTATAGCTTCGACTACATCAACGCCGATGTCCTGCGCCACCACGCCAAGGTGCAGGACGGAAAACTGGTGCTGGACAGCGGTATGCAGTACCGCGTGCTGGTGCTGCCCCGCCAGGAGACCATGCGTCCGGAAGTGCTGGAAACCATCGCCGGCTTTGTGGAGGCGGGCCTGAGCATCGTGGGCGATGCCCCCGTCCGTTCCCCCAGTATGCAGCACGGCATCTTCGAGTCCGATGAAATGGTAAAGAAGCTGGCCGAGAAAATCTGGAACGGAGAAGGAAAAGGCCTGGTCTATCCCGCCGGGACCCCGCTGGACAGGGTACTGGACGATGTAGGCTCCCGTCCCGATTTCACTTATTCCGGCGAGGCCCAACTGCTCTTTATCCACCGCACTTTGGGGAAACAGGGTGATATTTACTTCCTGTCCAATCAGGAAGACCGGCCCGTGACGGTGCAGCCGTCTTTCCGGGTCCCTGCAGGCCTTCAGGCCGAACTCTGGGATCCGATTACCGGCGAAGTAACAGGCTGGGACGGACAGAATCTGTCCCTGGACCGTCTCCAGAGCGTTTTCGTGGTGTTCCGCGCCCACGCCCGGGCGGCGGCGCCCAAGGCTTCCGTACAGCGTCAGGTGCTGGAAGGCCCCTGGACCGTGGACTTCGCGGCATCGGCCGGGAATCCCGCCTTTACCCGTACCTTCGAAAGCCTGGAAGACTGGACCTTGAGTCAGGATCAGGCAGTGCGGTATTATAGCGGAAACGCCACCTACACCACCTGCTTTACCATCCCTTCGGCCTCCTGCGTATCGCTGGATTTGGGCGATGTGATGGTCCTGGGCCAGGTGAAGGTGAACGGACAGACGGTGGGCGGCGTGTGGACCTATCCTTACCGCCTGGATATCGGCCCTTGGGTGAAAGAAGGGGAGAATACCCTGGAAGTCATCGTGTACAACAACTGGCGTAACCGTCTCATTGCCGACGAGCGCTTGCCGGAGGCGGAACGTAAGACCTGGACCAACAACCACCCCTGGGAGGCCGATGACGATCTTCAAAGCTCCGGCCTTCTGGGCCCCGTTACCCTTGAATTCGTAAAGCAATGAGAAAGATTTTAGCGCTTGCGTTCGCGGCCGTTTTGCTGGTGGCCTGTGGGCAGGGAACTGTCCAGGAGCCGTCCGCTCCCTGGACACCGCCCCAGGAAGAAATTGTGGAAGTGGCTCAGACGCTCACCTCCGCCGATGCTACCACTGAACCCAATCAGTGGCTGGCTTTTCGCCGGGATGTGACACTGGATGCCGTGCCGGCATCGGCCCCGGCCCGTATTGCCGTGGACAGCAAGTATTGGCTGTGGGTGAACGGGCAGCTGGTGGTGTTCGAAGGCGGCCTTAAGCGGGGCCCGAATCCCCACGACAGCTATTTCGATGAAGTGGATTTGGCGCCGTACCTGCAGAAAGGGGAGAACCAGATTGCTTTGCTGCTGTGGTACTTCGGCAAGGACGGCTTTTCGCACCTGGGCAGTGGCAGGCCGCAGATGTGGTTCCAGTGCCCGGCGCTGGGCGATGGCTCCTGGCTCTGCCGCGTTCATCCCGCCTATGGGACGGCGGTAGACCTGCCCAAGCCCAATTACCGCCTTTCGGAATCCAGTATCGCCTTCGATGCCCGTAAAGATATCTCCGGCTGGCAGACAGGCTCGCCGGAGGGCTTTGCCCCGGCCTTGTTGGTGGAAAATACGCTGGGTGCCCTGCACACACGCCCTATCCCGCAGTGGAAAGACTTCGGCGTGAAGGAAATCGCCTTTGCAACGCACCCCGGACCGGAGGCCGATACCCTGGTGGCCAGGCTGCCGCACAATATGCAGATGACGCCGGTCTTCACGGTGGAAGACCCCGAAGGCGGGCATCGTATTGTGATAGAGACCGACCACGCCAAGGTGGGCGTGGAATGCCTCCGGGCCGAATACTTTACCAAAGCCGGCAAACAGGAATACGAATCCCTGGGTTGGCTCAGCGGCGAAAAAATCATCCTCACGGTGCAGCATGGGGCGCAGGTATCGGCCCTGAAATACCGCGAAACCGGCTACGACACCACGCCGGAGGGCCAATTCACCTGCTCGGATCCTTTCTTTAACAAATTCTGGGAGAAAGGCTTGCGAACCATCTACGTAAATGCGCGCGATACTTTCTTCGACTGTCCGGACCGCGAAAGGGCCCAGTGGTGGGGCGACATCGTGACCATCCTTGGGGAGAGTTTCTACACCTACTCCACCTCCCTGCATGGCCTCATCCGCAAGGGCATCCGTGAACTGGCTGCCTGGCAGCGTCCCGACGACATCCTTTTCTCGCCCATTCCCGGCAATTACGGGGTGGAACTGCCCTGCCAGATGCTGGCTGCCGTTGGCCGTTACGGCTTCTGGAATTACTACATGAACACCGGTGATAAAGAAACCATAGCCCAGGTATACCCGGCGGTGAAGCGCTACCTGGCCACCTACCACGTGGGTCCCGACGGCCTGATGGCCTGGCACAACGGCGACTGGAACTGGGGCGACTGGGGGGACAACAAGGACATGCGGCTGCTACAGAACCTCTGGTACGTGCTGGCGCTGCAAAGCGTGTCCGACATGGCCGATTTGGTGGGTGAGGAAGGTGAAGGCGGAGCCTATTGGAGCCAGATGGAAGCGCTGCGCGATGCCATCAACCGCGTCTGCTGGACGGGCAGTTCTTATCGGCATCCGGAGTACGCGGGAGCCACCGACGACCGCGTGAATGCCCTGGCCGTGCTTGCCGGCGTGGCTTCGGAGGATCAATATGATGCCCTGTTCGAGGTGTTGAAGGCCGAAGAACACGCCAGCCCCTATATGGAGAAATACGTGATGGAGGCCCTCTTCGCCATGGGGCATGGGGATTATGCCCTCCAGCGCGAACGCAAGCGCTACGACTGGATGGTGAACCATCCCGACCACGATACCCTGTTCGAGCATTGGGGCGTGGGTGTGGACAATAACTGGAGCGGAGGCAGCGTGAACCATGCCTGGAGCGGCGGTCCGCTGGCCGTGTTCCCTGCCCGGATGCTGGGCATTGTGCCCACGCAGCCCGGTTGGACGGAGTTCTCCGTCCGTCCGGATCCTGCGGCCTTCGACCAGTGCAGCATTTCCTTCCCCACGGTGCTGGGAACCGTGGCGGTGGCCCTGGACCGCGAAAAAGACATCCTGGAAGTCACCGTTCCCGATGGATCCCGGGCCGAAGTTAGCATTCCCGGGACCATCCGGCACCATACCCTGGGTCCCGGCACGCACCGGGTGAACCTGTTGGAATCCGCGGCTGTGGCTAAAGGCACTTATCCGTATCAGGATGCCAGCCGTCCCGTGGACAAGCGGGTGAAGGACTTGATGAAACGCATGTCCGATGAGGATAAAGTGGCGCAGCTCAGTGCCCAGTTGCTGTTCAAGGACGAATTTTACCAGAAACGCGACTACAAGGCGGGCCATGTGCGCAATGTGGGCCACTTCATGCCCAATGCCAGTCCGCAGGCTGTGGCCGAAGCCATCAACGAGGATACGCGCCGCTCCATAGAGGTGAGTCCCTGGGGCATCCCCGTGCTCCAGCATGGCGAGGCCCTGCACGGCGCTCAGTGGGGCAACGCCACCTGCTTCCCGCAGAGCATCGCCATGGGCGCCACCTTCGACGAAGACCTGTACAGCCGCGTGGGAGCGGTGGTGGCCAAGGAACTCCGTGCCGTGGGTGTCCGCCAGGTGTATGCGCCGGTGATCAACATCACGCGTGACCAGCGTTGGGGCCGCGGACAGGAGAGTTACGGCGAGGACGTCCTCCTGAACAGCCGTATGGGCGTTGCCTATGTGAAGGCTTTGGAGGATGGTGGCGTAGTGGCTACCCCCAAGCATTTCGTGGACAATTACGGTGAGGGCGGACACGATTCCTTTGCCTCCATCACTTCCTGGCGGGAACTGCGGGAAGTGTACCTGGAGCCCTTCCGGGCCTGTTTCCAGGAAGGCGGAGCCCGCAGCGTAATGAGTTCCTACAACTCCGTGGACGGGGTTCCGTCCAGTTGCAACAGCATCCTGCTGCAGGACATCCTCAAGAAGGAATGGGGCTTCGACGGCTATGTAGTGAGTGACTACGGCGCAGTGGAAATTGTACACGGCAGCCATCATATGGCCGCTACCGACGAAGATGCCCTGGTCCTCTGTCTGGAAAACGGCTTAGACCTACAGCTGGCCAATACCAGCCTGGGACTTGCCCAGCTGGTACGCAGCGGAAAAGTGTCCCGGAAAACCCTGGACGAATCTGTGCGCCGGGTGCTCAAGATCAAGTTTGAGCTGGGCCTTTTCGACCAGCCTTTCGTGGATGCGGAAAAGGCGGCCGAAGTGGTCCGCTGCCCGGAGCACCGGGAACTGGCCTACGAAAGCGCCGTCAAATCCATGACGCTGCTCAAGAACGATGGCATTCTGCCCTTGAAGGGCGTACGCCGGATCGGCCTGTATGGTCCAGCGGCCGATGCCTTGAATCTGGGTGACTACAGCGGCGGCTACGGCGGCTGGCACGGAGACGGTGCCATTACGCCTTATGAAGGACTGAAGCAAGCCCTGGACGGACAGGCTCAGGTGCTGCTGGAGCCGGACCCCCGCAGCTGCGACGTACTGCTTTTCTTCCCCTCCATCCGGGAAGAGGAGGGGAGCGACCGCAGCAGCTTCCGCCTGCCTTCGGCCCAAATGGAGGCCCGGCGTGAGGAAACCGGAGCGGTGATCATAGCCGGCCAGCAGGAAAAGCACATCACCGTGGACCAGGAAAAGATGGTCCGGGACCTCATCGCCACGGGCAAACCGGTGGTAGTGGTGCTGCACAACGGCGCCGTGATTGAGATTTCCGACTGGGTGGACGGTGCTGCGGCGGTGCTGGAGGCCTGGTATCCGGGCGAACAGGGCGGTCGCGCCGTGGCCGATATCCTCACCGGCGCCCGTAATCCGGGTGGACGTTTGCCCTTCAGCTGGGTGCGTACCATCGGCCAGAATCCTTATTACTATTCCATCAAGCCCAGCGGACGCGGGTACGGATATGTGGAAAACGACGGCTCCCCCCTGTATCCTTTTGGCTATGGCCTGAGCTATACCAGCTTTGCTTACAGTAATTTACGCATGCCGGAAGAGCTTCCGGCCGGGGAAAACCTGCGTGTTTGTGTAACGGTAACCAATACCGGATCCGTTGAGGGTGACGAAGTGGTGCAGCTCTATGCGCACGACGAACTGGCCTCCGTGGCCCGGCCCCTGAAACAGCTGGTGGCTTTCCGGCGTGTTACGCTGGCTCCGGGCGAAAGCCGCGATGTGGAATTGGAGGTTCCTTACCGGCAATTCGGCCTGTGGGACAAGAATATGCATTTTGGCGTGGAAGAAGGCTGGTTCGAGCTTTGGCTGGGCCGCAATGCCAACGAGCGCATCACAGGTGGTAGGGTTTATGTAAAATAATAAATATGAGTAGATTGCATTTTACGCTGGTTGGCATGGTGGCGCTGTTGTCGGCCTGTACCCAGAAGCAGGAAGAAAGCCTGAAATTCATTACGCCCGTTCCTTTTTCCCAGGTGCAGATTCAGGACGGCTTCTGGTCTCCGCGGCTGCAGGCCCACAAGGATGTAACCCTGGCGGTTTGCATCGACCAGATTGAAAACCAGACCGGCCGCATCCGCAATTACGAAAATGCGGCGAAAGGCCGCGGAGAGCACTCCGGTATCTTCTTCGACGATTCCGACGTGTACAAGGCCCTGGAGGGGATGGCCTATTCCCTGCAGAACCATCCGGACCCGGAGCTGGAAGCCAAGTGCGATGAGTGGATCGATAAATTCGCAGCAGCCCAGCAGCCGGACGGCTACATCAATACTTTCTACACGCTCACCGGCCTGGAGAACCGCTGGACCGACATAGACAAGCACGAAATGTACTGCGCCGGCCACATGATCGAAGCGGGCGTAGCCTACTATGAGGCCACCGGCAAGCGCAAACTCCTGGATGTGTGTATCCGGATGGCCGACCACATGATGTCGGTTTTCGGACCCGGCAAACGCCACTGGGTACCCGGCCATGAGGAGATCGAACTGGCGCTGGTGAAATTGTACCAGGCCACCGGCGAAAAGAAGTACCTGGACTTCGCTGGATGGCTGCTGGACCAACGTGGACACGGGTATGGCGCCTATGTGGGAAGGGATCCGAATTACTGGCGGGAGCATTACCAGGACGAATACCCGGTGCGGGAGCTTTCCCGCATTTCCGGCCACGCCGTGCGGGCCATGTACCTGTACTGCGGTATGGCCGACGTGGCCGCCTACACGGGCGACACCGGCCTTACCGATGCCCTGGACCGCCTGTGGGACCACGTGGCAAACCGGAATATGTACATTACCGGCGGCATCGGCCAATCGGCCCGGAACGAGGGTATTACTGAAGATTACGACCTGCCCAACCTTACGGCCTATTGCGAAACTTGCGCTTCCGTGGGCATGGTGTTCTGGAACTGGCGCATGGGGCAGTTTACCGGCGACAGTAAGTATGCCGATGTACTGGAGCGCGCCCTCTACAACGGTGCCCTGGCGGGCATTTCGCTGGCGGGCGACCGCTTCTTCTACGTGAATCCGCTGGAATCGCTGGGCAACCACCATCGGCAGGCCTGGTACGGCTGCGCCTGTTGTCCCAGCCAGATTTGCCGCTTCCTGCCTTCCATCGGCAATTATGTGTACGGGGTCTCCAAAGATGCCGTTTGGGTGAACCTGTATATGGGCAATCAGGCCGATATCCAGGTAGGGAAAAAGCAGCTTAAGCTCACGCAAGAGACTGAATATCCCTGGGAGGGCGCTGTGAAGTTGACTTTGGGCCTCAAGGGCCGCCTGCACACGCAGCTTCGCCTGCGGATTCCCGCCTGGTGCAAGGCCTACACGCTTTCCGTGAACGGCCAGGCGGTGGAGGTGCCGGTGGAAAAAGGCTATGCCGTGCTGGACAGAACCTGGAAGGACGGCGACGCAATCCTCCTGCAAATGGACATGCCGGTGGAAGTGGTGGCGGCCGATCCCCGTGTGAAGGCCGATGAAGGCTGCCGCGCCATCCAGCGGGGCCCCGTGGTCTATTGCCTGGAAGAGGCCGATAACCCGGAGGGCTTCGACGCCCTGACCCTTGCGGAAGGGGCCGAGTTAAGTACCCGGCGCGATGCCGGTAAACTGGGCGGTATCGTGGAGGTATCGGCCCGGATGGGAGACAGCATGCTCACGTTCATCCCGTACTACGCCTGGGACAACCGTGACCCCGGGAAAATGAAAGTATGGGTGCCTTGGAATTAGAATAAACACATGTATATGAAACGATTACTGATATGCTTGAGCCTGCTTTGGGGGACACTGACGCTCGCAGCCCAGGAGCTTACCATTGAAGGCGGCCGGTTCCAGAAGGGGGACAATCCGGCTTGGAGCGCGGCGGCTTTCGACGACAGCGCCTGGCGGGAGGTCACATTTAACCAGTCCTGGGAGGAACTGGTGGATTACGCAAACGGCTACGGCTGGTACAGGATTCACGTGGTGATTCCTTCCTCGCTTAAAAAGGGTGTGGTGGATGCCATCATGCTGGATTTGGGCGCCATCGACGACTCCGACCAGACCTGGATCAACGGTCATCCAGTGGGAAAGGACGGAACTTTCCCGGAAGATCCGGGCGGATATTCCAGCGAGTGGGGCAGACGCCGCCACTATATCGTAGACCCTTCCTGGGTGCGCTGGGACCGGGAAAACATCATTGCTGTGCGGGTGTATAATTACGGCGACCCCGGCGGTTTCTACCGCGGAGCGGCCCATATTACCAAACCCAGTCTGAAGGATTTTGCCCGTCTGTCATTGCTTGCCGAAGAAGGAGGCTACAAGGCGGTTCTGACCTCGTCGGTGAAGACGGTGGGCTCCCTGCAGGTGACCATTGCGGATGTTTTGACCGGTGAAATGGAAATGTCAAAGACCCAGCAAGTGACGGTGCCGGCCTGGAAAGAGAAACAGCTCTCCTATGCCCTGGCGCCGCAAAAGCGTATTTCGGTTACATACAGCGATCCCCGCTTTTCAGAAGTCTTGAAGGCCGAAGTATGCTCGCCCTATATCCTCACGCCGCCGGCGCCGGCTACGCCCCGTTACAACGGTCCGCTGGTATTCGGCGTGCGGCCGGGTTCTCCGGTCATCTTCCGCCTGGCATTCTCGGGTGAAAAACCTATGAAATACGCTGTGGAGGGTCTTCCGGATGGCGTTGTCCTGGATCCGGACAAGGGCGTGCTCAGCGGCAGCTGCGCCGTGGAAGGTGACTATCCGCTCACTTTCACGGCCACCAACGCCAAAGGCAGTACATCGGCCCAGTTTACCCTGAAAGTGGGGACACAGATCGGCCTGACCCCGCCCATGGGCTGGAACAGTTGGAACTGCTGGGCTCTGAGCGTATCGCAGGAGAAGGTGATGGCATCGGCCGCCGCCCTCATCAACCGGGGCCTGGCCGATTACGGTTACTGTTACATGAACATCGACGATGCCTGGGAGGCCGAATACCGGACTCCGGACGGTCGCATCGAGGCCAATGAAAAGTTCCCGGACATGAAGGCCCTGGGCGATTATCTGCACAGTAACGGCCTTAAGTTCGGCATCTATTCCAGTCCCGGCGACCACACTTGCGGCGGTTATCTGGGTTCTTTGGACCACGAACGGCAGGATGCCGAAGTTTGGAACGAGTGGGGTGTGGACTATTTGAAATACGACTGGTGCGGCTATTCCAAGGTCTATGATGCCAGCAAGGACCATTCTACGGCCGCCTGTATCCGTCCTTATCTGAAGATGCAGCAATATCTGCGGGAGCAGCCGCGCGACATCTTCTATTCCCTTTGCCAGTACGGCTGGGATAAGGTATGGGAATGGGGCGCTTACATCGACGCCAATTCCTGGCGCACTTCGCACGATATCACCGACACCTGGGAGTCCCTTTACGTTACGGGCTTTGAGCGTCAGCCCGGACTGCATCCTTACGCCGGTCCCGGTCATTGGAACGACCCCGACATGCTTATCGTGGGTAAGGTGGGTTGGAGCAGCAACCTGCACGACAGTCGCCTCACTCCCGACGAACAGTATACGCACATTTCACTTTGGTCGCTGCTGGCCGCCAACATGCTCATCGGCTGCCCCATCGACCTGATAGACGATTTTACCTTCAACCTCCTCTGTAACAACGAGGTAAATGCCGTGAACCAGGACATCCTGGGTCACCAGGCCCACCAGGATGTGGTGGAGGACGGAATCCAGATCTGGAGCCGCGACCTCTATGACGGCACCCATGCCGTGGGTATCTTCAATTTGAACGAGACCACGGTTCCTGTTTCTCTGGAAGGTTCGCTGGCCAAGATCGGCCTGAAAGCAGCAACCGTCCGTGATCTCTGGCGTCAGAAGGAAGTTCCCACGGATGCCATCTACCCAATTCCGCCCCACGGGGTGCTTTATGTTAAAACCGGGAAAGAATGAAAAAGCTTGTTTTGATCTTGGGCCTTGCGCTCTCGCTATTCAACTTACAGGCCCAGCAGAAATACGATGTGGCCGCTTATTTGTATCCAGCCTATGCGGCGGGTGATCCGCGCCTCAGGCCCTTCTGGCCCATGGGCATGGGCGAATGGGAGACGGTGCTCACCATGCAAAAGCGTTTCCCGGGGCATCCCTGGAACCGGACACCCCTCTGGGGCTACATCAACGAGGCCGATCCGTCTGTAATGGAGATGGAGATTGACCAGGCCACCAGCCATGGCGTGAATGTATTCATCTTCGACTGGTACTGGCTGGACGGCCGTCCCTGGATGGAAACCACCCTCACGGAAGGCTTTCTGAAGGCCCGCAACCGCGACAAGATGCAGTTCTACCTCATGTGGGCCAACCACAATGTGGGGAACGACTGGGATACCCGCATCTCCGGTTATCAGGAGGGCAATATCATCTATCGCGGCGGCGTTGACAGGGAAGAGTTCGAGAAGATTTGCAAGCGGAACATTGAACTGTTTTTCAAACAGCCCAACTACTATAAGATAGACGGCAAGCCGGTGTTCATGATTTATGAAGTGAACACTTTCATCGAGGGGATCGGCGGTGTGGATGCCGCCCGGGATGCCCTGGCCTGGTTCCGGGAAGAGGTGAAAAAAGCCGGTTTCCCGGACCTGGAACTGCAGTTCACCATGTGGGACAGCCAGTTCAACTACAGCGGTGTGGACGATGCCAAGGTGAAGGCCGGCCGGCCCCGGGAGGATTTCATCCGTGGACTGGGCTTCAACAGCATGTCCCATTACCAGTTCTGCCACTTCATCTGGATGGACGATGACTATCAGACCATCCTGAACCGGGCCTATGAAGAATGGGACAAGCTGGATGCCGAATTCACCATTCCGTACTATCCGCATGTGTCCATCGGCTGGGACAACAGCCCCCGTTTCGGCGACAGTGCTGTGGTGAAAGAGAATACGCCGGAACGCTTTGAGGAGGCCCTCCGCCGGGCCAAGGCCTGGGTGGACGCCCGTCCCGGCCTGCATCCGCTCATCACCATCAATTCCTGGAACGAATGGACCGAAACCAGCTACCTCCAGCCGGACAACGTATACGGCTATGGCTATCTGGATGCCGTCAAGAACGTGTTCGTGGAACCTTCCCATCTGCCGCAGGCGGCCAACAAGGCCGATGCAGTGGTATCGGCCCTGAAGGACCCGAAGTCCAAGTATGTGGTGGTGGTATCCCATAGGGGAGACTGGCGCAATTATCCGGAGAACTCGCTGCCGGCTATCGAGTCCATCATCAAAATGGGGGTGGACATGATGGAACTGGACCTGAAGAAGACCAAGGACGGCGTGCTGGTCCTGATGCACGACGGTACGCTGGACCGTACCACCACCGGACATGGCAAGGTGTCGGACTATACGTATGATGAACTTCTGAAATTCAACCTGAAACGCGGGCACGGCATCGACATCCCGGGCCTCAAGATCCCCACCCTGCGCCAGGCCCTGGAAGTGTGCAAAGACCGCATCACGGTAAACGTGGACCAGGGTTATGAGTACTATGACGAAGTGCTGGCTATTGCCGAAGAGCTGGGCGTAACGGATCAGATTCTCATCAAGGGTGGTTATCCCTGGCCAGAGGTGCAAAAGAAGATGGCCCAGCACAAGCACAATCTGCTTTATATGCCGGTAGTGAGCAATGTCCAGAAGGGGGAATCGGACCAGTTCAAGAGCTATATTACGGCAAAGAAGCCGCAGATGGCCTATGAACTGTGCTTCAATCAGCTGAATGATGAGGTGCGGTCGGCGGCAAAAAAGGTGCTGGACAGCGGATCCAAAGTTTGGGTAAATACCATCTGGGGCTCCCTCTGCGGAGAGCACGACGACGACAAAGCATTTGAGGCGGCCGATCCTGATACCGTTTATGCTCCCATCCTGGAACTGGGTACTTCCATTATCCAGACCGACCGTCCGGAGTTCCTGATCCGCTATCTGGAGCAGAAGGGAAGAAGGTAGATAATAAATTGATTATATGAAGATATACCCTTGGTTATTCCTTGCGCTGGTGCTTTCCTGCCAGCAGCAGCCGGCGGGGCCGTGGAAACTGGACAGGGCGGCCACCATGTTGGATGAGGGCCAGAGCTTTCAGTTGAATCTTAAAGGAATACCCCCGCGGAAGTTGGAGTGGATTTCCAGCGATGAAGCGGTGGCGCAGGTGAACAAGCGGGGAGAGGTCCTCGCGTTATCGGCCGGCGATGCCTGGATTTTTGCCGCGAATCCCAAGACCGGGGAGAAAGACAGTTGTCTGGTATCCGTGGGTTATCTGCCCCAGAATCCCATCCTGCCGCCCAGCTGGGAACTGTTCATTGCCGATGGAGAACCCCATGTTTTTGGCGGCCGTATGTATATCTTCGGCTCGCGGGACAACTACGACGGCTATGGACCGGATGGCCGTCGGGAATGGTGCTCCGACAATTACCACGTATTATGGTCCGATGACCTGCTGCACTGGACCGATGCAGGAGAAGCCCTGAACCTGAAGGATATCCCCGAAGAGGTAAAGGGCGGTGGCATCCGCCTGTGGGCGCCGGACGTGTTCCAGGATCCGCAGACCGGAAAGTTCCACATGGTCACCTGCACCAATAACGACAAAGTCTTCATCCTGGATGCCGACACTCCGGAAGGCCCGTACACGAACGCCCGCACCGTTACCCTGAACGGGGAAGAACTGGGTCACATTGATCCGGGCATACTGGTGGACGACGACGGAAAAGTGTACCTTGCCCTGCCCAAGTTCATTGTGGCGCAGTTGGATCCGGCCGATTACTCCCGCATCCTGCCGGAAACCGTGCGGGACCTCACCCCGGTGATGCCCAAGGACAACGATCCCTTCGAGGGACCGTCGCTGCGCAAACGGGGCGATACGTATTACTACATCTACATCCAGAATACAGGCCGGATAGTGGATACCGGCTGGATTCCTACCCGGATGGCCTACCTCACGGCTAAAGAGCCGCTGGGCCCCTATACCTACCAGGGTCTCATTGTGACCAACCACGAGTATCCCAATACAGGCAATGTCCACGGCTCCTTCGAGTGTTGGGACGGGCAGTGGATAGTGCAGTATCACCGCAGTGTTCCCGGTCTGGCCCTAACGCGTGTTGCCTGTCTGGACCCGCTGGAATTCAACGAAGACGGTACCATTCAGGAGGTGAAAATGTCCTCCTCAGGTATTCGTGGCGCTTTCCAGCCGGGTGACAAGATTCAGGCTTCTGCCGCAGTGGAATACTCCCTGGGCCGAGCCGGTGCAGAGATGGTGGAACTGAAAAGGAAAGAGTATCCCGTCATCTTCTTCAAGGCCGATGGCCAGTGGACCGGTTACCGCTATGTGGATTTCTCCCAGGCACCGGCCACCCTTACCGTGTGCGTTAAATCCGGCCAGCCCGGCGGGCAGCTGGAGCTGCGGAAAGGCGCTCCGGACGGCCCTGTCATGGCCACGATGGAGATTCCGGACACCGGCTGGAAGTGGAAAGAGCAGACCGTCCAGGTGCAAGTGGATGCTTCCGGCGAAGAGGCGGTCTATCTAGTGGCCAAAACGGCACCCTTCCGTGTCAAATACTTTCGCTTTGAGTAGCGCCGTGGAGATAAATTATTAATAATCAACGAATTATGAAAAAACGATTGGTTGAAAGTGCACAATCGATTTTGTGTAAATCGTTAATAATCAGTTGCTTAGCCACCACGCTCCTGGGAGGGGCTATCTCCTGTTCGCCCCGGAACACGCTATTTAAGGACGGCGAGTCTTCCTATACCATTGTCCTGGACAACCAGGCCACGGAGATTGAACGTTATGCAGCTCAGGAGTTGCAGACTTGGCTGGAGCAGGTGAGCGGTGTGCGGATTCCCATCACTGCGGAGGCTCCCGCCGGGAATCGGCTGATCCTGGAAACGGAAGACCGGCAGGGCAGGGACGATTCCTTTGTCTATTTCACGGAGGGTGCCGATATCCATTTCCGGGGAAATGGCCCCCGGGGTACGCTGTATGCTGTTTATGCCTTTCTGGAGAACGAGCTGGACTGCCGCTGGTATTCGCTGAAAGTTAGCGTGGCGCCGCATAAGGACAGCTGGCGTTTTGGAAAACTGCGCTGCCATGATGCTCCCGGCATCCGGATCCGCG
Source organism: Candidatus Cryptobacteroides sp. (assembly GCA_045226315.1). Taxonomy (GTDB): domain Bacteria; phylum Bacteroidota; class Bacteroidia; order Bacteroidales; family UBA932; genus Cryptobacteroides. The sequence goes on from JBGVCF010000022.1 coordinate 50,391, forward strand.
ATAATTGCTATCTGGATCCGCGGACCCAACCGGTATTCTCGGCCCGCCTGCGCAACAATTTCGTGCGGATTCCCTCGCCGGATGGGAAGGGGACTATCCCCGGCAGCGCCGAAGGCTACTGGGGTGTTCACGCTTTGGGAACCCACGTTCCGGTGGGCAAATACTTCTCTACCCATCCGGAGTACTTCTGCCTGCGGGACGGCAAACGATACGGCGGTTACGGCCAGCCCTGCCTGTCCAATCCGAAGGTGCTGCAACTCACCATTGAAAGCGTTCGCCGGATTATGCGGGAGCAGCCGGACTATCTCATCTATTCGGTGGAGCAGAACGACAATCAGCTGTTCTGCCAGTGCGATGCCTGTGAAGCACTTGCCGAACAATACGGCGGGCAGTCCGGCGTGATGATCTGGTTCGTGAACCAGGTGGCCGATGCCGTCAGGGACGAATTCCCGGACAAGTTCATCGGCACTTTTGCTTACCAATATACACGCCATGCGCCCAAGAACATCCAGCCCCGTGAAAACGTGGTGGTCCGTCTGTGCAGCATCGAGTGCTGCATGTGGCACGGCTACGACGAATGTGAGCAGAACTTGGCTTTCCTGAAGGACCTGGAAGACTGGGGCACCCTGGCCCCGCATCTGTACATCTGGGATTATGTGACAGACTTTGCCCAGTACTGCCTGCCGGTGGCCAATTGGAAAACCCTGCAGCCGCATATTCAGGATTTTCGGGACAACCATGCTATCGGCATCCTGGAAGAAGGGGATTATCAGACGGTTTCCTGCGAACTCCGGGAAATGCGCACCTGGCTGCTGTCCAAGCTCATGTGGAATCCCGACGCCGATGTAGATGCCCTCATCCACGATTTCACGGACGGGTATTACGGCCCCGCCGGCCATTACATCCGGGACTATCTGGACCTGGAGGAACGCATCCTGCGCCGCCCCGGCGTACACGGCAACTGCTATGTACACCCTTCCGACACCATGTTTACGTTAGAGTTCATCCGGGAAGGCCGGGCCATTTTCGCCCAGGCCAAGGAGGCGGTGGCCGATAACCAGGCCCTGTATGACCGGGTAGAAACCGCAGAAATGCCGCTCTGCTTCCTGCAAATGGTCAAAAACCCTCTGCAAGGATTTAAGGAGCAGGCCGATGAACTGGTCCGGCGCGTGGTGGAACGTGAGGGGATCAACCGTCTGGCCGAAGGCGCCTGGGCTGGCGGAACGATGTCCGCAAAAGACCTGCTGGCCGGCTATGACAGGATCCGGCAGGAAATTGCCGGGCGCGAGCTTATGCCGGCTATGGCGGCGAATCCCACAAAGAAAGGCGTCTGTTTCACCCGCTATGAAGGGGATTTTATGTCCACGGAGGCAATGCTTCGAAACGGCAAAGTGGTGGAGCAGGGGACTATGGAGGAGATAGCCATCGATACCCGTCCTGAGGCCGATCACTTCGGCTATGTGTTTGAGGGCTGGCTGGAAGCTTCCGAAGAGGGTCTGTACCAGTTCCGGATCACCTCCGATGACGGAACTGTGCTCCTGCTGGACGGAAAACGGGTCTTGGAGCTGGACGGCTCCCATTCCCCGGAAACAGGCTTCTGCTATCTGTTGTTGGAAAAAGGCTTCCATCGGCTGGAACTCCGCTATTTTGAAGATTGTGAAGGACAGATTCTCTCTGCAAGGCTAACGGGCCCTGATGGAATAGAAACAGATCTATGTTTAACTATCTAATACTATGAAAAAAAACTCGTTGTTCATTATTTCGGCCCTCTTGCTGGCTGTTTCGTGCGGTCAGGGCAGCCAGGGTGTTACGGCCCGTCTGGATACCGGCCGTGATCCCATCCCGGCTGGGAACCTGGGACACAATCCCATCTGCCCCATGGGCGTGTACATGGCCGATCCAAGCGCCAAAGTAATGGACGGGAAGCTGTATGTGGCCTGTTCCCTGGACCTGACCACCGATCTCTGGTGCTCGCCCTATCACCATATGCTTTCCTCGGAGGACGCTCTCCACTGGACCCTGCACCCCAACGTATTCGCCACCCGGGGAGAATATGACGAAGTTTCCTATGCGGACGCCGACCTTTACGCTCCGGACATTGCAGAAAAGGATGGAAAGTATTACCTCTACTACGACATGTCCGACTGGACCGAAGGCGTGGCCGAGGCCGACAGCCCGGCGGGACCCTTTCACAACGGGCAGCGTATCGGTGACATCACCGGCATTGACCCCACCGTGTTCATTGACGACGACGGACAGGCCTACTATTTCTGGGACCAGTTCAGTGCGCGGGGTGCCAAACTGAACCCGGACATGAAGACGCTGGACATGTCTACCCTGCACGAAGGCATCGTCACGGAGAAGGATCATTACTTCCACGAGGGCAGCTTCGTGTTCAAACGCGACGGCTGGTACTACTATGTGTATGCCGATATCAGCCGTCAGAACATGCCCACCTGCATCGGCTATTCCATGTCCCGCAATGTTTTCGGCCCTTATGAGTACAAGGGCGTGATTGTGGACAGTAACGGCTGCGACCCGGACGTTTGGAACAACCATGGCTCGGTAGTGGAATTCGGCGGGAAGTGGTATGTGCTGTACCATCGTTCCACCCATCACACCAGCAAGCTCCGCAAGGCCTGCATCGAGCCCATCACCTTCAACGCCGATGGCACCATCAACGAAGTGGAAATGACCTCCCAGGGCGCCGGAGCGCCATTATCGGCCTATGAAACCATTGACGCCGCCCGCGCCTGTCTCTTCAACGGGGGACCGCATATCCGGCTGATGGATGGCAGCACGGACCGGGAAATCGTTTCCGGCATCCTGGACGGCAGCAAGGCCGCCTGGAAGTATGTGGCTTTCGGCCCCGAGACCCGGAAGCTGACGGTCCGGGTGCGCGCCCTGGCCGGCGGTACCATCACCGTGGCCCAGGACCAGTCTTTCTCCGGCCAGATCGCCAGGCTGGACGTCCCTGCCGGAAAGGGTGAATGGCAGACCCTGTCCTGCGAGGTGGAAAATGCAGAAGCCGGCCCTCATGCCCTTTGGTTTATGTTCAGCGGGCCCGGCGAATCCTGGAAGGAAAAACCGGAACTCTTCGACATCGATTGGATGGTATTTGAGTAGGTGCTTATGAAAGGGAAAGCCACTTGCCTGTTATTTCCTGTGCTGGGCGTATTGTTGCTTGCCATACCATCCTGCGCTCCGGAAGAAGCGTCTGCGCCGGTAGATCTGATGAGCGACACCTGGGTGGCCACGGATGCCCTGGGGAGAACCATGCCATCGGCCGAAGAGGCGGGACCGGTAAAGGAGAATCACGAACATGTCGTGGGCATCTTCTACATCACCTGGCACGGCGCCGGGAATTACAACCTGCCCGGCCCCTATACCGATGTGACAAAAATCCTGGCCCAGGACCCTGAGGCGCGCCTGAAGGCCGATCATCCGTTATGGAAATACGGTTCCTACCACTGGGGAGAGCCGGAGGCCGGTTACTTCCTGAGCCAGGATACCTGGCTGATGCGCCGCGACCTGTCCATGCTCCAGGATGCAGGAGTGGATGTCCTCATTCTGGATGTCACCAACGGCGTGTGCTATTGGGATGAATGGGAGCTGCTTTTCACCACCATGGAACAGATGCGGGCCGAAGGCAACCGGACCCCCCGCTTCACTTTCTGGTCTTATAACAACAAACCGGTGGAGGTGGTGAAGTCGCTGTACGAACGCTACTATAAAACGCCTCGCTATCAGGACCTTTGGTTCTACTGGGAGGGCAAGCCCCTGCTGCTGTACAACGCCGATCCCAGCGTCGATGCCAACGGCAACTACGAAACCACATCGGCCGAATATCCGTCGGAAATCTTCGACTTTTTCACCCTCCGCAACATGTGGTGGGGCTATTATGCCTTTGGCGGAGACCACGAATACTCCGACAACAGGTATATCGGCACGGAAGACAACTGGAGTTTCGGTTATTCCATGGATGATGAACGGATCAAGCCCATGACGCCGGAGGAACTGGCCTCCAAGCATGAAGGCAAGGTGGAGGAAATGGCGGTGACGCCTGCCCAGCACCCGCTGGGTATGGCCGGCGCTCATATGGGGGTGGGCAAGTCCTGGACCCGGGCCACCGGACAACCGGCGCTGAACGAATATGACCTTCCTGTCAATGGACAGACGGGCCTGGGACTGTACTTCCAGGAGCGCTGGGACGATGCCCTGGCCCTGGATCCGCCTTTCATCTACTTGAATGACTGGAACGAATGGACCGCCGGAAAGTACAACTTCGGGGACACCTGGTTCCTGGGGCGGAAAGACAGCCCTTTTGCCTTTGTAGACCAGTATAATGCCGAATTCAACCGGACCATCCAGCCCATGAAGGGCGGTTATACCGACAATTATTACATGCAGATGGCCCAGAACATCCGCAGGTACAAGGGGGCCCGCCCCATTCCGGTGAACAAGGGCTACAGGAATATCCGCATTGACGGAAAGTTCGGCGACTGGAAGGCCGAGAAGGTGACCTACCGTGATACGCGCGGCGATATCACCCGCCGGGACGCCAACGGCTATGCCGGCCTGCACTACACCGACAGCACGGGCCGCAACGACATTCAGGATGCGAGGGTGGCGGTGAAGCGCAGTGGTGAGATCTGTTTCTATGTCCGCACCGGAGCGCCGCTTACCCCCCGTTCCGACCCCGACTGGATGCTGCTGCTTATAGATGCCGACCAGGACACCTCTACGGGTTGGTACGGCTATGATTTTCTGGTCAAGGACGGTGCCTTGCTCACCTATCAGGAAGGAATCTGGCAGAAGGAGACCGAGGTGGCATTGGCCGTCAGTGGGAATGAACTGGAGTTGTCCATCCCCTCCGGGATCCTGCCCAAAGAAGGTTTTGATTTCAAGTGGGCCGATAATCCCGGTCCGCTGAGAGACATCATCGACCTCTGTACCCACGGCGATACCGCTCCTAACCGCCGGTTCAACTATCGTTTTATTTGGAAGTGATGCAATGAGAAGAATTAGGGGAGGAATAATATGGGCCATACTGTTGACGGCTTTTTGGGTTCTGTCCTGCAGTGCTCCCGTCTATGATGTGGTTGTGGTAGGGGGCGGTCCGGCATAGGACATCTTGTACCCAAAGAATAATGCTGTCTATGAAAAGTTTGCATTACCTGGCGCTGTTCCTGTTCCTGCTGGCCATCCCATCCTGCCGGCAGGAACCGAAAGATCCTGATGCCACCCAGCTGGCCCGTCAGTTTGAACAGCCTCCCATGGAATACCGACCGTATGTGTGGTGGCACTGGATGGGCCCCAACTTCTCCAAGGAAGGCATCCGGAAAGACCTGGAAGCCATGAAGGAAGCTGGAATCGGCGGAGCTACCGTCTTCAACATCGCATCGGCCGTGCAGGAGACGCACCATCCCATGGAAAACAACCCCTGGCCGGAGCAGACTTATCGCAGCGAAGCCTATTGGGAGGCGCTGGCCTATGCAGCCCAGGTGGCCCAGGAATTGGGACTGAAAATCGGCCTGCACAATTCGCCGGGCTACAGCACCACGGGCGGCCCCTGGATCGACGAAGAGAAAGGCATGCAAACGGTAGTGAGCCGTTGCACGGAGATTGGCGGCGGGCGCAAGGTGGAAATGACGCTTCCGCAACCCGAGTTGCCGGTCTACGGTGGATGGGGCAATTCCGGCCGACAGGCCACTTTTTACAAGGATATCGCCGTGATGGCCGTTCCGGTAAAGGCCGATGCCCGCCCCGAGGAAGTGTTGGACCTCTCGTCCCTGATGGATGCTGAAGGGAAGCTTGTCTGGGAAGCCCCGGCCGGACGGTGGAAAGTCTATCGGATCGGCCATGCACCCACCCTGTCCAATCCGCACCCGCTGCCGGACGACCTCATTGACAAGGCCCTGGAGGCCGACAAGATCAATGCCCAGGTGTCGGCCTATCACTGGGACCAGGTGCTGAACCCGCTTGAGGAGCATCTGGGACAGTATTTCGGGAAATCTTTCACCCATATCCTCATAGACAGTTACGAGGCCGGCGACCAGAACTGGACCCCCGGCTTCCGGGACTATTTCCAGCAGGTTTGCGGTTATGATCCCTTACCCCGGATAGCCTTGATGGAGGTCGATCCGGAGAACTCGCGGAACGCAGCTTTTCAGGAGGATTGGAGGGTGCTCATCGAACGCCGTTTCCTGCAGGAAGGCTGGCAGGTGGCCCGTGACAAGGTACACGAAAAGGGCCTGCTGCTATTCTGGGAGCCCTATTGGGGCCCCTTCAGCATTACGGAATCCGTCTTTGTCCCGGATGTGCCCATGGGCGAATTCTGGACCGGTGGCAGCGGCCATATCAGTACCGCCATCGTGGACAAAGCCAAAGAGTATGGCAAAAATATCGTGGGTGCCGAGGCATTTACGGGTCGTCCGGAAGTGAGCCACTTCACGGAAGACCCGGAATTTTTGAAACATTCGGCCGATGGCGCCTTCGTTTCCGGCGTGAACCGGCTGTTCCTGCACCACTGGGTGCACCAGCCTTTCGACGACCGCTATCAGCCCGGCATGGGCATGGGCTGGTGGGGGACGCATTTCAGCCGCCACCAAACCTGGTTTGAGCCCGGGAAGGCCTTCTTTACCTACCTGAGCCGCTGCCAGATGCTGCTGCAGCAAGGAGAAGCTGGGGATCGTAGTGATAACTGGATCCAGCGCATCACGCCCTGGGGACAGCTATATTTTGTGACCAATCCCAGCGATAAACGTATGGCCGCGAGTTTCCCCAAGGGCAGGCAGCCGGCCGAACTTTGGGATCCGTACCGGGGTACCATTGAGCTGGCATTTGAGGCCGATTCGGTAAGGGTGAACCTGGAACCGGGCCAGTCTGTATTCGTGGTTCAGCCGAGTGAGCGCACCCGTTATGCCAAGCGGCCGATGGAGTCACTCACGATGGTGCAGCGCCGGGTGCTGGATACCCGCTGGGACGTACAATTCGCTCCCAAAATGGAGGAAGCCTTTGAAATTAAAGATTTCGAACTGAAAGATTTCAGCGCCAGTGAGGACCCCCGCCTGAAGTATTTTGCCGGAACGGCCACCTACAAGGGGCATTTCACCCATGAACCCACAAAAGGACGTCTGGTACTGGACCTGGGTAAACTGAATGATATCGCGGAACTTTCGGTCAACGGAAAGAAAGTGGGCGTCTTATGGTATCCGCCCTTCAAGGCCGATATCACCGATTATGTCCGTCCCGGAGACAACACTTTGGAAATAGCGGTCACCAACAACTGGGCTAACCGCCTCATCGGCGATGAACAATATGAGGCCGATTTTGAGTGGGGCGAAGACCGCGGCGAAGCCATGGGACGGGCCATGAAGGCTTTCCCGGAATGGTTCCTCAAAGGGGAACCTCGGCCTTCGAAAGACCGGAAGACCTTTGTCATCTGGTCTTATTTCCGCAAGGATTCCCCGTTGCAGCCCGCCGGTCTGGTAGGTCCCGTAACACTTTCGGTCTGCGGCCCCGAGGCTTTGCCGGATCCTTTGGTCAAGGCCGATGGGAAGCGGGTAAAAACGGCATCGGAATGGATGGAAATCCGTCGTCCTCAGATTCTGGAACTCTTTGCGCAGGAGATGTATGGACATGTTCCGGAGCGTCCGGAAGGACTTCATTTCCAGTTACTTTCCGAAGAAACAGTCTATGGCGGGCTGGGCATCCGTAAAACGGTCCGCATCTATTTGGACGCAGAGGAAACCCATTCCTTCGATGTGTTGTTGCATCTACCTGCTGGCGCAGAGGCTCCGGTTCCCGTTTTCGCCGGCCTCAACTTCAACAGCAACGAAGCCACCCTGGATACACGGGAAGGACATCGCTGGCCGTATGAGGATATCCTCCGCGCCGGTTTCGGCGTAGCTACGGCCTGGCGGGACAGTATCGAACCGGACAAGGTGAACGGTGAGGGAGGCGTACGAAGCTGGTACAATCCGGGTGGAGACTGGGGTGTCATATCGGCCTGGGCATGGGGCCTGAGCCGCATTCTGGATTATCTGGAAACCGAGCCGGCAGTGGATCCCGCCAGGGTGGCGGTCATCGGCCATTCCCGTCTGGGAAAAACGGCGCTGTGGGCTGGGGCCAACGACCCGCGTTTTGCCGCCGTTATCTCCAATGACTCCGGCTGCTGCGGAGCGGCCATCTCCCGTCGCCGGATAGGGGAGACCTTTGCCGCCATTGACCGCTCGTTCCCACACTGGTTTACGCGGGAATTCGACAAGTACAAGGGTGCCGAGGATCAATTTCCGGCCGATCAGCACTGGCTGTGTGCCCTGGCAGCTCCCAGGCCCCTGTACGTGGCCAGCGCCACGGAAGACACTTGGGCCGATCCTGAGGGTGAATGGTTATCGGCCCGTGCAGTAGCACCGGTGTATGCCCTCTTTGGTGAAACGGGCATCGGCCCCAGCTTCCCGTCGGCCGACATGCCGGACAACAAGGGGACTGTGGCCTATCACGTTCGCACCGGTACCCACGATATTACCCGCTGGGACTGGCTGCAATATATGGATTGGTTCAAAAATTTTGTATCTTTAAGCATTTAAATCAGATACCGGATATGGACAGGAGAGATTTCATCAAAGTTTCGGGCGCTGCAGCCGCAGGAATGGCCCTTACCGGATGCGGCCCCCGGCCGAAGAAAACGGCTGTTCCCGTATTGCCGCCAACGGATCCTTCCCGGATTGCCCGCGACGTTGAAGCGCTCCCGCCGCTGCATGTCAAGGAGATACACGTGCAGGTCGGCGCCTCGGAACCTTTCGGCGTACTGCACGTTTCAGACACGCACATAGTCCGGGCCGATGACCGCGACGACGAAAGGAAAATCGCCCTGGCCTCCTGGCGTGTCCGGAGTATGACCTACGGAGAACACTACCTGGACGAAGCCATCCGCTACGCTCGGGACAAGGGTTTGTACATGATGCACACCGGCGACCTGTACGACTTCGTGTCCGAAGCCAACCTGGACTGCTGTGCCGCCCATATGCTGGCGGCCGACTGGTTCGTCTGCGCCGGCAATCACGAATACTCCAAGTACGTAGGGGAAGCTAAAGAGGACGAGGCCTACAAGGAAAGCAGCCGGGAAGCCGTTCAGGGCGCCTTTCCCAACAACCTGTTCTTTGCCAGCCGTATCATCAACGGGGTCAATTTCGTGGCCCTGGACGATGTCTACTACAATTTCACGGATCGTCAGCATGCCCTTATGGAGGAGGAAATGAAAATAGGCCTTCCCGTGGTGATGCTCTGCCACGTTCCGCTTTACACACCGCAGGCGCTGGCCGATGAACTCAGTTTCACCAACGGCAATTGCGGTTATCTCACCGGTGTTCCGGAGGAATTCACCTCGAAGTACGACCCTGGCGTCACTTATCCGGCCGGTCAGGAATGGCGTTACCGCAAGGTGCAGCAGCATTCCGATGAACCTACCCTGGAGTTCCTGGCTTGGCTCAAGGAGCAGCCACTGCTGAAAGCGATCCTCTGCGGCCACTGCCACCGGTATTACGAAGAACGCTTCTCTCCCACCGCCATGCTATATGCCGTAGACGCCACCTACCATGGAGGGGTTCAGGCTGTTTATTTTGAATAAGACTGTTGTAACCGTGGGCCGAAATTATTAATAATCAATGATTTATGAGAAAACGATTGACTGAAAACGCACAATCGATTTTATGTAAATTGCTCATAATCAGCTGCTTTGCCTCCACGCCTTTGCTGGCACAGGAGCGTTTCCCGGACGGGAAGAAGATATCAGCCTGGTTTGGCAAGGCCGGGAAGGTGGAATTGCTGAATCTGGGCCGGCAATTTGTCCTGACGGACTATGGCGTGAAGGCCGACCAGCCCTTTATCCAGACCGAAGCCATCCAGCAGGTAATTGACCTGGCTGCCGCGCAGGGCGGCGGGGTCATCGTGGTGCCCGAAGGCGTATTCCGCAGCGGAGCCCTGTACTTCCCCCAGGGAACGAATTTCTGGGTGGAAGGGACCCTGCTGGGATCGGACCGGGTGAAGGACTATCCGCTCACCGTTACCCGCATTGAGGGGCAGACCTGCCGGTATTTCCCGGCCCTGATCAATATCGAGGGCGTAGACGGTTTTGTGCTGGGCGGTCCGGGCCTGATAGACGGCAACGGAACGGAGTTCTGGCGGGAAATGAAAATCCGCTGGTCCTGGAAGAAAGATGCCATCAACAAGGACGGGCAGCGGCCCCGCCTGGTGTATATCGCCAATAGCGCCAACGTTACGGTGCAGGACCTGCGTATGAAGGACAGTCCGTTCTGGACCAACCACGCCTACCGCAGCCATCACCTTCGCTTCCTGGACCTGAACATCACCTCTCCTTCCAGCGGCGAGGTGGTGGGTTACAGCACCGATGCCATTGACCTGGACAATTGCCACGACGTGCTGGTAAAGGGTTGCTACATGGATGTTTGCGATGACGGTGTGGTGCTCAAGGGCGGCAAAGGCACATGGGCCGATAAAGCCGAGGAGAACGGTCCCAACAACGACATCATCGTGGAGGACTGCACCTTCGGCCAAACTCATGCCTGCCTGACCCTGGGTAGTGAATCCATAGAAGACAGGAATGTGATTGTACGGCGCTGCGTTTCCGAAGCCGCGTACAATGTCCTGCACCTGAAACTGCGCCCCGATACCCCGCAGCATTACGAATTCATCCGCATAGAAGATGTTACAGGAAAGGTGGGCTCCATCCTGCGCATCCGGCCCTGGACGCAGTATTACCAGATGGAGGAGCGGGAAAACATGCCCATTTCCGTTTGCAACGATATCGCTCTCCAGAATATCCGCGTGGAGTGCCGTCAGGTGCTGGATATGGAATTGTCGGACCAGTATGAACTGCTGAACGTCACGCTGGAAGGGAAAGATGTGGTGGAGATGCTAAAGGGCGCTGCGGAAGAAGTCCGTCCGGCCCCGGTCGTGCCCGGCGTCTGGTCGGCAGCGCAGCAAAACGAGGTGCGCTCCAAGGCCTATGCCACTGTAAACTACGATGAATCGGCCATCCCGCCTTATACGCTGGAAGACCCTCTGTGCTTTGCCGACGGCCGCAAACTGCGTTCCCGGAAGCAGTGGCCGGAACGGAGGAAGGAAATCCTGGATATTTTCCAGCGGCAGATGTACGGCCAGATCCCTCCATCGGCTGAAATTTTCATGGAGACGCTGGAAGAAGGCACTACGCTGGCGGGTTTTGCCCGTCGCCGGCAAGTGCGCATGTGGTTCAAGGCCGATCATACCGGCCCTTATATCGACTGGCTGGAGCTGATCCCTACCCAGGTGCAAGGCCCCTGTCCCGCCATCCTGCTACTGAATTATACGGGCAATCATGAGCTGTTGGAAGACAAGGAAATCCTGGTCACGGAGTCCTGGATGCGGGAAACGCCGCACAAGGCCTCCCAGCGCACCCGTGGCAAGTTCAATCAAGATGGATTGGACACGGTATTCCCTGTAAGCACCTTACTGGCAAGGGGATACGCTCTGGTAACGGCCTGTTACTGTGATATTTCCCCGGACCCGGACCCGCTGGTGGAAAAGGATGGGGCTATCCTGCAGGATACCTTTGCCTATACCGGGGTGTTCGACCTCTGGGGGCCCAGAGATCCGTACAAGACCGACAATACAACGGCCCTGGCCGCCTGGGCCTGGGGCCTGATGCGGGGCATGGACATGATCGTGCAGGATCCTGCGCTGGACCAGAACCGGGTGGTGCTCACCGGCTACTCCCGCCTAGGCAAAGCCGCCCTGCTGGCAGGAGCCTTTGACGACAGGATTCCCGTGGTGGTGCCTGTTCAGACGGGTGGTGGCGGCGCTCCGCTGGCCAAACGCGACTACGGCGAGAAGATTGCCACGGAGGTCTCCTCCTTCCGGCACTGGTTCTGCCGCGCCTACGACCAATACGCTTATGATACGGCTTCCATGCCCTTCGACCAGCATCTGCTGCTGGCTTGTGTGGCCCCCCGCGCCCTGCTGATAGAAGGCTTCGACAAGCCCTGGTTCGACACAAAGGGAGAATTCCTGGCCCTGCAGGCCGCCTCTCCGGTGTGGAACTTCCTGGGAGAAAAAGGCCTGCCGGCGGTAGCTTGGCCGGCCGATTATGATACCTCGGCCATCGGCCCCCGTGTGGGCTATGTCCGGCGCGACCAGGGACATGGCATTGCCGCCATCGACTGGCATTGGATGCTGGATTTTGCCGATAAAATCTGGAAAAAATAGGGATGAAAAAGGGATTACTGATACTGGCTTTAGGCTCCGTCCTTCTTTCCTGCGGGGAAGAAGGAACGCTCTCCTGGAAGGGTATGACGCTGAAAGAGGGGAATACCCCCATCGGCCTTTTTGAAGTTCCGGAAGTATCTGGGATTTCCCACCGGGAGGCTATAGAGAAGTTAGACGGGAGCACTTACAAGCTCACCTGCACTTTCGAAGCGCTGGAAGACAAGGACGATGTCCGTCTGGAAGCCCGATTCGTGCATGGTTCCAAGGCCGATTACTGGATGATTCCCTCTGTGTCTTACAACGGCAATGCGTGGGGTAAGGGAGGAGAGCCTAAGGGAGCGAAGGAAGACGGGGAGTGGCGTACAGTCTCTTACAGGCGTACTCCCATTCCCGGAGCCATGTATTCGGAGGGGACGCAATATGCCGTGGCCACCTGGTCGGACGCTCCTGCTGCTTTACAGGACGGGTTTTCCCTCTCCCTCCAGCCGGAGGAAGCCCAGACCGGCCACTGCTATATTTGGCCGGAAGAGGAAATGCCGCTAACTTATTCCAGGCGGGACCACTTCCAGTCCGGCTACCGCTATGCCCGTCCGCTCCGGAAAGGACAGACGGTGACCATATCGGTCTATATCCATGTGACACCTTTGAAGGAAGGGCATGGAGCCCTGCGCTCTTTCATGGATAAAGCCTGGGAACTGGCCCTCAAGCCGGAAGTAAAGGTGTATTCGCCGGAAAAACTTTGGGAACTGGGCACCCGCTATGCCCGGGAATCCCTTTGGGCCGAAGAAGGGGACTACAAAGGTTTCAGTATCGGCCTGCTGCCCACGCCGGAAGGGAACTGGAAGCAACGGACAGGCGGAAAATACGAGATTGGCTGGTGCGGGCAGAATGCCTCCTACGCTATTTCCCTCTTGCAGGATTACTTGAAAAACGGGACCAAGGAATCTTTGGAAAAGGGCATGACCACCCTGGATACCTGGAGCCGCTGCAGCCTTCCCAACGGCCTGTTCACCGTGCATTTCGACAACCCCGACGGATCGGTGGACGCCTGCAACCTGGGCACTGCGGCGGTGAATTTCTTCGAGGCCTGTGACGTGGCGAAGGCCTGTGGCTTCGAACGTCCCGAATACGAAGATCTGGCCTACCGTATCTGTGATTTCGTAATGGCCGATCAGCAGGAAAACGGCTGCTATGCCAAAGGCTGGCGCCCGGACGGTTCCTGCATCTACCGGGAAGGAACCATAGGCTGTTTCCTGGTTCCGGCCATGCTGGAGGCCTATCGCAGGAGCGGGAAAGAGGAATATCTGCAATCGGCCCAAAAGGCGTATGTCCATTATCTTTCGGAGCTGAAAGAGCTGGGCTTTACCACGGCCGGCGCCCTGGATACCTGGTGCATCGACAAGGAATCTTCTATCGCCTTGCTCCGTTCCGCCTTGCGTTTCCACCGGCTCACCGGGGAAAAGCAATATGTGGAGGATGCCGTGGCTGTTTCCTATTACCTGTCCACCTGGCTCTGGCATTACGACGAGGTATACCCCCAGGAGGAGGATTTCTCGCGTTACGGTTATCATACCTTCGGCGGCACCTCCGTCTCGGTCCAGCACAATCACCTGGATCCGTATGCGCTGTATTGGGTGCCGGAATGGGTGGAACTGTCGGATTTGACCGGCGACCCGCAGTGGCGGGAGAAGGCGCTGGCTATCTGGCGGAACGGCAATCAGCTGGTCTCCGACGGGACACTGGAACTGAATGGACTGGTGCGTCCGGCAGGTTCGCAGAACGAAGCTTATTTTGAGTGCCAGTGGGGGCTGCAAGCCGCCGGGGCCTATAACAAGGAAGGCCAGCGCATCAACAACTGGCTGGTGGCCTGGCCCGGTGCTTTCCGCTTGGAAACGCTGCGCCGCATAAACGATTGGGACTTAATGAGAAACTAATAACAACACTGATATGGATAGACGAGATTTTCTGAAAAGTACCGCTGCGGTAGCTGTGGCGGCGTCTGGAGCCGAAGGTTTGGTCAAGGCGGCCGAACGGGCCCGGACGGCCCTGCCGGAGGAAAAAGTGAAGCAGTTGCTGGCATCGGCCCCCATGCTGCAAAACTACGCCGAAACTTCGGTGGGCGTTGCCTTTGCCGTGAATGCACTGGCCAACGGATACGTCCTCATCGGCGAACAACCCGACCTTTCCGATGCCCGGGAAGTGCTTTGCGGCGGTTATAGGCTGGCCGATATCGACGACCGCGTGATCCAGGTGCGCCTGACAGGTTTGAAGCCGGCTACGCGCTATTTTTACCGTATTGGCGCCCATCGCGTCCACTATGGCCACGGCTACGACATGAAGGTGCTGGGTACGGAGGAGGATCCCCGGGTATACAGCTTTGTTACGGCGGGTAAGGGGCTGAAAGACAGTAGTTTCTGTGTCATTAACGATACTCACAAGCGCTGGGAGTCCTTCGGTCCCATTCAGGACAAGCTGGCTGTTCTGGCGCCGTCCTGTGTCATCTGGAACGGTGATGCCTCCAATTCGGAGGAAAAGCTGGAGAACCAGGTACAGATCTATCTGGATCAGCCCATTGAGCGGAAAGATTATGCCGCCGAAACCCCTTATCTCTTCTGCCCCGGCAACCACGACTCTCGCGGTTGGGCCAACCGCCATCTGGAACGGGTGTGGATGTATCGCCAGCCCGAAGAAAGGGATGTACGCGACTGGGACCTGGGTCGTAATTTCGCCGTCAGGATGGGTGATATCGCCCTCATCGGCCTGGATACCGCCGAGGACAAATTGGATACGAACCCAATCTTTGCCGGTCTGTTCAAAAGCGCCGAGTACAGGGAGGCCCAGACGGCCTGGCTGCGCGATGCCCTGAGCCGGAAGGAGATTGCCGAGGCTCCCTTCCTGGTGGCCTTCTGCCACATTCCGCTGTTTGACGACGATCCCACCCACAATCCCGGCGATGTGGCACCGGCCGATTACGATCCTCAGTATTCCGCCGACTTTGCCTACTGGCAACGTACCTGCGGGAATATGTGGGGACCGCTGCTGGACAAGGCGGGCTGCCAGTTGCTCATTACGGCCCACATGCACCATTATCGTGTGGATGCTCCCGCTCCCGGCCGCTGCTGGACCCAGATGGTGGGAGGCGGTCCGCGCATGAACGAAAACGAATATCCTACCGTGATGGAAGGCCGGATTGTGGACGGCCAACTGCAGATTACCGTTCACAATATCTTCACGGGCTCCGTAATGGATGTCAAACGATTCCATCGGCGTGAAATGTAAATAACAGATAATCAGTAATTTATGAAAAATCAGGTAGTAAAAAACACCCACATGATTTTGCGTAAACTGCTGGTAATCAGCTGTTTGTGTTTCGCGCTTCCAGCCATGGCGCAGGAGGCGAAGAACGATACCTACGGCGGATGGGAGTTCATTGAAGTGAGCTACAATTTCAAGAAGGCCCCCCTCTATGCGTCCATTTACTTTGAGCACGACAACTTAGAGTATAAGCGCCTCGAGTGTTGGTATACCCGTACCACGTTTGGTGTTAAAATACTTCCCTGGCTCAAGGCCGATGTCGCCTACGATTTCTTCTATGAACCGGGCGGCCAACTTACGCACAAGGCCCTCTTTAACCTTAGCGGTACGCTGACGCAAGGGAACCTGAAGGTCTCCCTCCGGGAGCGGTATGTCCACGACTGGCTGGCGGACGAAGATAAGCAGGACAATGTGCTCCGCTCCCTGCTGAAGGCTCAGTACTCCATCCCCAAGAGCCATTTCACCCCTTACCTGGCCATCGAGACCTTCGCCTGGGATAAGTGGAAAAAAACCCGCCATTACGTGGGTTGTTACTTCGATATCAACAAGACCTTCCAGCTGGAGGCCTATTACATCTATTATGTTTTCAAAAACGCTCCCGCCGAGCATATCATCGGCATTGGCTTAAATATTTCCTTATAGACTATGAAACGTATTCTTTCTACCGTATCGGTCTTATCGGCCATCCTGTTTCTGGGGGCCTGTGCGCCTAAAGAAACGGCTCAGACAGAGCCTATTGCCTCCCATGTCATTCTTATCGGCCTGGACGGGTGGGGAACCTGGTGCATGGAGACGGGGGAATGCCCCTTCATCCGGGAAATGATGCAGGAGGGATCTTACACGCTGAACAAACGGACGGTTCTTCCTTCCTCCAGCGGCCCCAACTGGGCGGCCATGATGAACGGAACGCCCGTGGAGGCCACCGGTATCATCAGCAATAACGCTACGCCGGATTTCAAACCCCTGGTGCTTACGGAGCATAATGCCCAGCCTACCTTCTTCCACCAGCTCAAACAGGTTTGTCCGGAGGCCGAAACCGGCGTTATCTGCGAATGGGGCGACTTCATGAACTATACGGATCCCGCCTGCGTGGATTTCCAGAAGAAGATAGATGATCCCGAAACCTTCACGGAAGCCGTAGTGGAGGAAAGCGTAAAATACATCCAGGAGAAGAAACCGGTCCTGTGCTTCATCCACATTGACGCCCTGGACCACAAGGGACACGCCAACGGACAGGGTTCTCCGGAGTACTATGCCGAACTTCCCCTGGTGGATGGCCGTGTACAACGCATCGTAGAAGGCATCAAGGCTGCCGGTATCTATGAAGACAGCATCATCATGCTGACCTCCGACCACGGTCACTTGGGAACCGGCCACGGCGGAACCAGCATGCTGGAAATGGAAACCCCGTTCGTGATCTGGGGAAAGGGCGTGAAGAAGAACCACGAAATCAAGGAGACCGTACTGGAATACGACATTGCCGCCACGGTGGCCAAGATCCTGAACCTCCCGGTTCCTCAGAGCTGGCGGGGTATTCCTATGGACGTGTTTGAATAGGCGTGGAGGTAAGTTGCTAATTATTAGATGCTTGCGGAAAAACGATTAGTCCTGTTTGCCCAATCGATTTTGTGTAAATTACTGCTTGTCAGTAGTTTACATTTTACGGCCTGTGCGCCGCAAGGCGCAGGGAAGCCGGAAGTGTCCATGCTGGACCGTTGGGCGCAGAAGCCCGTTCTGGCCTCCTGTCTGGTGGACGACATGGAAGGGGAGGGCCGATGGGTAGTGCGGGAAGGCAGCCCGGAACTGGACTATATCCGTGAGAACGTACACCGGGGTGAGCACGCGCTGCGCCAGCGGATTTCGCTGGTGGACAGCACGCAGATGATGGATCCGGCCAACCGTACCCCCTGGAACAGTTTCTGTGGGGAACAGGGCGGCTGGACCTGTGTGGCGCTGGAGTTCGACCGCCCGCAGGACTGGAGCCAGTGGAACCGCATTTCGCTCTGGGTGTACATCCATCCCTCCAGGAATCCCAATGTGAGTTTTGCCCTGGACCTGGTGACTACCACGCCGGACGGAACGCTCACGCCCAGCCGGGAAACCAATCTGGACATTCCCCAGGGCCGATGGGTACAGGTTCTCTGGGAGATAGACTATTATCCGCGGGACAGCGTGCTGCGCTTTGAGATAGGCCAAACCTGCACCGGCTATGACCGGGAAATAGGGGAGCAGTACGTAACCATCGACTTCGATTCCCTGGAACTGCAGAAAGTGGAGGCCGATCACTCTGAGGGTTGGGATCTTCCAGCCGGCGAGATTGTTTTCTCGCACGTAGGTTATCGGCCGGCCGATAAAAAGGTGGCCCTTGCAGCAGCGGGGGACGAAAAGACGTTTTCGCTGCTGAACCGCCGGGGGAAGGCGGTATGGGAAGGCGATGTGCAGTGGGTGCAGCAAAAAGGCAACAGCTTTGCCAGCCTGGATTTCAGTGCTTTTCAACAGCCCGGCACTTATACTATCCGTTACGGAAACGCTGTCTCTCAATCGTTTACTATTGGGGAAAATATCTGGGAGCAACCGCTGAAAGCGGCCGTAAACTTCTATTACCACCAGCGCTGCGGCTATCCCGTTGAGGGCATCCATGGAGTCTGCCACCAGGATGTGATGGGCTTTTACGGAGACGAAATCAAGCCTGTGAACGGCGGCTGGCACGATGCCGGCGACCTTTCGCAGGGCGCCTGGCGCACGGCCTACGCCTGTTACGCGCTCTTGGAAGCCGGGGAAACGGAGGAAGCCGCCTGGGGTATAGACTGGCTCCTGAAAACCCGTTTCGCCGATGGCCGCCACATGAGCTGGTCCACGGTTCGCATGTATACCGATGGGGAAGTGGGTACTCCGGACGATGTAATGAGTCCGGCGGTATACAACCCCTGGGAACTCTTCCTTACTTCGGCCGTGTTCTCCAAGGCGGGAAAGGAAAAGGCTGCTGTGGAGGACTGGGAGGCGGCTCAACGGGCATCGACTTGGGAAGATGCCAACTATTTGGAGGCTTCCTGGGGTGCAGTGGCATCGGCCCTCCTGTATGAAAAATATGGACAAGTCCGCTACCGGGATGCCGCTTTGCTGTTTGCCCATCTGCTTTTCCGCTGCCAGGAACAGGATTTCGTGGACGGCATTCCTTACGCTGGATATTTCTATTCGAATACCCGTCGCCAGGGTCTTGTGCAGGACCATCATGCCGCTTTCAATGAGGCGCCCATGCTGGCCCTGAGTGAGCTCAGCCGTGTTTTCCCGGAATTATCGGCTTCCTTGAAGGCGGCGGCGCGGCTCTATCTGGATGCATACCTGAAGCCGGGCAGCCTGATATCGGCCCCTTATCATCTGTTGCCGGCAGGCATTTTCAGAAGGGCCGATATGCTCACCCAGGACGACCTGGAACAGTACGAAGCCGGCACGCAGCTCAATGAGCATTATGCCATCCGCACCTTCCCCATCTGGAAGAACCATGTTTTCCATGGCGCCACGAACTTCCACCTTTCGCAGGCCTGGGCGCTGGCCTTAGCCGCCAAACTGCTGGAAGACCAGGAGGCGATGCATCTGGTGCAGGAGCAGCTGGAATGGACGCTGGGTCGCAATCCTTTCGGCTCCAGCCTCATGTACGGCGTGGGCTATAATTATGCGCCCAATTTCGTTTATTGCACCAAAAACGTGACGGGGGCCATTCCCGTTGGCGTGGACTGTCTCCGGAACGACGAGCCGTTCTGGAACGGAAGCGCCAACGCCACTTCGCATGAAGTTTGGGTAGAGCCGGTTTCCCGATTCGTGGGGACCCTGGCCACTTATTTGTCAATACAATAAAGCACTATGGATAGAAGAGATTTCATCAAAGTTTCCGGAGCGGCGGCTGCAGGCGTGGCGCTGGCTTCGTGCGTTCCCGTTTCTTCCTCGGAGGCCAAGGGACATTTCAAGCTTACGCAGATTTCATCGGCCACCGACACCATCGGGGAGTCCTATCTCATGCAGACGAAGGGCGGCAAGGTGATCATGGTGGACGGCGGCTATGCCTCCGATGTGGAGAAACTCCGCGGCCACCTGGCCAAGGCTGGGAACCACGTGGACCTGTGGTTCATCACGCATCCGCACGAGGACCATATGGAAGCCCTGGCCACCATCCTGAACGACCCCCAGGACATCACCATTGACAAGGTGATTTATTCCCGCCTGCCGGACGAATTCCTGAACTGCGAACCGGGCAGCGGCGTGGAAGCCCGTAAATATTACCGTGCCCTGGACGACTTCATGGACGGGACCGACTTTATCAACGTGCATCAGACGGGCCAGCGTTTCGATATAGACGGCGTGGGCATTATGATCCTGAGCGTGGCCGATATGAGCCTTCCCGTGAAGCATTTCAACGAGCAGTCCATGATTATCCGCATGTGGGACGACAGCAAAAGCGTGGTATTCCTGGGCGACGCCGAAGTGCATCGCGGCGACAGCGTACTGGCCCAGTACAAAGAGTATCTGGACTGCGACTACCTGCAGATGGCGCACCACGGTCAGAATGGCTGTTCGGAGGAGTTCTACAAGGCCATCAACTTCCGCGTCTGCCTCTGGCCCACCCCCAGCTGGGTATGGGCGCCTTCGCCGGAAAACACCTGGCTTAAAACCTGGGACACCCGCCGCTGGATGGACGAAAAAGGCATCACGGAGCACCACGCAAGCTGCGAGGAAATAGACTGGGTACTGGAGTAGCACCCTCTTCACTTTGCTTTTGTGGCTGAAAAATCCTATATTTACAAGAATTAATAACACACTGATATCATGAAGCGAATCGTTTATTTTCTGGCGATGGCCCTTGCCGTGACGGCCTGCGTTAAGGAAAAACCTGCAGCCGGCGACCTGCCTTTGGTCCCCGCCCTGGATAATGCGGCCTGGGAGGCCTCCCAGTGGATTTCCGTGGTGGATGCCCCCATTGCCGAAGGCCCCGGTAAGGAGCATTACTGCAGCGCTCCCGGTGCCAACTGGTTCCTGTCTACCGTACAGAACGAAAAGAAGGTGAAACAAGCCATCTGGATGACCGCCGGCCTGGGCGTGTACGACCTCTACGTGAACGGTGAACTGGTGGGAAAGGAAGTGCTCAAGCCCGGCTTTACCCATTATGCCAAAACCAAGCGGTCCTTCACCTACGATATCACGCCCATCCTGAACCTGAAGGCCGGTGAACAGAACCAGCTCAGCGCCCAGGTAACACCCGGCTGGTGGGCCGATAAGATCGTCACTACCGGCGATCTGGAAACCATGCAGGGCAAGAAATGCGCCTTCCGAGGCGTGCTGGAGCTCACCTATTCCGACGGCAGCAAGCAGCTGCTGGGCACCGATACGAAGCACTGGACGGCCGGCATTGCCGGTCCGGTGAAACATGCCGGTATCTTCGACGGCGAGGAATACGACGCCCGTGAACCCATGGGCTTTGAGACGCCCGAGCTGCTGAAAACCCCGGAAGTGAATACGGAATTCGAAGGAGAGATCCTGCCGGATAACGGCGCCGAAATCTATGAGCGCACGGACCTCACGCTCCAGCCTGTGCAGATTTATGTCTGGGAAGGCGTAACCGGTGCCGTTACTTCGGAAAAGGAAGAGGAAGTGGAGTATGGCAAGGTGGTGATCAAGAGCACCTACCAGCCCGGCGAAGTGGTGGACCTGAAACCAGGGGAAACCCTTGTGGTGGACTTCGGCCAGAATGCCGCTGCCGTGCCCTCCTTTGTGTTCAAGGCCGCCGAAGGCACCAAACTGGTGTGCTATCCTTCGGAAATCCTGAACGATGGCAACGGCGCGGAGCGCCGCGGCATGGATGGTCCGGAAGGCAGTACGCACCGCAGGAACCTGCGCGTGGATCCGGGCGAAATCTGGCTCACCTACACCTTCGGCCCGTCGGAGGATTACGCGTCCTTCACTCCGCGCTGCTCATTCTGGGGCTACCGTTACATCTCCGTGACGGTGGACGCTCCGGTCAAGTTCCAGAGCATCACTTCCATCCCGGTCACTTCCATCAGCCAGGCCATGGAAATCGGCACGATCAAAACCGGCAACGAGAGCATCAACCGACTCATCTCCAATACCATCTGGGGCATGCGTTCCAACTACCTGTCGGTCCCTACGGACTGCCCGCAGCGCAACGAGCGTTTAGGCTGGATGGCCGATACCCAGGTGTTTACGGAAACCGGAACCTTCTTCGCCAGCACGGACCGCTTCTTCCACAAGTGGACCCGTGATATCCGCGACAGCCAGGATCCCGAAACCGGCGGTTATCCGGGCGTAGCGCCCTTCGCCCAATATGGCAATGAAAAGATGCGCCTGGGTTGGGCCGATGCCGGTATTATCGTCCCCTGGACCGTGTGGAAGCAGTTCGGCGACAAAACTATCGTGGACGAAAACTGGGAGTCCATGGAGAAGTTCATGGACCATATCAACGCTACCAAGTACGACCACGCCGCCCTCCGGAAGGAAAACGGCAACTACAACTGGGCCGACTGGCTCAGCTATGAAGCGCTGGAGAGCTGCAGCGGCCGCGCCTTCAAGGACGCCGCTACTCGCAAGCAGGCCGAGGAATACTGGAGCTTCCTGGGCGGCTGCTACTGGCTCATGGATGCCCAGATGATGGCCCAGATGGCCCTGGACACCGACCGCGACGCCAGCAAGTATGAAGATATGAGCCAGACAGCCTGGGAGTATTTGCGGGAGCGTTTCCTGAATGTGGACGGATCGTTCAAACTGGATATCCTGAATACCATGCAAACACCCACCCTCTTCGGCCTGAAACTGAATCTGTTCACCGAAGAATCCGGTGAATTGGCCGTGGAACGTTTGCGGAAGAACTTCCAGGATCACGGCAACTGCCTGCAAACCGGTTTCCTGGGTACTTCCATCCTGCTGCCCACCCTCACGGAATCCGGCCTGGAGGATATCGCCTATGAACTCCTTTTTCAGCGGAAGAATCCCAGTTGGCTGTATTCCGTGGACAATGGCGCCACCACCATCTGGGAGCGCTGGAACAGCTACATGAAAGATTCCGGCATGGGCCCCAGCGGTATGAACAGCTTCAACCACTACGCCTATGGCTGCGTGTGCCAGTGGCTGTGGGAGTATGCCGCCGGCATCGAGACCAGCGTGAACCTGCCCGGCTTCGAATGCCTGTACCTGCATCCGGTTCCCGACAAACGTCTGGGCTGGCTGGAGGCCGAATACAACACCCCGCGCGGCGTGGTCAAGAGCGCCTGGAAATACGAGGGCGACACCTGGATCTGGACCTTCACCATTCCTGAAGGGGTGAAGGAAGCCTATGTCATCCTCCCGGGCCAATACGAAGACAAGCGTTACCAACCCGGTACTTATACCATCCAAATCTAAAGTTATGAAACGCTATTGGCTTATCTGGGCCCTGTTGCTGCTCCCGCTGCTGGCGGCGGCACAGAAGATTGACCCGAAGAAGAGTTATGAACTGGTGACGCCGGACGGCTGGGTGCTGGACGTGCAGGGTGCTATCCAGACCGATACGCCCATCGTGCTCTCCAAGCGCGAGGCCGGCAATGCCGGTCAGGTTTGGCAATTGCGTCCGCTGGGAAAGGATGTTTACCAGTTGGTGAACGGCCTCTCTTCGCTGGCCCTGGACTGCGACGGGGAAGGGGAGCACAAGGTACTCCAGTGGTCCGATGCCATCCAGAACCCCAACCAGCAATGGATTCTGAGCCGGCAGAAAGACGGCTCCTATACCGTGATAAGCAAGGTTTCAGGCCTGGCTTTAGGCTTGAAGAAATCGGCCGCCTACGGAGATGCCGTATGGCAGCTCACCCCCGATCCTAAAACCTCGCTGCAGCGTTGGAATTTGCGGGAATCGGCCACCCGGGTGGCTTTCCCCACTTTCAAAACTTCGTCCGACTACGACTGGGAGAACGAACGGATCTTTGCCGTGAACAAGGAACCCGGCCATCCCACGCTGGTGCCCTATGCCACCATGGCGGAAATGCAGGCCGATCCAGCCTATGAACATCCCTGGGAACGGACGAATTCTTCGCGCTATCTGCTGTTGAACGGCCAGTGGAAGTTCCATTGGTCCAAGAGCCCGGAAGAGCGCCCGCAGGACTTCTACAAGACCAACTACAACGTTACCGGCTGGGAGGATATCGAAGTGCCTTCCAACTGGGAAATGAAGGGCTACGGAACGCCGCTGTATACCAATGTCACCTATCCCTTTGCCGTGAATCCGCCTTTCATCCAGGCGAAACCGGGGTACACTATCCAGGATGAACCCAATCCCGTGGGCTCTTACCGGCGCTTTTTCAACCTGCCGGACTCCTGGAAGAAGGGACAGCAGATCTACCTGCACTTCGACGGCGTTTATTCGGCCTTCTATGTGTGGATGAACGGCAAGAAGGTGGGCTACAGCCAGGGCTCCAACAACGACGCCGAGTTTGACATCACGTCCTATGTACGCACCGGGCGCAACACCCTGGCGGTGGAAGTGTACAAATGGAGCGACGGCTCCTATCTGGAAGACCAGGACATGTTCCGCCTGGCCGGCATTCACCGCGACGTGTACCTGATGGCCCGTCCCAAGCGGCATTTTACCGACTTCCGCTTCACCAGCGCCTTCAGCGATGACCTCACCAGCGCCACGCTGGGCACGCGGGCCTATGTAAGCGAAGCGGGCTCCCGCGTTCGGGTAACCCTTATGGACCAGGAAGGGAAGCAGGTGGGCCAGGGAATCGGCACGGGCACTGAGGCCTCCTGCGCCATCGAAGTGCCGGGCGTTCAACTATGGAGCGCCGAAAAACCCTATCTGTACACCGTCTGTTTCGAGCTCCTGGACGCCGACGGCAACACCTTGGAATGCACCAGCTTCAAGCATGGTTTCCGCAAGGTGGCTTTCAAGCAGAACAAACTGTATATCAACAATGTCCTTACGTATCTGAAGGGCGCCGACCGCCACGACATCCATCCGGTGCTGGGCAAGGCCATCCCGGTGGAATCCATGGTGGAGGACATCCTGCTCATGAAGCGGCACAACCTGAACACGGTACGCACCAGCCACTATCCCAACGACCCCAAGATGTATGCGCTGTACGACTATTACGGCCTGTACATCGTGGACGAGGCCGATTTGGAATGTCACGGCTGTATAACGCTGAGCGACACCCCTTCCTGGAAGGACGCCTATGTAGACCGTGCCGTGCGGATGGTGCGTCGCGACCGCCTGCACCCTTCGGTGCTGTTCTGGTCGCTGGGCAACGAATCCGGCAAGGGCGCCAATATCGTGGCCATGCGTGATGCCGTGAAGGCGCTGGACAATCGGCCTATCCATTATGAAGGGCAGAACGAGGCAGCCGATATCGACTCCCAGATGTATCCTTCGCTGGAGAATATGGAAAAGATGGACCGCAATGGCGCCAATAAGCCTTATTATCTCTGTGAATACGCCCATGCAATGGGCAATGCCATCGGCAACCTGGCCGAATATTGGGATTATATCGAGAACAAGAGCGTCCGCATGATCGGCGGCTGCATCTGGGACTGGGTGGACCAGGCCATCGTGATGCCCGGCGCGAATGACGGGAAGCTGTACTTCGGCGGTTCCTTCGGCGATGTCCCCAACGACAACGACTTCTGCTGCAACGGCATTGTGACGGCCGACAGGCGCGTTACCGCCAAGCTCCTGCAGGTGAAGCAGGTGTACCAGTATGTGAAGATCCGCCAGGAAGGCCCCGGCATCCTGTCGCTGGAAAACCGCTATACGGCCTACAACCTGAACGAAATGGAGCTGTACTATACGCTGCTGCATGAGGGAACGCCGGTGCAGGAAGGTCATCTTGCGCTGCCGGACACCGCTCCCTGGCAAAGCTGCAGGATAGAGCTTCCGCTGGAGAAGATTGCCGTGGCGGGTGATGCAGTCCTGCAGGTGGAAGTGCGCCTGAAGGAAGGTACCCGTTGGGCCGGTCCCGGCCACGTGGTGGCCCGCGGAGAGTTCGTGCCCTGGAGACCGGCCGCCCGCCTGAAACCCGTGGACGACACCGGCGCCCAGCCGTTGAAGATCTTTATGGAAGAGAGCCGATATCTCCGCGCCGAAAACCCAGCCGTCAGCGTACGCTTCGACCGGGTCCGTGGCGCCCTCATGAGCCTGAGCCTGGAGGGCATGGATGTGCTGCACGGAATGGACGGGCCGGTGTTCAATGGCTTCCGTTATATCAGCAACGACGGTGTCCGCTTTGTGATAGACGGAAAGGACGAGTCCGTGTCCTTCCGGACAACGCTGGAGAACTTCCATTATGTGGCCAGTCCTGAGAATCTGCATGTGGAGATAGCGCTCCGCGCCCAGGCAGGGGAGCAGGTGGTGCCTTATACGCTGTCGTACGATGTACACGCTTCCGGCAGTGTGGACGTGGACGCCCGTTTCACGGCCGGGGAAGACTTTGCACTGCCCCGGATCGGCCTGCGCCTGCTGCTGAATCCCGCCTTTGACCGGCTTAGCTGGTATGGTCGCGGACCTATGGAGAACTACCAGGATCGCAAGGACTGCGCCTTCCTGGGCATCTATGAGAACACGGTGGACGGCATGACGGAACCTTATGTGCGTACCCAGAGCATGGGCGGCCGGACGGATACCCGCTGGCTGCGCCTGCAGGGAGAAGATGGCTGCAGCGTCACCTTCACGGCGGCCGACAGTTTCGATTTCAGCGCGCTCCATTACACCGATGAAGACCTGTATCTGATAAAATACGGCAACGACTTGGATAAGATCCGCCGGAGCGAGGTGGTCCTGAACCTGGATTGCATCCAGAACGGTCTGGGTAACGGCAGCTGCGGCCCCGGTGTTATCAGGGCCTACCAGATTGCCCCCGGTCAGGAATACGGGTACCGATTCAGAATAACGAAATAAACTATGATGAACCAACTGCATTTGTCGTTTTGCGCTGCGCTGGGGCTGTTGCTGTGTGCTTGCGAAGGCCCGTGTGCACAGACTGCTGCCCCGCAGCCGGAATTTGTGACGGAATATCTTACGCCCACGCGTGTGGTCACCAGCCGGGGCCCTGTGGAGGATGTGCAGTACCTGCTGCAGCCTTACGTGGGCCAGGTATCCACCAGTGAGGACGATGTGGTGATGCTGCACGAAGGGGCCTCTATCCTGCTGGATTTCGGCAAGGAAATCCAGGGCGGCATCCAGATTGTTCGCAGTATTGACGGCTCCCACCAGGCGGCCCGTTTCCGCCTGTGCCTGGGTGAATCCGTGACCGAGGCCCTGAGCAGCGTGGATGCGCCGGGCACCACCGCCACCAACGACCATTCGGCCCGTGATGTGGAAATCTCCGTTCCCTGGCTGGGAAGCATGGAATATGGCAACAGCGGTTTCCGTTTCGCACGCCTGGACCTGCTGGATGCCGATGGGAAAGCAGTAGGGCTGGTGGCCGTCCGGGCCATTTCCCGCTTAAGGAACATGCCTTATCTGGGTGCGTTCCGTTGCAGCGACGAACGTCTGAATCAGATTTGGCAGACCGGTGCCTATACCGTACATCTGTGTATGCAGGATTACCTGTGGGACGGAGTGAAGCGCGACCGGCTGGTGTGGATGGGCGACATGCATCCGGAGGTAATGACGGCCAACAGTGTTTTCGGCAACCAGGAGGTCATTCGTAAAAGCCTGGATTATGTGCGGGACCATACGCCGGCCAATGATTGGATGAACGGCATCTGCTCTTATTCCCTGTGGTGGATCATCATCCAGCATCACCTGTATCAGTGGTATGGCGACAAAGCCTATCTGCAGAAGCAGGGAATCTATCTGACTGCCCTGCTGGATCATGTGATGGCGCAGATGAAGGGCACGCGTGAGGCCTATCCTGAAGGCCGATTCATTGACTGGCCTTCCAATGACCAACCGGCGGTGATCCATGCCGGCCTGCAGGCGCTCAGCGTACGCGCTTTGGAAGCCGGGGCCGAAATGGCCGGATGGCTGGGCAATCCTGCCTTGAAAGAGAAGTGTCTGAACGTGACCCGCGAACTGCGGCAATATGTGCCCGACATGGTGGACAACAGCCAGGCGGCAGCCCTCCTGTCCCTTTCCGGCATGGTAGGTGCGAAGGAGGCCTCGGCCATTATCCTGAAGAACGGTCCGGAGGCGTTCACATCGTTCATGGGTTACTATCTGTTGGAGGCCCTGGCCCGCAGCGGGCATTATGCCGAAGCCATGCGGCTGATGTCCGACTACTGGGGTCGCATGCTGGACCTGGGCGCCACCACGTTCTGGGAAGATTTCAATTACCGGGATGCGAAAAACGCCTCACGTATTGACGAAGTGGTGCCGGAAGGGCGCTTCGACATTCATGCCGATGGCGGCGCCTGGTGCTATGTGGGCCTGCGCCACAGTTTCTGTCACGGATGGGCCAGCGGCCCCACGGCCTGGCTTAGTGCCCATGTGCTGGGCATCGAGCCCGTGGAACCCGGATTCAAGACCGTGCGCATCACGCCTCATCTGGGCCAGTTGGAATGGGCCGAAGGCGCCTTCCCCACACCCTACGGCGTGATAGAGGTGTCGCACAGTCGGCGGGGCGATGGCAGTGTAAAGTCCAAAGTGAAACTCCCCAAGGGGATAAAACAAGTCAAATGAGTATAACCCGTATCTGGACCGCCGGTGCGGTCCTTTTGCTATTATCGGCCTGCCAGCCCGATTTTCATGTGTACGACCTTCGCTGTGAGGGCCTGGTGGAGCCGCTGGGCATTGATTCCACCACGCCTCATTTCAGCTGGAAGATTGCTTCGGAAAAGCCCATGACCCAGTGCGCCTATGAAGTGGAGGTGGACGGGAAGCTCTGGCGCTCCGGAAGAGTGGAATCGACCCAGCAGGTGATGGTGCCTTACGAGGGGCTGGAACTGGCTTCCCGTCAGCAGAGCCGCTGGCGCGTAAGGGTGTGGAACCAGGAGGATCAGGTATCCCGCTGGAGCGCCTGGCAGCGCTTTGGTGTGGGCATCGTGGCCCCGGATACGCTGCGGGGTTCTTATATCGGCGCCGTGCCGGGAGAGGGCCGGGCACCGCTTCTGGGAAGAGGGTTTACTTTGAAGAAAACGCCCAAGCAGGCGCTTCTGTACGTGAATTCGCTGGGCTATCATGAGGTTTCGCTCAATGGTCAAAGGGTTTCACATGCCGTACTCACTCCGGCTGTTTCGCAGCTCAACAAGCGTTCACTCATCGTGGTATACGATGTGACGGAGTTCCTGAAGAGGGGACTTAACCAGTTGTTCATCGCCGCCGGTTCCGGCTGGTACAAACCCACCACTTTTGGCACGACGTACGAAGGCCCCTTGGTGAAGGCCGAACTGGATTTGGATGGGGAGCCTTTTCTGGTGACCGATGCATCCTGGGAAGGAGGCTGGAGCGGTTACGCCGACCACGGTACCTGGGGCCCGCATGGATTTGCCGGGGAGGAGATCCATGCCCAAATGGAGCCGCAATGGGCCCCGGTGGATGTGGTGAAAGTGGATAGCGTCCAGGCCACCATGCAGATGTGCGAACCCTGTACCATCCAGGAAATGTTGGATCCGGTAAGCGTTACGCATGTGAGTGACACCAGCTGGCTGGTGGATTTCGGCCGGGTGGTGAATGCCCAGCTGTATCTCCAGTTGCCCGGTCTGCCGGAAGGCCATGTGACGCCTGTATGGTTCGGCGACAACCAGCCCGACAACCTGGATCCCGCCATCTGCGGCTATGATACCTACATTTCTTCCGGAGACCCGGACGGGGACATTTTTCTGAACCGCTTCAACCATCATGTCTTCCGTTATGTGAAGTTGGACAACCTCACGGAGAAACCCTTGAAAATCAAGGCTTATCGCATGCGCACGGATTTCCCCAAGCGGGGTTCGTTCGAATGCTCCGACCAGGATTTGAACAACATCTACAACCTGGTGGACTGGACGGTGGAGAATCTGGCTTTTGACGGCTACATGGTGGACTGCGCCAGCATCGAGCGGTTGGGTTATGGCGGAGACGGCAACGCCTCCACCATGACGCTGCAGGACATGGCCGATGTAGCGCCGCTTTACTTGAACTGGCTGCAGGCCTGGGCCGATTCCCAGCAGCCGGATGGTGGCCTTCCTCACACCGCCCCCAATCCCTACAAGGCCGGCGGCGGTCCCTACTGGTGTAGTTTCCTGGTGCAGGCAGCCTGGCGTAGCTATGTCAGTTATGCCGATAAACGGCTGCTGGAGCGTTTCTATCCGGCTATGGTCCATTGGCTGGACTATGTAGATACCTATACCGTAGACGGCTTACTCAAGCGGTGGCCCGACCACAAGTACCGGGTCTGGTACCTGGGCGACTGGGCTGCTCCGAAGGGCGTGGACGTGAAGGATCCGGAATCCATCGACCTGGTGAACAACTGCGCCCTGTGCCAGGTGTATCTTGACCTGGAGCAGATTGCCCTGGTGCTGGAAGACCGGGCATCTGCCGTGAAGTTCCGCCAACGCTATGAGGCGCTGGCCCAGCGTATCCATCAGGTGTTTTTTCACCCGAAGACGGGCCTTTACGGCTCCGGGAGCCAGCTTGACCTGGTATTCCCGCTGCTGGTGGGCGCTGTTCCGGAAACCTTGATGCCTTCTGTTGTGGCGCTGTTGAAGGGGCGCACGACTACCTTGTACAATGGCCATCTGGCCACCGGTCTGGTAGGTATTCCGGTACTGACGGAATGGGCCACCCTGTCGCAGGAGTGCGACTGGCTGTACGGCCTGCTCAAACAGCCCGGTTATCCCGGCTATCTGTATATGCTGGAGCAGGGCGGCACCGGCGTCTGGGAAGAGTGGGACGGCGGCCGCAGCCACCTGCACAATTGCTACAATGGCATCGGCAGCTGGTTCTACCAGGCCCTGGGTGGTATCATCCCTACGGCGCCGGGTTATCGGCAGGTGCGTATTGCGCCTCAGGCACCAAAAGGACTGGAATGGGTGCGCGTGACACGGGATACGCCTTACGGTCCCATCACGGTTTATCGCAACGGTTCCTCCTTGGAAGTGGACATCCCCGTGGGCATAACCGCTGAGATTCAGGGAAAAACTTTCGGAAATGGCCATTGGAATTTAAATTATTTTTTCTAATTTTACCCATTCAGTCCATTTTTTGGAAAATACACTAACACAAAACACTATAATTATGTCCAAAGAAATCTCAAGAAGGTCGTTCCTGAAAGCGGGAACCGCTGCTGCTATCGGCCTGTCCGTAGCACCTAAGTCTGTTTTGGCCAAGGCGAAGGATGTACCCCCGCCGCCGCTCGATCGCAAGCTCAAGGTGCTGGCAGTAGGTATCGGTGGCCGTGGCGCCGCCGACATCGCGGAAGTAGCCAAGACCGAGGAAATCATCGGCCTGTGCGACGTGGACTGGAAATACGCCGACCACGTATTCAAAACCTATCCCAATGCCAAGAAGTACAGCGACTACCGCGTGATGTTCAAGGAACTGCTGCCGGAGGCCGATGCCGTCATCGTGGCAACCGCCGACCATACGCACGCCATCATCGCGGCCGAAGCCATCGCTGCCGGCAAGCATGTGTACTGCGAGAAACCGCTCACCCGTACCGTGTATGAAAGCCGCCTCCTCACCAAACTGGCCAAGAAATATCGTGTAGCCACCCAGATGGGTAACCAGGGTGCATCGGCCGAAGGTGTGCGCAAGGTTTGCGAATGGATCTGGAACGGCGAAATCGGCGAAGTCACCCGCGTGGATGCCTTCACGGACCGTCCCATCTGGCCCCAGGGTCTGGAGCGCCCCGCAAAGGCGGAGAAAGTGCCCAAGACCATGAACTGGGACTGCTTCATCGGCCCGGCTCCCATGCGTCCTTATCATCCCATCTATACGCCTTGGAACTTCCGTGGCTGGTGGGATTTCGGCACCGGCGCCCTGGGCGACATGGCCTGCCACATCCTGCATCCCGTTTTTGCGGCCTTGAAGCTGGGTTATCCCATCAAGGTGCAGGGCAGCTCCACCGCCCTTCTCACCGAGTCCTGCCCTCAGGCCGAAAAAGTACGTTTCGTATTCCCCGCCCGTGACAACATGCCCAAGGTGGCCATGCCGGAAGTGGTGGTTACCTGGACCGACGGCGGTATCCTCCCGGATCGTCCCGAAGGATTGCCCGCTGGCGTAGATATGAACGATTCCGGCGGTTGCCTCATTTTCCACGGCACCAAGGACACCCTCATCTGCGGTTGCTACGGCGTTCGCCCGTACCTGCTCAGCGGCCGTACTCCCAACGCCCCGAAGGTACTGCGTGAGGTCACCACTTCCCATCAGCAAGACTGGGTCCGCGCCTGCAAGGAGCACCCCGACTATCGTGTCCCTTGCGTGTCCGACTTCGCCCAGGCCGGTCCGTTCAATGAAATGGTAGCCATGGGTGTGGTGGCAGTGCGCCTCCAGGGCCTGAACCAGGAACTGGAATGGGACGGCGACAACATGCGCTTCACCAACATTCCTAAGGGTGCCACCATCCGCACCATGATCCACGACGGCTTCTCCATCCACGACGGTCACCCCACCTTCGAGAACGTGTACACGGATCCGGTAGATGCCAACGAATATGCCGCCCAGCTCATCAAGCCCGTGTTCCGCGAGGGTTGGACGCTGCCGGAAATGCCCAAAGACTAAACCTTAAATCCCAAGATCGATATGAAAAAAGTGATGCTATTCGCTGCCCTGGCCGCCCTGCTGGTAGGTGCAGTATCCTGCAAGAATAACAAGAAAGGCGGCGTTCCCGCCTACACCGTGGTAGAGGCTGCAGAAGTGAACCTGGACGAATTCCCCGTGGATGAGGATGGTTACGTGGTTCTCTTCGACGGTACGTCCACCAAGGGCTGGCGTGGTTACGGCAAAACCCAGCTGCCCTCCCGCTGGACCCTCGACGACGGTTGCCTGAAGTTCAATGGCACCGGCACCGGCGAAGGCCAGACCGGCGAAGGCGGCGACGTGATTTTCGCCCACCAGTTCAAGAACTTCACCCTGGAAATGGAATGGAAGATTTCCAAGGGCGGTAACTCCGGTATCTTCTACCTGGCCAAGGAAGTGACCACCAAGGACGAGAACGGCAAAGACCGCTACGAGCCCATCTACATTTCCGCTCCTGAGTATCAGGTGCTGGACAATGCCAACCATCCGGACGCCCTCCTGGGTGTGGACGGCAACCGTCAGAGCGCTTCCCTGTACGACATGATCCCTGCCAAGCCTCAGAACCAGAACCCTTACGGCGAATGGAACAAGGTGAAGATCCTGGTGTACAAGGGCACGGTGGTGCACTTCCAGAACGATGTAAAGGTGCTGGAATATCACCTGTGGACCCCTCAGTGGACCGACATGCTGCAGAACAGCAAATTCAGCGAGAAAGCATGGCCCCTGGCCTATGAACTGCTGAACAACTGCGGCGGCGAGGAGCACGAAGGTTATATCGGCCTGCAGGACCACGGCGACGATGTCTGGTACCGCAACATCCGCATCAAACTGATGGACTAAGCCATGAGAAAAGTGTTTTTAGCTTTAGCTGGCATGGCCATGGTACTGGCTTGCGCACCCAAGGAAACGGCGCCCGTGAAGAAGGATATGTGCGTGCAGATGTATTCGGCCCGCAGCATTATCAACCACGACAATTATGCCGATATTTTGAAGACCATCGCCGGAATGGGTTACACCGCGGTGGAAACGGCCAGCTATGATAATGGCCTCATCTACGGCGACCAGCCCGATGTCTTCAAGAAGAAGGTGGAAGGCGCCGGCATGAAGGTGCTCAGCGCCCATGTGTCCCGCGGTCTTTCGGCCGAAGAACTGGCCAGCGGAGACCTCACGGCCGCCCTGGAGTGGTGGGACAAGTGCATCGAGACCCACGTTCAGGCTGGCATGAAGTACCTGGTAACGCCTTGGATGGGTCTCCAGAAGAGCATCCACGACCTCCAGGTATACTGCGACTACCTGAACGAAGTAGGCCGCCGTTGCAAGGCCGCCGGCCTCCAGTACGGCTACCACAACCACGCCTATGAGTTCGAGAAGGTGGAAGGCCAGGTGATGTACGACTATCTCCTTGAGCACACGGACCCGGCTCTGGTATTCTTCCAGATGGACGTGTATTGGACTGTGATAGGCAAGGCTTCTCCCGTGGATTACTTCGAGCGCTATCCCGGCCGTTTCAAGATGCTGCACATCAAGGACGAATGGGAAGTGGGCCAGAGCGGCATGGTCGGCTTCGACGCCATCTTCAAGAACGCCGATAAAGCCGGCCTCCAGGACTTCGTAGTGGAAATCGAACGCTACAAGCACGATGATATCCTCATCAGCTTCCGCGAAAGCGCCGACTACCTCCTGAACGCCTGCTTCGTCAAGCCCACCTACGCCCAATAATCCAATGCGGCGTAAGTCGCTGACACTGAGCATAATGCAAAAATCAATCGTTCAATTTTTGAACGATTGATTTTTGTAATGTGCTGACAGTCAGCTAAATGCGCCGCATTAGTATTCCAGGACGGCGGTGATGGGATAGTGGTCGGAGACGTAGGGGCAACCCTGGTAGGGCTGGGTGACGCGGAGGATGCTATCGCAGGCGCTGAAACCGGAATAGAAGATGTAGTCGATGGGGGTGTGGTCCCGCGTGTTCTTACCCCAGTTGTGCCAGGTAATGTTGTAATCGGACATCCGGGCGCTTTTCCAGGCATCGGTCATGAGTTCGCGAAGTTCGTCCAGGGAAGGGTTATTGGGGAACATGTTGAAGTCGCCGCACAGGATCATGGGATTTCCTTCGGGATTCATCTGGCCGATCCGGTCTACCAGCAGGAGCAGCCCCTGACGACGGGCTTCCACACCCACGTGGTCCAGGTGCGTGTTCACGAAGTAGAAGTGCTTGCCGGTTTCCAGGTCTTTCAGGAGAGTCCAGGTGGCGGTGCGCTTACAGGCGGCGTCCCAGCCCTTGGAAGGGACATCGGGAGTCTCGGACAGCCAGTAGGTGCCCCATTTTTCCAGCGATACGCGTTCGGTGTCATAGAAAACGGCCATGTGTTCGCCGCCGTGCTTGCCGTCCTCGCGGCCCACGCCCACATACTTGTAGCCCGTGCAGTTTTCCTGCAGATAGGTGAGCTGGAAATCCTCGGCTTCCTGTACGCCGAAACAGGCCGGACGCTGGTCCAGCACCATCGCGGCGGCTGCTTCCCGGCGATGGGGCCAGGCGTTTTCGCCGTCATCGGCCGAACCGTAACGGATGTTGAAGGACATCACTTTGAGGGTTTCTGTTTCCTGGGCTTGACTAGCCAGACTCAGGGGCAGCAGGGCTGCCAGCATTAAAACTAATCTTTTCATATCAAAAAAAGGTTTATTCACACAGTAGGGCGGCGCCCAGGATGCCGGCGTCGTTTACATCGGCCGGGCCGATTTTCAGGTTTTCCACGCTGGCAGGGTAGGGGAAGTTGCGCACTTCCTTCCACATGGCCGATTCGTACAGCGGGAAGGCCTTGGCAATGCTACCGCCCACGATAATGGCCTCAGGGTCAAAGGCGTACAGGATTAACTGCACCAGCTTGCCCACATGCGTGCCGAATTCTTCCCACAGCGGGGAAGGACCGGCCGCTGCGGCTTCCTTACCCGTGGTGCCTTTGCCCACGAAGAAGCGGCTGGAGCAATAATACTCATAGTCCTTATCCAGGTAGGGGATGCTGCCGATTTCGCCGGCGCCGGTGTTATGGCCGTTGTACAGGCAGCCATCCAGCACCAGCGAACCGCCCACGCCCGTTCCCAGGGTAACGCAGAAGATTTCCTTGCTGGCACGCAGGGAACCGTAGCGGGCCACGCCCAGGGCAAAGCAGTTGGCGTCGTTGTTGATGGCTACCGGCAGGTGGAAACGTTCCTCCAGGAAGTCTTTCAGGTGCACTTCTTTCCAGGAAGGAATGCCCACCACGTTGTATACGATGCCTTTTTCCCGGTCCACTACGGAAGGCACGCCAATACCGATTCCCTTCACTTCGGGCGTGAGGACAGCGGCAATCAAGCGGGCCATCTGCTCCAGCACCACGGTTTCGGCGCCCTTTGCGCAGGTGGGTTCGGCCTGCATCTGCAGGATCTTACCATCTTCTATGGTGGCGACGCGGATGTTGGTGCCGCCCAGGTCAATTCCAATGAACATATCGTTTAGGTTTAAAATTTCACTTTGCCGCTTTTCTCCACATGGACGGTGGCGCTTTGGCCGTCGCCCCACAGAAGGGTGAGGTCGAAGGGCACCGTGGTGGTCACGTTCACCACCGGTTTTTCATCGGCCGATTTCCGGGCGGCCACCTTCAGGCTCACAACGCCTTCCGGGCCGAAAGGATAGCGCTCGATGCCGTGCGCTTCCAACTGCTGTACATCCCATTCGATGCGGTTTTCCGAGAAATCGGAACGGATGCCCAGGATGCACTCGATGAATTCCGCGATGGGCGGCAAGCCGGCCCAGCCCACGAAATCCTTGCGGGCCATGAAACCGGGCGCCACTTTTTCCGGTGCGTAATACTCCCAGAAAGTGCCGGTGTCTTTCCATACCTGGAACACATTGCTGTAATGGTTGTTGGCAACGGTCCGGGCCAGGTCCTTATATCCTTTGCGCCACAGACCGTCGATTACCATGTAATTGGTGCCCGGCCATACGCCGCCCTGCCAATAGCGGCCCAGGGGATTGTATTTCTTGTTGTCGGCGCTGAGGGAAGGTACGCGGTGGGTGCGCGCGAACTCCGTACTGTCGGACAAATGGGCCACCAGGGTGTCCAGACGCTCTTTTTCCAGCACATCCGTCTGCAGGGCCCAGAATGCGCTGATGCCCTTGGCGCTGCCGCGGCTGCCATCCCGCAACACATCGTACAGGAAGCCCGTCTCCGGGTCCCACATGTTGTCGTTGATCCAGGCCTTGAGGAACTTCATCTCGTCTTCCAGCTCCTCGATCTCCTGCCAGCGCTCGATATAAAAGCCGATCTGCATGAGGCAGTCGTCCACCAGCCACTGCTGCAGGTTGGTGTCCAGCCAGGTGATGTGACCGTTGGAGAAGATGGGATTGTAGCCGTCCGGTACGCGGGGCTGGTTGTCCATGCCCGTTCCCCAGCCTGAGCTCCAGTAGGTGCCGTTCTGCCAGGTGCGGTTCAGCTGCCACCACTGGGCATAGGCCACCAGGGCGGGGAATACGCGGTGCAGGCGGTCGATATCGCCGAACTGTTTGTAGTACAATAGTTCGGCCCAGGGCAGGAGGTTGGGCCCGGTGCTCACAGGGTCGTAGCGCTCGAAGCAGTCGGAGCCATCGGCCCGGATTTCCCGGCAGATGAAGCCGTCCTGGTGCTGTTTTGCGTAGAAATTGTCCAGGGTGCGCTGGAAGGGGAAGAAGCGGTAGCCGTAGCGGGCGAAAAGCATCATGAAGCTGTCATCCCACATGAAGATGTTGCCATTGTAGGCCACGTCCAGATAGGGCGAAACGAAGCCGGAGCCCTCCTGCGGCTGGCGGATGTTGCCGATGGCAATCTTCCACGCATGCCAGTACATGTCCACTTCCTGCTGATGCCCTTCCCAGAAAGGGGCGGGCAGCACCTTGCGGGCCTGCTCGAAGGAGCCGGGCTTCAGGGTTTCCCGCTGCAGGGTACGGTAGGGGTTCTCCGCCACGAAGATGTTCTTCACATAGGTGTTCTTGTAGGGCAGCTCATAGGGGCCGCTACGGAGGTCCTGGGCCCATCCCAGCAGGGGAAGGGCCAGCAGGAGACCGCTCAGAAGGTATTTTCTCATTTTGTCACCAGTCGTTTAATGGTGTTAGGAATCTCGATGTTGATGTACGTTCCCATGAATTCGTGGGAGCCGGGGCCGTAGGCGAAGACCGGCACCACGGTGGGGGTGTGGTCGTCGGAGTTGTACACTGCAAGAATGTGGCCAGTCTCCAGATCGCCGTCCAGGAGGGTGAGGCCGCCGGTTTCATGGTCGGCCGTGACCACTACCAGGGTTTCGCCGTTGGAATCGGCGAATTTAAGGGCCTCTGCCACGGCCAGGTCGAAGCCCAGCTGCTCGATCACGGAGGCGGGGAAGCAGTCCGAATGGCCGGCATAGTCGATCTTGGCGCCTTCCACCATCAGGAAGAAGCCCTTCTTGGAGTCCTTGGACAGTTTTTCGATGGAAGACTTGGTAATATCGGCCAGGAAGCTGAGCGTCTCTTCCGTGGCATAGGCGCCCATGCGGTTGTCCAGGCAGATGAGCTTGCCGCTCACCTTGTCCACGGCCGTGGCGTCCTTGGTGTAGCTGTAGCCGTTGGCCTTGATGCCGGAAAGCATGTCCACGCCGTCCTGGCGGGGTTTCTCCAAATAATCGGTGCCGGGGCCGCAGATGAGGTCCACGTCGCTGGTGAGCCAGTAGCGCGTGATGCGGTCGGTGCTGTCGCGTTCGGAAGTGTGACCGTAGAATACGGCGGGAGTGGCATCGGCAATGTCGCCCAGGGAAACTACGCCCGTGGCCTTGCCCATGGCTTTGAAATAGTCCGTGAGCGGGGAATACTCTTCAGAACCGTCGTGGTTGGACGAAATGTGACGCGTCCAGGACAGTTTGCCGGTGGCCAGGGCGCTGCCGCCGGAAGCGGAATCGCCGATGAAATCGTCCTGAGGATTGTAGAACTGGATGCCGATGCTCTTCATCTTGAGGATGCTCAGGTCGCGGTTATTGGCGTAGGCGCCCGCCACAATCTGATTCAGGCCCATTCCGTCGCCGATAAGGAAGATCACGTTCTTGATCTTTTTGTTGCTGCCGTCGTTCCGGTACGTGGGCGTATAGGTGGGAATGCGCTGGGTGAGCTGCAGTTTCTCATTCTGGAAGCCGGAGAAGCTGCGGGTGGCGGCATCCAGCTTCTTGGTACCGGTGACGCCGGCCTGAACCTCGTGCTTGCCCATGATGAAGTTCTTGTTGCCCCAATCGCTGAAGAAGAGCGAGGCCACAGCCGGTTTATCCGTGTTGATGATGTCCACGCCCAGTTTCCAGAAGGTGAAGTAGGCGGTGGTGCCTTCCGGGGCCTCCCAGAAGCGGATGGGCTTGCCCAGGGCATGCACCTTGGCAATGGCGGCCTTCACGGCATCTAGCTCGGGGTCGATCATGCGGCCCTTGCCGTTCCACTTTTTGGCGAACATCCGGAAAGAATTACTCACCATACCCACCTGGGCCAGCTGTTCCGGCGTATAATTGTCGCGGATATCTCCGTCGTAGTAGATCCACTTGGGATATTCGGTGAACTTTTCGGGTGCGGGCACATTGCCGGTAATCACCACCTGCACGCCGTCCGGGCTGCAGAACACATCCGGATACTGTTCCAGGACCTTGATTACCTCCGTGAGTTCCGGCTCCGTGGGGCTCTTGAGTTCCACCATCAGGATCATGCGGTCCTTGCTGCGGGGCCACATTTTACCGCCGTTGGCCCGGAAAGTCTGGACGATGGGCTGTACATACATGCCGTCGAAGGTGCGATCCGGCGTGAGGTCTTTCAGGTCGTGTCCCACAAGCAATTGCCCCTCAAACAGATGGACATCGGCCTCGATGGAGGCACAGTGCTGGGAATAGGCCTCCCAGAAAGGTACGGTGCGCACGTAGTCGTTGTGGGAATGAAGGATCACGGGCATCTGGGCTGCAGCCGAAAGCGGTAGCAGGCAGCACAGGAAAAGCAGCAGTTTTTTCATGTTGGTTTAATAATAAAGGTTTTCGACGGGGATGCGGGAGAATCGCTTCTGGCCCGGGGCCCGCCAGGTCCAGAACAGTGCCTGGCCTTCATAATCTTCCAGATAAATGAGCCGATAAGGATGCAGGCCCTTCTTCAGCGCGAAGCGACCCGAGGAAGGGATGGCCGAATGGGAGCCGTCGTTGTCCACTACGCGGGTGCCGTCGATATCCAGCACGGCACCGTCGTCGCTCACCACGGTGAACTCCCAGACACCGTCTTCCGGTACATCCAGATAGCCGCTGAAAATATAGCCGAAGTGGTCCTCGTCCGGAGCCTGACGGATGGAAGGCGACGGCATGGTGCCGGAAGCCACCACCGGACTGGCCAGGACATCGGCCGTGCAGCTGTAAGTGCCCCGGTGATAGGTGTAGCGGCAGCCGTGCTTAAGGCCGCTGATGCGGGTGGGCTCCCGGAATATGGCCTTGGTGGCCAGGACGGAAAGGACAGGGGAGGGTTTAAACCCATCCAGGAAGGCGCGGGCCTTGATGGGATAGCTTTGGGTAATCTCGAACGGCAGATTGTATTCCGGGCTCTCCGGTGTGGGTTCGCTGCCGTCCAGCGTATAACGGATTACGGCGCCCGGAGTGCGGGAACCCAGGGTGACGGTGGTCTTGTCCTTGAAGAGTTCCAGGTCTTCCAGCACATAAGGCGTGGAGACCATGGGCTCGGTGCTCAGGGAATAAGGGGCCGGCAGGGCATCCCGGCCATGGTCCGGGGTGGCCGATAAACGGAAGGACAGCGTACCGCCTTCCATGATTTCTTCGTACAGCAGATAATTGCGCTCCACCGGCTTTCCGTTCAGCTGTACATCGGCGATGTACGGATGCTCGGGATGATCGGCCTGGATGGTGAGCGTTTTACCGTTGCCCAGTTTGATCACGGCTTCCTTGAACAGGGGAGCCACCAGCTGGTATTCCCCGCTGCCGGGGCAGGCGGGATAGATGCCCATCGAAGAGAGGATGTACCAGGCGCTCATCTGGCCGCAGTCCTCGTTGCCGCAGACGCCTTCCGGAGTGGTGTCATACATGGTGGTAAGCAGTTCACGCACAATTTCTTGCGTGCGGGAAGGAGCCCCCAGCCAGTTGAAGATATAGGCCATATGGTGGCTGGGCTCGTTGCCATGGGCATACTGACCCATGTAGCCGCTGATGTCGGAGATGGTGACGTTGGCGCTGCGGGCATCGTAGGTGAACAGGGAATCCAGCGCGGCCAGCATGGGCTCCTGGCCTCCCATCAGGGAAGTGTGGCCGGCTACATCGTGCGGAACGAAGAAACGGGCCTGCCAGGGAATGGCTTCTGTGTAGTCGCGGGTGCTGGAAATGGGGTCGAAGGGAGTGGTCCAGCCTCCGTCGGCCTTGCGGCCGCGCATGAAGCCGGTGGAACCTTCGAATACGTTCTGGTAATGGAGGGCGCGGCGGTCATAGGCCTTGGCGATGTCCTGGTGGCCCAGGGATTCCGCCATGCGGGCTATGCACCAGTCGTCGTAGGCGAATTCCAGCGTCTGCGAGGTGGCTTCCTTCACCAGGTTGGCGGGCACATAGCCGTACTGGGTGTAAAGGGCCGATATGTTCTTGCCCTTATAGTGGTTGGACGAAGCCACCATGGCCTGCAGGGCCTTTTCTCCGTCATAGCCCCGTATGCCGTGCAGCCAGGCATCGGCGATGACCGGTACGCTGTGATAGCCGATCATGGTGTGGGTTTCCCAGTTGGCCAGCGGCCAGATGGGAAGTTCGCCGGTGCAGTCGAAGATGTCCAGCATGCTCACGATCATGTCGTTCACCAGGGTGGGGTTCACCAGGGTCTGGAGCGGATTCCAGCTGCGGAAGGTGTCCCAGAGGGAAAGGGTGGAGTAATAGTGCGTTCCGCCTTTCCACTGTACGTTCTTGTTCTTGAAGTTGCGGTACAGGCCGTCTACGTCCTCCATGCGGTTGGGGCACACCAGCGTGTGGTACAGGCAGGTATAGAACTGCTCCGTGGGACCGCCCTTTACGCGGATGCTGCCCAGTGCCGTTTCCCATTGTGCCGTTGCCAGGGCGCGCATGCGGTTGAAGCCGGTTTCGGCTGTTTCGGCCAGCCGGTTGGCCTTGGCGCCTTCAATGCCGGTGTAGGAAATGCCGGCGTAGACCACCAGTTCCTTGGTATCTTCGGGGAAGGTGAGCAGCAGCTTGCCGGGCTCCGGTTCTTCGGTTTTCTTGAACGGAACGGAGAAGGCGGCCGATAAGTAGATGTCGCGGTTTTCGGCCCATCCGGTGACCAGCCGGTGTCCGCTCACTTCCTGCTTACCCTGCAGCTCCAGGCTGGCGCTTTGGGTGTGGGTGCCCTCGCCGATACTGTGCAGCGCGTCGATGAGGATCTGGCGCTCTCCCTTGCCGGTAAAGGTGTAGCGGTGCACGCCCACATGCGGGGTGGCGGTGAGTTCTGCCGTGATGCCGATCCCCGGGCATTCCACTTTGTAGTAACCGGGCTGGGCCTGTTCCAGTTTGTGGTCCAGCGGGAGCGGAGCTATCTTGTCCAGGCCGGGAGTGAAGAGGAAATCGCCCAGGTCGGCGCAGCCGGTGCCGCTCAGGTGCGTATGGCTGAAGCCCAGGATGGTGCTGTCGGAGTAATGGTAGCCGGAGCAGCCGTCCCAGCCCTCGGTGCGGGTATCCGGGCTCAGTTGCACCAGGCCGAAAGGCGTGGTGGCGCCGGGATAGGTGTGTCCGTGTTCGCTGGTTCCGTTAAAGGAATGAACTTGGGAAATGGGGGCTTTCCCCGTTCCCGTACAGGCAGTGAGAAGGGCTGCGAGGGCCAGTGCCGACAGCCCGGTAAAACGATGTTTCATGGTATCAGCTTCAGTTCACACAAACCTTAGATTTGCAGCATAGTTCTCTGCCCAAGGCTTGTGACAACAAAAGTAGTAAATTTATGCCGATATTGAAAGTTTAA
>JBGVCF010000023.1:0-121254 GCA_045226315.1 Candidatus Cryptobacteroides sp.
CCGAAGGGTTCCAGAAGTCGTTGTTGTTGGCACCCACGAAGTTGTCCATGGGAACGCCGTCAATCACGATGAGGGGCTGGTTCAGGCCGGTGAGGGAGTTGTTACCACGGAGGACGATACGGGAGGAAGCGCCGGGACCGTTGGAGGAACGGACGATGGAAACGCCGGCCACCTTACCGGTGAGGGCGTTG
Organism: Candidatus Cryptobacteroides sp.; assembly: GCA_045226315.1. Classification (GTDB taxonomy): domain Bacteria; phylum Bacteroidota; class Bacteroidia; order Bacteroidales; family UBA932; genus Cryptobacteroides. Next base: position 192 of record JBGVCF010000023.1, read on the forward strand.
GCCAGGTTGCTTTCGCGGGCATCCAGGAGGGCGTCGCCCTTCACATCCTGGAGTGCATAACCCAGCGTCTTCTTTTCACGCGTAATGCCCAGAGCGGTGACTACCGTGCCTTCCAGCATTTCGGAGTCCTCTTCCAGGATTACATTCACGGGGCCGCCGTTCCAGGTGATAATCTGGTTGGCATAGCCGATGCAGGAGATTTCCAGCCGGTCGCCCTGTTTGACGCCCGGGAGGGTGAAGGAACCGTCGATGTCGGTGATGGCACCGTTCTGGGTTCCCACAATCTGCACTGCCGCACCGATGATTCCCTCACCGGTTGCGTCTTTCACAGTTCCGTTCACCGTGTTCTGTGCCCAGGCGGCCAGGCTGCCCAGCATCAGCACCAGGGTAAGGGATACTCTGAGTAAGCTTTTTTTCATGTGCATGTTAGTTAATGGTTAGTGTTAAATAAGGTTTAGCATAATTGTTTGCAAAAGCATAGGATTTTTTGGTTGTATTATCTATTCTTATTGTTACAAGAGACAAATATAATAAATAATTTATACAAAGGGCAATTCATTGAGAAAAAGTTAATTTTTCTGAGTATTAAAATAGGATAATTTATCCTCATTCAACAGGAAGAAATAAGGCGCAATGTTTTATTTGTACTTTTTAATAGCAAGAAAGCCATATAAAATTGCAACTATTTGTGAATAAATAGGAATGACACTATGAAGACTGAATTTTACAGCTATGCCCGGTCGTTGTACAACCGACGTTACCAGGCTCAGGAAATTTCTTTTCACACCTGGTACGGCAGTATGTCCGTGTTGGAGAGTTTTCGGCATTTCTGCCAAACGGTCCGGCATCAGCACGCCCTGTCTCTACGTGAACTGGACGAGGAACTCATTGAACAGTATAAACTTTACTGCATCCGGAAGGGAAACAAGACTTCTACGGTGAACCGAAAGCTGGTTCCCTTGATTTTCACCTTGAAAGCGGCTGGAAAAGAGGGCCTGGTATCGGCCAAAACGCTTTCCCATTTGGAAAAGTCCTATTATCCAGCGCGTCCCCGAAGGTATGGCCAGGAAGCCGGACGCCTGGCTCCCGATGACCAGGAAGAAATCCATCATCTGAACGACGGACAATTGATGGCGCTGTTGCGTTATTACAAGGAAACTCCAAAAGAAGGCGTCCGAAATGCGTTGGACCTGTTTTTCTTCTCCTTTCACGCCTGCGGGCTGCGCATCTCGGACCTCATTACCCTGGAGTGGAAACACGTGTGCCGGGAACAGTCCCGCCTGTCCAAAGTATCGGTCAAATCCAAATCACCCATTACCATTCCATTGTCGGACCAGGCGCTGGAAATTCTGGGCCGATGGCGTGCGCGGAGGCCATCGGCACGATTCGTATTCGGTCTTTTGGCCGAAGACTTCGACCTCACGGACGATGCAGCCCTGGCACGGGCCATTGACAACAAGAACCGCGCGCTACGCGGGGTGCTGGGCAGAATCGGCCGGCAGTTGGATTTCCCTTTTCCGCTCACCATGCATGTGGCCCGGCACACTTTTGCGGTGAAGGCGCTTAACTCGGCCCAGGTAAACGTTCACCTGATCAGTCGTTTACTGGGACATTCGTCCGTGCTGGTCACGGAAAAGGTCTATGCCCGCTTTCTGCTGCCCACCCTCTCGCACGTAGTGCGGGAAAAACTCTCATTTCCGGAATTGGAAATTTCGCTTTTTTAATAAAGAAGTTTTCCTTATTTAAAAAATAAGACTATATTTGTGAACAGAAACTAACCCGAAAATTTAAAAAAATAGACTAAAAACTTCCTATTTATTCACAAATGGGCATTCGCCCCTAACCTAAAATAGCAATTATTTCCTAAACCAAACTCTATTATTAACCTTAAAACCAACAATGCACATGAAAAATCTCTTTCTGAGACTTGCCATGACCCTTGCTTTCTTGGCTGCAGGCGTAACTGCCTTTGCCCAGAATACGGTCACTGGTACAGTGAAAGACGCTGCCGGTGAACCTGTCATCGGAGCTTCTGTGTTTGTGCAGGGAACCCAGAACGGTACGGTTACCAATCTGGATGGTACCTTCACACTCCCTAACGTGCGCCAAGGCGCCGTGCTCGAGGTTTCCTGCATCGGCTACGCCTCCCAGGTAATCACCTGGAACCGCGGCCCCGTGAATGTGATCCTGAGCGAAGACGCCGAGATGCTGGAGGGCACCGTAGTTACGGCTCTCGGTATCAAGCGTTCCACCAAGGCCCTGGGTTATGCAGTGACCGAGCTCAAGAGCGAGGAACTGAACCCCAACCTGATCAACCCCGTATCGGCCCTGCAAGGTAAGGTGGCCGGTGTGGAAATCAACGGGTCTGATGGTGGTATGTTCGGTCGTAACAAGATCCTCATCCGTGGTGCTTCCACCCTGGGCAAGAACAACCAGCCCATCTTCGTGGTAGACGGCATCATCCTGGACAACGACGTCACCGACCCTTCCGCCGACTGGGATTCCAACAACCTGGACTATGGTAACCAGCTCAAGAACCTGAACCCGGACGATTTCGCATCCATTTCCGTGCTGAAAGGTGCTGCCGCTACCGCCCTGTACGGTTCCCGCGGTCTGAACGGTGCCGTGATCATCACCACCAAGAGCGGTCGTGGTTCCCGCGGCCTGGGCGTAAGCTTCACCCAGACCCTGGGCTTCGACAAGGTGACTTCCGGTCCCACCTTCAACAATGTCTTCGGTGAAGGTCTGTTCTCCGGTTACGGTCTGTATGAAGACTCCGCCTCCCGTTGGGACACCAACCACCCGAACATCTGGATGGATGGCACCACCGACGTCTTCTCCATGAAGAAGCTGTACGAATCCTATGGCGTGGACGGCTGCTCCTTCGGTCTTCCGTTCGATGCTGTGAAGAACATGGAATGGTACGACGGGACCATCCGTCCCTACGAGGCCAAGGCCAACAACTTCGTGGATGCTTACAATGTAGGTTTCAACACCAACACCAACATCACCCTCTCCGGTGGCAACGAGAAGAGCTCCATCTATGCTTCCATCTCCGAGAAGTACAGCACCGGTACCCTCCCGAACAATAGCTTCAACCGTTTCAGCACCCTCCTCAAGGCCACGCACAAACTGAACAAGGCCATCGAGGTGGAAGGTTCCGTGAGCTTCACCAATTCCGAGCCCCGCAACGCTCAGCCCAACATCGGTGAAAACTTCATCAGCGGCACCTGGGATCGTACCTACGATGCCAAATTCCTGCGCGACAAGTATAAGGGCGACCATGGCGGTCTGGCCCAGACTCAGTACGGCGACAAGTGGGGTTCCATCCCCGGCCGCGGCACCTGGTGGAGCATTTGGGAAAACGAGACCATCCAGAAGGAAACTGTGGTCCGTCCCAACCTGAAGATCACCATCCAGTTCGCCCCTTGGCTCAAGTGGGTCACCGACGGTAGCTTCAACTACTACTACACCCGCAAGGAGAGCAAGAGCCCGGATTCCGGTTATGCCAACTCCAGCGGCGGCGGCTCCTACTCCCTGAGCCAGAACACCAAGGAACAGACCAACATCAATACCAACTTCATTTTCGACTTCAAGATCGGCGAAGACTGGCAGATCGGCGGCTTCCTCCGCGGTGAATACTTCAACAACTACAACTTTGCCGTTTCCACCAGCACCAGCAGCGGTCTCATCGTGCCCAACCGTTATTTCATCGATAACTCCCGCGGCACCAAGAACGGTTCCGGTTCCATCAGCGCCACCAAGCGTATGCTCTCCGTGGTAGCCCAGGCCACCGCTTCCTTCCGCGACCAGGTATTCCTGGAGGCCACCGGCCGTAACGACTGGACATCGGCCCTCATCTATGCCGATAAGCACGGTAACTACTCCTACTTCTATCCTTCCTTCAGTGCTTCCTGGCTGCTGCACGAGACCTTCGATCTCCCGAAGAGCATCTCCTTCTTCAAGCTGCGCGGCTCCATCGCCCAGGTGGGTAACGACACCGATCCGTATATCATCAATACGGCCTACACCGTGTCCCAGCTCAAGAACAACGGCAGCGACAAGTACTACATGACCATCCCTACGTCTGTGTATGACCAGAACCTGAAGCCCGAGCGCAAGACCTCCTGGGAACTGGGTGTCGACTATCGCATGTTCACCAACCGTATCGGCCTGGACTTCACCTTCTATAAGGAGAACACCCGCGACCAGATCATGAGCGTTTCCCTGCCCAGCGCCTCCGGTGTTTCCAGCGCCTTCATCAACGCCGGTAACATCCAGAACATGGGTATCGAGCTTGCCCTGAATACCGTTCCCGTGGAAACCAAGGACTTCTCCTGGGATTTGAACTTCACCTGGACCAAGAACTGGTCTAAGATCGTGGAACTGAGCGACCTCGTAGCCAGCTACATCAAGCTGCAGGGCGATCCCGACTATGGTAACTACCGTATCGGTTCCGTGGCTAAGGTGGGTGGTACCTATGGTATCCTCATGTCCGATAAGATGCCTCTGAAGGACTACACCTACGACGATAACGGCAACATCACCGGCGGTTCCGGTCTCCCGGTTCTGTACAACTGGCAGACCAACTACGGTACCACCCTCATCCGCCGCAGCGGTAAGGTGGAGGAAATCGGCAACTCCGTGCCCGACTTCCTGGGTTCCCTCCGTACTTCCTTCCGCATCAAGAGAGTCACCCTCTCCGCTTCCTTCGACGGCCGCTTCGGTGGTTATGTAGCTTCCTATCCTTCCCACTATGGTACCGCTTACGGTTACCTGGCCACCGCTCTGAAGGGCTCCGATTCTGCTCACGGTGGTGTCACCTACACTTCCCGTTGGGACGGTCTCACTTATACCGACGGTGTTATCCCCGAGGGTATCTTCCCTGTGGGTACCAACATCCCTCAGCCGGACGGCAGCGTCTACACTGTGGGCGGCGGCCAGTACGGCACCGGTGAAACCTTCGCCGAGGTTTGGAAGAACGGCGGTGTGGATCCTTGCCACGCTTCCTCTTGGACCTACTACACCAACAGCTGGGGTAACGGTGTTATCAACGACAGCTGGTTTGTTAAGCTCAACTACATCTGCGTCCGTGATGTCTCCGTCGCATGGGCCCTTCCTGAGAAATGGGCCAACGCCATCAAGTGCCAGGGTCTCTCCCTGCAGGCCAATGCCCACAACCTGGGCTACATCCTGAACACCATGCCCAACAAGGAGAATCCTGAGTCTGTCCGTGGTACGGCTGCCTCCGAGTTCCGTGTACGTAACCTGCAAGGTGTAACCACCTATTTCACCTTCACTATCAATGCTAGATTCTAATTTTGAAACGGCAATTACCATGAAAGCAAATAAAATATTCATTGCACTGTCTTTGCTCACGGTTGTAGGCCTCACCTCCTGCCGGGAAAAGTTTGCCGAGCTCAACCAGAACCCGGCTGCTGTGACCGTTGCGGAGCCTTCCTATCTGGCCACCCGTGCCATGACCCTCTTTGAGACCAACGACTACACTTTCTGGTTCTATAACCAGCCGCTGTTTGCCAAGTGGACCCAGATGGGTGCTTCGGGCGCTTTCAACGAGTCCACCTACAGCATGCCCACCGGTGTAAACCGGCAGACTTCTTATATTACCATGCTCAACTACCGCAACGATATCGAGAAGTTCATCGAGGCCAATGAGCGTCCGGACGCCGAGGCTTACGCTGCCATGTGCGGTGTCCTGGCCATCTACGGCGCCATCTACGCCATCGATATCAACGGCGACATCCAGTACACCGAGGCTTCCCTGTACCGTTACGGCGGCCCTCTTACGCCCGCTTATGACAAGGTGGAAGACCTGTACAGTCTCTTTGTAGAGGAACTGGATTATTACATCTCCGTTTTCCGCGACGAAACCCAGGTGGTTGTGGCCGGTCAGGATATCATCTTCGGCGGCAACATGCAGAAGTGGGCCAAAATGGCCAACACCCTGAAGCTCAAGATCGCCGTGCGTCTGTACAGCCAGAACGCCAGCAAGGCCGGTCAGATTGCCCAGAGCGTTCTGTCCAGCCCTGCCGGTTACATCGACAGCATGGACGACGCCTTCATCTATCATAAGGCCGATGCCGCCACCGGTGGTGACCTGGCATACCAGACTGGTAACTCCTACTCCGGTTGGATCGCCTCCTCCAGCGAGAACGTCATCAACTTTATGGTGAACAGCCGCGACCCTCGCGTGCGCTTCTTCTACTACAAGAACGGCTTCAACTCCAAGGTGATCCAGGAATTCATCGACGAAGGCAAGACCGCCGATCTTCCTCCTTTCGTGAAGGATAACATCATCCTGGACGAAAAGGGCAACTTCGAGTCCTACATTCTGGGTGAGCCCTGGTGCCGTTATTATGGTATTCCTATCGTGTGGACCATGTCCCCCGAATACGACCAATACCTTGGCGTGTACTTCGAAACCACCGACCGTTATCAGCTCACCGTGGGCGATGCCAAGAAGAGCTACAGCTGGTCTTCCGGCCTGAACGAGGAAATGATCCGCGGCCGCGTAGACTTCCAGGTTCCTACCATCCCCGGCGGTCCTGTGATCCAGGATACCGAAGACGTTCCTTGGTGGGGTCTCTATCTGGGTGCCGGTGAAACCAACCTGTACCTGGCCGAGCTCCGTCAGCTGGGCGCCATCTCCACCGGATCGGCCCAGGCCTATTATGAGAGAGGTGTAGAACTCTCCGTGAAGGAATGGGATTACATCGCCGGCAAGAACAAGATCCCTTACTATGGCACCACTTACGGCTACGATCCTCTTGAGGCCAGCATCGAACTGAAGGACGGCGAAATCGCCGCCATGCTGGCCACCGACGCTGTGAAGTGGGACGGCTCCATCGAAAAGATTTATCTGCAGCAGCTGATGAACTTCACCATGATGCCCGACGAACTGTTTGTGACCGCCCGCCGTTCCGGTTATCCGAAGGTGGGTTCCAAGCTCCTCCCTCTGGTAGACTTCGGCAGCAAGTTCGCCCTTACGGCCGTTCCTCGCCGTTTCGAGTTCACCGAACCTTCACCCACCGATATCATGCATGATATCCGTCTGGCCAACCTGAAGGAACAGGGCTTCACTCCCGGTACCAACCAGTCCGGTCCTGGCTTCACCACCACTTCCGTGCTCAACACTGAACGTCTGTGGCAGGACAAGAACGCTCCTCAGTGGGGCGCTGGTAAGTAGGCCTGATTTTTGCAACGAAACAGGCGGCGTACGCTACGCCGCCTGTTTTTTAACTGTTTGATATGAAACGTTTTTTGTCCGTTCTGTTTGTGAGCGCCCTTCTGGTTACCCCGCTGGCCGCGCAGCAGCGTTTTTTCCTGTTCCCCGAATTCGTTCCCGGAGAAATCTCCTTCAGGGGATTCTCCCGTCCTGAAAAAGTGGTCATGAACATTGATGCCATGGGGCAGAAGATTTTCTACCTGCAGGGCGAAACCCTCATGGAACTCACCAACGCTTCCATGATCGATTCCATCCGGGTGGAAGGAAAGAAGTTCGTGATGAAGGAAGACCTGATCAGCGAAGAACTGGCCTGGCCCGGCGACACCGTCTATGTGAACTGGAAATTTAAGAATGTGAATAAAGGCTCCAAGGGAGCTTTGGGCGCCACCACGCAGGCCAAGGTGGAAGTGGTGCAGTCCTTCGAGTTTTCACCCGCCACGCCCTTCCCGGTGGCCGATTGGCACCGCTATTCAATGGACGAGGACGGTTCCTACAGCTCTATTGAGGTGTGGCAGCGCAAAAACGACAATACCTATTTCTTCACCCTGGACGGAAAGGAATACAAGGTCAAACGCCTGAAAGACCTGTACAAGGCCTTCCCGGACAAGGCTCCCGCTCTCAAAGAGTTTGTCAAGGAGAAAAAGTACACCATGGAGAACGCCCAACAGGCCCTCTCCGTCATCGCCTACCTGAAAACCCTGTAAACACAGATTTTTCGCTTCGCTCAGAATGACAGTAATTGTCATCCTGAGGCGCAGGAGGCGACGAAGGATCTCCGTACAGTCACCATATTTTTGGTGACTTTTTTTTGTTTTTCGGGGAAAGTGTTATATTTTTGCAGAAAATGTTATACAAAATGGAAGCTATACCCCGCATACAAACCGCTTTCCGGCTCCGGGAGGACGTTCTATCCGGCGTGAAACGGGAAGCCAAACGCAGAGGCATGTCGGTCAATGCCTATGTAGAACAAACCCTGGAACGTGAAACCCGTATAGAATGGCCCAAATTGCCAAAAAACTTTACTGCATCACAGGAAATACTAGATTTACAAATCATCCATGATTGGGTGGACCCCACACCTGAAGAGCTGGAAGAGGACCCGCGGATGGCAAGAATTTTGGGCCTATGAAAGGAAAGGTTTTTATAGATACTAATGTCCTTATAGATGTTCTCATTGAACGTCCATCCTCAAAGGCATCCCGCGATATCTTCTATGCTGTAAGGTGTGGTAAGATAGAAGGAGTAATTACCACTCAGAGTATCATTGACGCCTCATATATATTACGCAAGAAAGGACAGCAATATTTAGACGCATATTATGAGAAGGCCTGTCAATTCTTCAATTACTTTAACGAAGAACAGTTGACTTCATTTGATATGCTTTATGCCTCCAGGCATATGTCCGGAGACTTTGAAGATGATGTTCAATTTGCCCGGGCCGTAGACTGCTGTTGTGATGCTATCATCACCAACGACAAGAAGTTCCGAAAAAAGCACGAGGGTGAAGACCGACATATCAAGTTCTTCACCCCCGAGGAGTTTGTAGCTAAGCTTACAGGGCAAACTTCAGGGCAATAGGTTCTTGCTTGAGACCTTTGGGAAGTTTTAGGGTAACCTGGTCACCTTTTACGGTGGCCTTTACTTTTTTGCCGTTGTTCAGGATGATAACCTTGCCGTCTTTGGGCAGGTTGCCGCTCCAGGTGAGGGTGGCGGGAAGGTTTTCATCGTCCGGCAGGGCATACACGGCATAGAGCGTCTGGCCCTCCTTGGAGGCGTTGAACCAAAGATTCCCGTCGTTGTATTTTTCCGTGATGCGCGTACTGTAGATGGCTTCGCCGCAGCGGCCCAACCATTCGCCAATCTCCTGCAGAATTACTTCGGCCTCCTTCTCGATGATGCCTTCCGGGGTAGGACCTACTCCCAGCACGAAGCAGCCGCCTTTGGCCACGATTTCGGCCAGGATGTCAATGACTTTGCGGGCGGTCTTGTAGTTGCGCCTGGGTGTCCAACCCCAGTCGTTGCCCAGGGTGATGCAGGACTCCCAGGGATGGTCGATTTGCCGATCGGGTACGCTGCGTTCCGGGGTCTGGTAGTTCTCGTTGGGGCCTTGGATGGTTCGGTCTACGCAGATGAGGCCCGGGCTCACGCGGCGGGCTTCCGGGAGGATGGCGTCCAGGCCCACTTGGTCGCCGCGGATCCATCCGCCGTCCAGCCACAGGATGTCAAGCTGGCCATATCGGCCTCCGGTGAGCTCCGTAAGCTGATTCTTGGTGAAGGTGACGTAGTTCTGCCACCAGTCCGGATGTTGGTCTACCTTATAATTAATACCGCGGCGCGGGGTGGCGTAGTAGGGGTTCCAAAACCACTGGCAGTGCCAGTCGGGCTTGGAGAAGTACGCGCCGGTCCATAGTCCGGCTTTGCGGAACGCCTCGAAGACGTATTTGGCGGCATCGGCCTTGGGATTTCCGGCAAACGGGCCGGCCTTGGCGATGGAGAAGTCTGTATAATGGGAGTCGTAGAGGCAGAAGCCGTCGTGGTGCTTGGTGGTGAAGATCATGTATTTCATGCCGGCGTCCTTGAATACCTGTGCCCATTGCTCCGGGTTAAAATCTACGGGATTGAACTCCTTGGAAAGGCCCCAATACCACTGCTTGTAGCCTTCATAGGTGGTGCCGGACGGGCGGCGGATCCAGTCTTCGTTGCAGATGTTCCAGGATTCCACGATACCGGGGACGGAATAGAGTCCCCAGTGCATGAGCACGCCGAACTTGAGGTCTTGCCAGGCATCCAGTTTTTCCAGCACGGCCGGATCTGTGGGCCACTCGTAGCCATCGGCCTGCTTGTGTACGAAACTGTTTTCCTGTGCGGCGGCTCCCAGCGTGAAGGCCAGGGCCAGGGCGATGAGGGAAATTTTTTTAGTCATAGTTGGAGTGTTAATACACAAATATAGTTAATTTTGTTGAGATGAAAAGAAGAACCTTCCTCAAAGACGCTGCCTGGGCCAGTGTTCTGGCTGCCGCGGCACCCTCGCTCACTGCCTGTTGCAAGGTCGGAGAAGCGAGCAAGAAAAAAGTAAGTTTGTCGGCCACCTTGCCCTATCGGGCCGATGGCACCTTTACCGTGGTGCAATTCACGGACACGCATTACATTGCAGGAGACCCCCGCAGCGCCAGGGCGCTGGAATGCGTGAAGGAGGCCCTGGAGGGCGTAAAGCCGGATTTGGTCATCCATACCGGAGACATCCTCTTTGGCAAGCCGGACCTGCAGAGCGCCAAGGAAATCCTCACACCGCTGGCCGAAAGTGGCATACCCTGGGCGGTAGCGCTGGGTAACCACGACTCCCAGTTCGGCTCTTCCCGTGAGGAGGTTTATGCCCTGATCCGGAGCTTGCCCGGCTGCCTGAACACAGCGCCGGACCCTGCCGTGTACGGCTGTTCCAACGATGCCATCGGGCTGGAGGGAGCCAATGGTCCGGACCGGGTGTTCTATTTGTTCGACTCCATGGATGCCGTCATTCTCAAAGGGCTGGAAGAGGTGCATACTTACGATTATATCCGATCCTCCCAGCTGGAGTGGTATAAGCAATTGAGTCAGAAGCTCCAGGACGGTAATGGCAGCTTGCCCGTTCCGGCCCTGGCGTTTTTCCATATTCCGCTCCGGGAAATCGAGCGGGCCTTGCTGGAAGCGCCGAACAAGATTCTGATCGGCAACAATTGCGAGGAACCCTGCCCCTCCCGCGTGAATAGCGGTCTCTTCGGCCTGTTCCTGGAAAGGGACGACGTTCAGGCCATCGTCACCGGCCATGACCACAACTGCGACTACGTGCTAAAAGGGGAAACCGGCATCTGGTTCATCTACGGCCGATTCAGCGGCTGTGACACCGTATACAACGATTTGGGACGGGACGGTGTATCGGCCGATAAAATTTCCGGCTGCCGCGTGTTCCGGTTCCGCAAAGGCCAGGCCGGTTTCCGCACCTGGGTGCGTCTGCTGGGCGGCGAAGAGCAAAACGCCGTGGATATCATATAAGCTATTTTTCTTATCTTTGTAAGAACCAAACTATTAACCATGCGAAAAATCATCCTTTCCCTTCTGGCTGCCATGGCCCTTTTATGCGCCTGCACCTCCCAGAAAACCACCTTCCCCGTCTATGCCTGGCAAGGCATCAATGAAAACACCGATTTCGATAAACTCCAGCAGGATTTCCGCTACTGGAAGTCCCAGGGACTGGTGGGCGTCTGCATCGAAAACAGCAATCCGGAGCTGGTGGCCAAGGCATCGGCCCTGGCGCATGCCGAAGGCCTGGAATACCACGCCTGGATTCCCTGCATGCTTCGCGGGGACAAACCGCACGACTGGTATGCCGTGAACCGCCTGGGACAGCCGGCCGATGAATATCCCGCGTACGTATCCTATTATAAGGCCCTGGACCCCCGCAATCCCAACGTACACAAACTGCTGGTGGACCAGATGACCGAAATTGCCAAAATCCCGGACGTGGACTACGTACAGCTGGACTACATCCGCTACCCGGACGTGATTCTCTCCCGTGGTCTGTGGGATAAGTATGGTCTGGTGATGGACGAGGAATACGCCCCGGCCGATTACTGCTACTGCGATAACTGCGTAGCGGCCTTCAAGGAACTCACCGGCATTGACATCAAGGCGGTGGAGGATCCTTCCAAGGTGAAGGAGTGGGCCCAGTTCCGCTGCGATCAAGTGACCGCGCTGGTGAATGAGATCTGCGCCGCCGTGCACGCCCAGGGCAAGAAAGTGAGTGCCGATGTATTCCCCGGTCCCAAGTCGCACGCCTATTGGATGGTGCGTCAGGAATGGAACAAATGGGATGTGGACATGATTTTCCCCATGAACTACAACGACTTCTATCTTCAGCCGGCCGAATGGGTGGGCGAAGTAACTGCGGAGGAAGTGCAGTCCGTTCCGGACAAGCCCGTGATCAGCGGCCTGTTTATCTGCCGCGAGTGGAAGCGCAAAGTGGAACTGGAAGACCCGGAGCAGAGCGGTCTCATTCCCGATGAGATTCCTGTGGCCGTGAACGGCGCCCGCGTCGCCGGTGCAGCAGGCATTTGCCTCTTCACGTCCGGCAGCATGACGCCCGAACACTGGGCGGCTCTGGCCGAAGCGCTGAAATAATCGGCCTATAATTAATAATATATATAGTAACAAGGCGGCTCGGAAACGGGTCGCTTTTTTTGCAATTCATGAAAAATGTTTATATTTGCAGGCTATACCTGGTTGATAATAATATTTTTTATTAACCTAAATGCTATGAATTTCATATCAAAAAGACATATTGACCTTCTGGTCTTTAAGGCTTGCTTCAAAACAAACCATTATAACCCAATTATCAACTAAATCCAAAATTATGTTCAAAAAGCTTCAGTCAGCTCTGCTGATGGCCCTGATGGTGACATTCACTTTCATGGCCTCTGCCCAGAACCGTACGGCTACCGGTGTTATCTCCGATAATATCGGCCCCGTCGTCGGTGCTGGTGTAGTTGTCGCCGGAACCAACAACGGTGCCATCACCGATGTAGACGGTTCCTTTACACTTAACAACGTGCCCATGGGCGCCACCATCCAGGTGACCTGCATCGGCTACGTTACGGTGGAATACGTCTTTGACGGTACTCCTGCCAATATCGTCCTCAAGGAAGACAGTGAACTCCTGGACGAGGTAGTGGTCACCGCCCTGGGTATTTCCCGTGAAAAGAAATCCCTCGGTTATGCTGTTCAGGATGTGAAGTCCGATGAACTCAACCGTGGTGGTAGCGCCAACCTGACGGACGCCCTCCAGGGCAAGATCGCCGGTTTGCAGATCACCAACTCCGGTACCGGTGTCGGTGGTTCCACCCGCGTTGTTATCCGTGGTTCTTCCTCCCTGAGCAACAACGACCAGCCTCTCTATGTGGTGGATGGCGTTCCTTATGACACGGGCGGTCACGATATCGATGGCCAGGCCGGTCTGTGGGGCGGCACCGACCGTAGCGGTGGTGCTTTCGACCTCAACCCCGAGGACATCGAGAGCATTTCCGTGCTGAAAGGCCCCACCGCCGCGGCCCTTTACGGTTCCCGCGCCGGTAACGGTGTCATCCTCATCACCACCAAGAAGGGTGGTAAGGAGAGCGAAGCTATCGGCGTTACTTACACCGGTAAGTTCTCCTGGTCTCCCGTTTCCTACTTCCTGGATCTCCAGAACACTTACGGTCAGGGTTCCAACGGCCAGTTCAACGCCGAATCCACCGGTTCCTGGGGTGCTGCAATGAGCGGTCAGAGCGTTCCCGCTTGGTGGGATAACAGCCAGACTGCTATCTACAAGGGCGATATCAATCCTTATAAGGAGTACTATCGCACTGGTAACACCCAGAGCCACAACGTGACCATCGCCGGCGGTAAGGAAAATCCCTGGCGTCTGTCCCTGGGCCACGACGACAACCAGGCCGTGATCAAGCCCACCACCATCCAGAAGACCAATGTGGACATGGTAGCCCGCTTCGAGGCTGCCAAGTGGCTGCACTTCGACGTGAAGGCCAACTACGTGCGCACCGTCGGTAACAACCGTCAGACCCGCGGTCTGTATGGTACTTCCTTCTACATCACCACCATGCCGCGCAGCATCCGTATGGCCGATCTTGCGAACTATGCCATCGATGAGAATGCCGCCGCCCTGGGCGATGTGGCCCACCGCAACTGGTACGGCCCTAACGCCGACTATCAGAACCCTTACTTCATCCAGGCCCAGTTCAACAACCAGGATATCCAGAACAAGTTCTTCGGTATGGGCAAGGTGACCATCGACTTCTCCAAGTATGTACACCTTGTTGTGAAGGATGGTTTCAACTGGATTGATTACCAGCAGAAGAACTGGTATCCTTACAAGGATCCCGTGTTCACCAGCGCCTATCCTGAGGTTAGCATGTCCAAGACCACCCGCCTCGAAAACAACCTGGAAGCCCTCCTTTCCTACAACCACACTTGGGGCGATTTCGATTTCGGTGTGAGCGGTGGTGGTAACATCATGCACACCAAGTCCGAAGGTGTATCCGGTGATGGCAAGAAGATTCCCATCGTGGGCGCCATGTACATCGCCGCCGGTACCCAGTATGCCAGCAACTCTGTTTATGAGAAAGAAATCCAGTCCCTGTACGCTTTCGCCAACCTGGGTTGGAAGAACTTCCTCTTCCTGGACCTGACCGCCCGTAACGACTGGTCCTCCACCCTCCCGGCCGCCAACCGCAGCTACTTCTATCCTTCCGCCAGCCTTTCCTACCTCCTCACCGGTATGCTGGATGCGCTGGGCGTAAGCTACAACAAGGACTTCCTGGACTACGGTAAGATCCGCGCCTCCTGGGCCCTCGTGGGTAAGGACACCGAGCCTTATCAGCTCCAGACCACCTACGGCAGCACCAACGATGCCACCGGCCTCCTGACCATCACCCAGAATACCACCCAGGCCAATGCCAATCTGAAACCCGAAATGGCCAACTCTTGGGAAATTGGTACCGAATGGCACTTCTTCAAGAACCGTCTGGGTATTGACTTCACCTACTACAACACCACCACCCGCAACCAGGTGATGAAAATCGCCCTTCCGTACTCCTCCGGTGTACAGAATAAGTGGATCAATGCCGGTGTTATCAACAACCAGGGTTTTGAAATCCAGCTCAATGGTGACTTCATCCGCACCCGCGACGTCACCTTCGGCGCCACCTTCAACCTGGCCCGCAACATCAACAAGGTGGTGGAACTCTACCACGACACCGAATCCGGTATCAATGTAACTCAGTACGAACTGGGTAAGATGTCCGGTAGCGCCCAGGTAGCCGTACGCGCCGAGGAAGGTCGCCCGATGGGTACCATCTATGGCACCGGCTACTCCCGCGATGCCAACGGTAACATCGAGATGAAGGACGGTCTGCCCGTTTCCAAGTCCGATATGCTGCTGGGTTGTGTCCAGCCCGACTTCACTGGCTCCTTCGGTCTTAACTTCGATTGGAAGGGCCTCACCGCCAGCGCTCTGTTCTCCTTCAAGAAGGGTGGTCAGCTCTTCTCCGTGACCGAGTATGCAGCTGCCCATTCCGGTACTGCTGCCCGCACCGCAGAACGCAGCAACTTCACCTTCAACGGCACCAAGGTAGACGCCCAGGCTTTCTGGACCAGCTCTCCCGCCGAAGAATTCATCTACGACGCTTCCTACCTGAAGCTGGGTGAAGCCTCCATCGGCTACAACGTTCCCCGCAAGGCTCTGCAGAAATTTATCGGCGGTATCGTGAAGACTGCCAAGATTTCCGTCTACGGCAGCAACCTCGCCTATCTGATCTCCCACACTCCTGGCACGACGCCGGATGGCTCCTCCACCGACACCTCCATCTTCGCTTCTGCGTTTGATATGTGCCCGTATCCGACCACCCGCAACTTCGGTTTCGCTGTCACCATTGGCTTCTAATCGGATTTTGCCTTATGAAAAAATATATTATTCCCGTATTTGCCGCTCTCGCCCTCCTGGCTTCCTGTACTGCCAAGTTTGACGAGATGAATACCAGCTCCACCGCGCTTACCGCCAGCTCCGTGCAGGCACACATGGTGTTCGCCCGCTGCGTATACCACGGTATGAGCAATGACCATCAGCGTAACTTCAACCTCAACGACGATATGTACGCCCACTACTTCGCAGAAGGCCTCGGCTGGACCGATTACTGGCGTTACAACGAAGGTTGGGGTAACATCTACTGGCGTGACTTCTACACCGAGCGCCTGCCCGAGTACCACCTCATCAACAAGATTCTGGGCGACGACGCCGCCTACAATGGCATGAAGGCCGCCAACGACATCTGGAACGTGATTCTCTGGCTCCGCGTGATCGACCGTTACGGCGACGCGCCTTATAAGGATGCCGAGGGTAACTATGCCGGTCAGGGCGTTACCATGCCTTACAATTCCATCAAGGAGATCTATCCCGACCTTGTGGCCCGTCTTCAGAAAGACGTGACCCTCCTGAGCAGCCCCGGCAGCAAGACCTTCGGTGACTACGACCTGGTCTATGCCAACGACTGGACCAAGTGGAAGAAACTGGCCAATACCCTCATCATGCGTCTGTCCATGCGTATGTGCAACACCGCCGAGGCCAGCAGCCTGAAGGCTGCCTTCACCACCGCTGCCGGCGGTGCCATGAGCCAGGCCAGCGACTATGCCCTGGTGCATTGCGACACCTATGTATGGGGTGACTACTATGACAGAACCTTCTATGACTGGGCCAACACCTTCACCAGCGCCGACTTCATGGATATGATGAACGGTACCAACAAGGGTTACAAGACCGGTGTGGTGGATCCTCGTCGTGAGTTCTGGTTCACCAAGGGTGACGGAGACAATGGTTGGGACGGCTTCCCGAACGGCAACTACGCCGTCGACACCCGCTCCGACGTGAAGAACGCCCATGGCGGCAGCAATTCCTTCGCCAAGCTCAACTGCTATGACAAGGATGGCTTCTTCTTCTTCAACTTCCACAACACCCGCAAGGAGAACCTCTCCTGGTGCCTGGCTTCCTACTCCGAGACTTGCTTCCTGAAGGCCGAAGCCGTGCTCCGCGGCTGGATCTCCGGCAATGCCGAAGAGTTCTACAAGGAAGGTATCAAGGCTTCCATGGACGAGGTCGCCTATGTGATCACCACTTCCGGTGGTACCAAGACCATCTCCGCCGCCGAGAAGAACGCCTACATCGCCGCCCTGCCTGCTTTCGGCAGCGGTGAGACCGCCCTCCGCAACGTGATGATCCAGAAGTGGATTGCCATCTATCCGAACAGCGCCGAGGCATGGTGCGATCAGCGCCGTACCGGTTATCCGGACTACGCCAGCGGTGTGTTCACCTATCCTACCATCCACCCGAGCTCCCTGGTTGCCAGCGGCAACATCGTGCAGCGCATCCCGTACCCGGACAACGAGTACAACACCAACGCTACCATGATGCCCACCAAGTACCAGGACGGCACCCGCGACCAGCAGAGCAACCTCTACTGGGCCCTGGGCGGCGAAGGTGCAACCCAGAGCAGCAGCAGGGTACCCAACAACCTCTAGTGCTTGCACTGGTTTAAATGCTAAGGCTGGTCCCATACGGGGCCGGCCTTTTTGTTTTATCGGCGAGAATGGTTATCTTTACACGAATAAAACCACATTTATGAAACGCTACCTTCTCCCCCTTGTGGCCCTGCTGGCCTGGGCCTGCTGCAACGAGGCTCCTAAACAGAAGACGGATCCTGTGGACTATGTGAGCACCCTTACGGGTACACTGTCCAAGTATGAGATTTCCACGGGTAATACGTATCCGGCGGTGGCGGTGCCCTGGGGCGCCCATTTCTGGACCCCGCAGACCGGCCGCAACGGCGACGGTTGGACCTACCGCTACGATGCTACCCATATCCGCGGTCTCAAGCAAACGCACCAGCCCAGCCCCTGGATCAACGATTACGGCGCCTTCTCCATCATGCCGGTAACCACCGGTCCGGTGTACGAGGAAAACGAGCGCGCCAGCTGGTTCTCCCACAAGGCCGAAAAAGCGACGCCCTATTATTACAGCATCTATCTGGCCGATCACGACGTAACGGCTGAACTCACGCCCACGGCCCATGCCGCCGCCTTCCGTCTCACCTATCCGGAAGGGGACTCCTACCTGGTGGTGGACGCCTTTGCCGGCGGTCATGTGGAACTGGCCGATGCCAAAACCCTGGTGGGTTACACCGTACACAACCACGGTGGCGTAGCCGAAGGTTTCAAGAACTGGTTCATCGTGAAGTCCGATACACCGTTCGCCGCATGTCCTGCGCGCGATGACGTAGCCCTGGTGGGCTTTAAAACCACCCGTGGCCAGCAGGTGAACCTGCAGGTGGCTTCCTCCTTCATTTCGCCCGAACAGGCTGCCCTGAACCTTAAGGAGGTGGCCGGCGGCTTCGAGGCCGTGAAGGCATCGGCCCGCCAGATCTGGAACGAGACCCTGGGCCGCGTGGAGGTTTGCGACGATAACATCGACCACCTGCGCACCTTCTACAGCTGCCTTTATCGCAGCCTGCTGTTCCCGCGCGACCTTTCGGAAATCAACGCGGCAGGGGAGCGCGTGCATTATAGCCCGCACAATGGCCGTGTAGAGAAAGGCTATTTCTTCACCGATACCGGCTTCTGGGACACTTTCCGCAGCCTGTTCCCGCTGCTGAACCTCATCTATCCGGAAGTCTCGGCCAAGGTGCAGGAAGGCCTGGTGAACGATTATCTGGAAAGCGGTTTCCTGCCCGAATGGGCTTCTCCGGGTCATCGCGGCTGCATGGTGGGCAACAACAGCGCTTCCGTGGTGGCCGATGCCTGGCTCAAGGGCATACGCGGCTACGACATTGACAAACTGTGGGAAGCTGTTCTGCACGACGCCCACGCCGTCCATCCGGAGGCTTCTTCTACGGGCCGTCTGGGCTGGGAATACTACGATAAACTGGGCTATGTTCCCTGCGATGTGAACATCCGCGAGAACGCCGCCCGTACGCTGGAATACGCCTACGACGACTGGTGCATCTGGCAGCTGGGCAAGGCCCTGGGCAAGTCGGAAGAAGAACTGGCGCCTTACAAGAAGGCCGCCCAGAACTACCGCAATCTTTACGACGCGGAGGTCGGCCTCATGAACGGCCGTGCCCAGGACGGCACCTTCCGTCGGCCTTTCTCCCCGCTTAAATGGGGCGGCGATTTCACCGAAGGCAACAGCCTGCACTACACCTGGAGCGTGTTCCATGACATGCAGGGCCTCATCGACCTCATGGGCGGGGCCGATTCGTTCAACGCCTCCATGGACAACGTGTTCCAGATGCCGCCCAAGTACGACGACAGTTACTATGGTTTCCCCATCCACGAAATCACTGAAATGACTGTGATGGGTATGGGCAACTACGCCCACGGCAACCAGCCCATCCAGCACATGTTGTACCTGTACGACTGGAGCGGCCAGCCTTGGAAGACGCAGGCTCGCGTGCGCGAAGTGATGGAGAAATTCTACAGCCCCTGGGCCGATGGCTACTGCGGCGACGAAGACAACGGCCAGACATCGGCCTGGTATGTCTTCAGTGCCCTGGGCTTCTATCCCGTATGCCCCGGCTCCGGCCAGTACGCCCTGGGCACCCCGCTGTTCAAGAAGGCGGTGATGCATCTGCCCGGCGGCGATGTGGTCATCGACGCTCCGGCCAATGCGGCCGATGCCTGCTATGTATCGGCCCTCAAGCTCAATGGAAAGGCCTGGGACAACAACTACCTGAACCACAGCGATTTGGTAGGTGGCGCCAAGCTCCAGTTCACCATGAGCACCGAGCCTTCCCTTACCCGTGGCACCGCCCCCGCCTCCGCTCCCTACTCCATGACCAATGCGGAGTAACTCGCTGATACTAAATTAATTATAAAAATCAATCGTCGCAAAATTGAACGATTGATTACTGGAAAATGCTGATATTGAATATGTTACGTTGCATTGTTACCGCTTCTCTTTTGTGCGTTAGCTTGTGCGCTTGTGCGCAGAAGTATCCCGACCAGCGTCCCGCGCAGCAGGACCGTCTCTTCGTTTCCCAGGCCGTGGAGGCCAAGATTGCCGAAGTAGCCCCTCAACTGCAGAACCCCAAGCTGCGCTGGATGTTCATGAACTGCTTCCCCAACACGCTGGACACTACCGTCCACTACGATGAAGCCACCGGCCTCACCTTTGTGTACACCGGGGATATCCACGCCATGTGGCTCCGGGATTCCGGCGCTCAGGTTTGGCCGTACGTGGACCTTTGCAAGAACGATGAACATCTGCGCAAAATGCTGGCAGGCGTAATTCGGCAGCAGTTCACGCTCATTAATATCGATCCCTACGCCAATGCGTTCAACCAGGGTCCCACCGGCGATTTCGGCGACCCGGACGATACCGGTAAACCCCAGGATCCCAATGTGTTCGAGCGCAAATGGGAGATTGACTCGCACTGCTATCCCGTCCGTCTGGCCTATCATTACTGGAAGGTGACCGGAGATACTTCCATCTTCGACGACCTCTGGCTCAAGACCATCGAGACCACCCTGGAAACCTTCACCACCCAGCAGCGCAAGGACGGCGACGGTCCCTACTACTTCCTGCGGGTTACGGACCGCCAGCTGGACACCAAGGCCCGCGTGGGTTTGGGCCATCCCATCAAGCCGGTGGGCCTCATCGCCTCCAGCTTCCGCCCCTCCGACGATGCCACCCAGTTTGAATTCCTGGTTCCGTCCAACTTCTTCGCCGTGAGTATCTTACGCAAGGCGGCAGAGATTCTGGCCGATGTGAACCACAACGCCGCCCTGGCCGCCCGTTGCACGGCTCTGGCCCAGGAAGTGGAGGATGCCTTGAAGAAATATGCCATCGTGCACCACCCGGAATTCGGCGACATCTACGCCTATGAGGTGGACGGCTTCGGCAATGTGTACCTGATGGACGATGCCAACGTCCCGTCCCTGCTGGCCTTGACCTATTTGGATCCTTCCATGGCTGATGACCCCATCGCCCAGAACACCCGCCGCTTCGTATGGAGCGACTCCAACCCGTACTTCTGGCGCGGCAAGGCAGGGGAGGGTATCGGCGGACCGCATATCGGCAAGGAAGCCGTCTGGCCCATGAGCATCATGATGAAGGCCTTCACCGCCACCGACGACGCCGAAATCAAGGCCTGCATGGAGCAGCTCCTCCGCACCGATGCCGGCCTGGGCTTCATCCACGAAAGCTTCCACAAGGACGACGCCACCAACTTCACCCGTCCCTGGTTCGCCTGGCAGAACACCCTCTTCGGCGAACTGGTCCTCAAACTGGTGGCCGATGGCAAACTCCCCGTGCTGAACAGCATAAAATAAGCCCCTTTCTGCATGAAAAAGTCCTTCCTCCTGACAGCGTTGCTGCTACTGGCCGCCACCCTGAACGCCCAGACCGAGTGGGTGAACCCTTTTATCGGCACATCCAATTTCGGTGCCTGCAACCCCGGCGCGGTGACCCCCAACGGCCTCATGAGCGTGACGCCCTTCAACGTGATGGGCTCGCAGCTGAACACCTGGGACAAGGACAGCCGCTGGTGGAGCACCCCCTATGTGGCCGAAAACAGTTTCATCACCGGCTTTGCCCATGTGAATCTGTCCGGCGTGGGCTGTCCGGAGCTGGGAAGCCTGCTCACTATGCCCACCACGGGCCCGCTGCAGGTGGATTACCATATCTACGGCAGTGAGTACAAGGACGAAGTGGCGCATCCCGGATACTATGCCGTACAGTTGCTCAATGGCGTTTTCGCCGAAGTTACCGCCACCACGCGCACAGCTCTGGAGTGCTACACCTTCCCCGGCGGAGAAGGCAACATCCTGCTGAACCTGGGCGAGGGCCTTACCAACGAAAGCGGCGCCACTGTTCGGCGGGTATCGGCCACCGAATTGGAGGGCAGCAAGCTCATGGGCACCTTCTGCTACAACCGCAGCGCCGTGTTTCCCCTTTACTTTGTACTTCGGGTGAGCAAGGCCCCGGATACTTCCGGCTACTGGAAAAAGCAACGTCCCATGACCGCCGAGGCCGCTTGGGATGCCGATGCAGGTAAATACAAGATTTACAAAGAGTATGCGCGTGAAATGAGCGGCGACGACATTGGCTGCTGGTTCCACTACAATAATCTGAAGGAAGGGGAAAAGGTGCTGGTGCAGATAGGCGTTTCCTTTGTGAGCATAGAGAACGCCCGCAAGAACCTGGACGCCGAACAAAAGGGCTTCCATTTCTCCGATGTTCGTAAATCGGCCGAAAAAGCCTGGAAGGAGCATCTGGGCCGCATTCAGGTGGAAGGCGGCACCGACGACCAGAAAACCATCTTCTATACGGCCCTGTACCATGCCCTCATCCATCCCAGCATCCTGAACGACGTGAACGGGGAATATCCGCTCATGGAATCGGGAGCCGGCGTGGGGCGCGTGGAATCCGGTCACAACCGCTACACCATCTTCTCGCTCTGGGATACCTACCGCAACCTGCACCAGCTCATGACCCTCCTGTGGCCAGAGAAACAGACCGATATGGTCCGTTCCATGATCGACATGTACAGGGAATGGGGCTGGATGCCCAAGTGGGAGCTTTTCGGCCGCGAAACCTGGACCATGGAAGGGGATCCCGCCATCTGCGTAATTGCCGACACCTGGCTGCGCGGTCTGCGTACCTTCGATATCTCCACGGCCTGGAATGCCTTCCAGAAGAGTGCCGATACTCCGGGCGCGGAGAACAAGATGCGCCCCGACAACGACCCTTACGTGGAAAAAGGCTATATCCCGCTGGGATGGTTCTCCGGCGACTTCTCCGGCGACAACTCCGTCTCCCATGCCCTGGAGTATTATGTGGCCGATTATGCCCTGTCCCGCCTGGCCGCCTCCCTGGGCTATGCCGATGATGCTCAGCGTTATTACGCCCGTTCCCTGGGCTACAAACACTACTACAGCCCCGAATACAACTGTCTCCGGCCCATCAACCTGGACGGCACCTTCCTCTCACCCTTCAATCCGGAGGACGGGGCCGATTTCTCCAACGCCCCCGGCTTCCACGAAGGCAGCGCCTGGAACTACACCTTCGCTGTCCCCCACGACGTGAAAGGCTTCGCCAAACTGATGGGCGGTAACAAAGACTTTGTGGAGAATCTGCAGCACGTTTTTGACGACGGCCTGTACGACCCCGCCAATGAGCCCGATATTGTGTATCCGTACCTGTTCAGCCGCTTCAAGGGACAGGAAAAACGTACCTGGGAGGCCGTGGAAGGCATTCTGGCAAAGAATTACAAGAATGCTCCGGACGGCATTCCCGGCAACGACGACACCGGCACCATGAGTGCCTGGGCCGTGTTCTCCATGCTGGGCTTCTATCCGGACTGCCCCGGGGATCCTTACTTTACGCTTACCCGTCCCACCTTCACCAAGGCGGTGGTTACGCTGCCCGGTGGCCACAAACTGCAAATCACCTCCCGCCCCAAGGCCAGCCGCGCCAAAGTGGACGGCCGCAACAAAGGCTACCGCATTTCCCACACGGATTTAGTGGAAGCAAAAACCATTACGTGGAGGTAAGCGATTGGTTGATAGATAGTTAAAAGAAATCGATTAGGCGTTCCCACCTAATCGATTTTCTATAACTATTTGTTTCAGAGGAGTTTACCTCCACGCTACAGGATCGAGGTGCGCTTGGTCCAGTCGATGATTTCCGGAATGTAGCCGAAGGCCAGGCCGGTGACGGTGTCGGCGCAGCCGTAGTAGACGGCCACGCGGCCAGTGGCGCTGTCGTGCAGGGCGGCGCAGGGGAAAGCCACGTTAGGCACATCGCCCATGCATTCGTAGGGCGTCTGCGGAGACAGGAGATAGGGACCGCTGCGGGCCAGCACCTTCCAGGGCTGCTCCAGATCCAGCAAAGCGCTGCCGAAGCTGTACACATAACCGTTGCAGGAGCGCAGCACGCCGTGGTAGAAGAGCAGCCAGCCTTCCGATGTCTCGATAGGAATGGGGCCGGCGCCAATCTTCATGCACTGCCAGGCACTCACTTCAAAGGCTGCGGGTGCCATTACGTGCCGATGATGTCCCCAATACTCCATGTCCGGCGATTCGGAATAGAAAATGTCTCCGAAAGCCGTGTGGCCGGTATCGGACGGACGGGACAGCATGGCATACTTCCCGCCGATCTTCTTAGGGAACAGCACGCCGTTGCGGTTGTACGGCAGGAAGGCGTTCTCCACCTGGTGGAATACCTCAAAGTCCGTGGTCCAGGCCAGGCCGATGGTAGGGCCGTGATAGCCGTTGCACCAGCTTACCCAGTACTTTCCGTCCAGGAAGGTGACTCGAGGGTCGTAGCCGTATACCCACTGGCCCACTTCTGGATTGTCACAGGAGAAACGCAGCACCTCCGGCCGGATGTCCCAGTGGAGACCGTCCTTGGAGAAGCCTACGTGCAGGGCCATGCGGCGGTTGGTATCGTCGCAGCGGAACACGCCGGCGAAACCATCCTTGAAAGGCACCACGGCACTGTTGAAAATACTGTTGGAGTCCGGCAGCAGGTTCCGGGGAATCACAGGATTCTGGGAATAACGCCATAGAGGGGCGTTGCAGCCTGCCGGCCGATCTTCCCAGGGCATGTTCGGGAGCGGTGCTCCCGCAATGATCAGTTTACTCATATCGATAAGGTTTTTATTTCGTTCAATAGCCGAAGAAGCCGTCCGGCGCACTCGGAGGCCGTCGCCAGCGGGTCTTCATCCTGAATGGGGACTACGCAGGGAATGCCGGCCCGGCGCGCTTCCTCCAAGTCTTTGTTTCCGTCGGGGGAAGGGGAGACCGCCACCAATGCGTCCACCTGCTGCGACAGGAAAAGCTGCACCAGGCGCTGGAAGCGCACAGGGTCCTCCTGCGAATAGCCGAAAAGTAGCGTGCAGCCTTGCGGAAGGGTCTGCCGCTCCAGTTCTGCGGCCAGGAGACCATAATAGTTCTGCGACGGATTGGGCAGGATGACGCCCACTACGCGCGGCTTACGCTCCCGTTGCAACAGACGGTTCACCGGCCGATACTCCATGCGCCGGGCTACGTCCAAGATGCGTTGCCGGGTGCTTTCGGCCACCCGGTATTTCTGTTTGCCATCGTCGCCCATGCGGTTGTTCATGACAAAGGAGACCAGGGCCACGGAGACTCCGGCTTCCTTTGCAATGTCCTTGAGCGTGACGTTAGACATGTTCTTCCTCATAACGGTCCAGGGCATCGGCCATTAACTGGCGTCCCACCTGGGCAATTTCCTGGGCGTGCGAATAGCCGTACACGCCGTGATAAGTGTCGAAGGGCAGATCCACCAGGATGTCCGGCGGAGTCAGCGCTATGCCCATGCGGGCGATGGTGCAGTTCATGATGCCGAAACTGCGCTGCAGGATCTTGAAATAATTGTCTCCGGCGCTTACCGGCAGGTGCTCCTCGCGTCCATCGGCCACCAGACGGAACTCCTGAATGCTGGTCTGGATGCGCTGCAGCAGCGACATGTCCTCTTTCCCTTTCACTAAATCGGCCCGGCTGTCCAGGAAACCCTGGATCACGCCGGCATCGATCTGGTTCACGTTGAAGCCCACCAGGATGTCGCCGGGCGTGCGGGTGGCCCTATTCAGCGGGAAAGTGTTCACAATACCGCCGTCTATTAGCGTACGGCCCTTCGAAGTGGCCGGTTTGAACATGGAAGGGATAGAGATGGACGCCCGGATGGCCTCGAACAGGGGACCTTCCCGGAACAGCACTTCCTCGCCGGTAAAAAGGTCGGTGGCCACTGCCGTGAACGGAATGGCCATGTCTTCGATATTCACTTCCGGCACACGTTCCTTAATGGCTTTCATCACTTTTTCGCCCTTCACCAGGTAGTTCTTGCTGATGGAAAAGTCCATGAGCGTGACCACCTGCATCGGGTCCAGGTTGAATAGCCATTCCTTGAAGGCCGATAAACCGCCGGCCGCATAAATGCCGCCCACCAGCGCTCCGGCGCTACAGCCCGCGACGGAAGTGATCTGATAACCGCGCGCCTCCAACTCTTCGATGGCGCCGATATAGGCAAACCCACGCGGGCCGCCGCTGGCCAGCGCCAACGCAACTTTCTTACTCATGATAAATACTGTCTTGATAAAGGCCGATCTCGCTTAAAAGCGGCTTGGCCAGGGATTCGGTAACGGTAATGCGGAGTTCATCCGTTTCCGTCTGGGGCAGCAGTACTATGCGCTTGTGGCCCACCGTAGTTTCTTCGGTCAGGGTTTTCCAACCATCGGCCGTGCGGGCTTCCACCGTGAAGGCGGCAATGCGCTGGCCTTTGGCGATGTCTTCCTTCAGGACCAGCCGGTTGAACGGTCCCTGGGCCTTCACTGTCCAGGTGTTGCCGCTACGCTTGACGCGGCCCGCCACATTGTTGGCGA
This sequence comes from Candidatus Cryptobacteroides sp., assembly GCA_045226315.1. Classification (GTDB taxonomy): domain Bacteria; phylum Bacteroidota; class Bacteroidia; order Bacteroidales; family UBA932; genus Cryptobacteroides. Next base: position 26,415 of record JBGVCF010000023.1, read on the forward strand.
AAATCTGGTCCAGGGCAGAGCGGAATTCCATGAGCCGGATGGAGTCAACCTCGTGGAGGTGTCCCCGCGTATCCGGCGGCACATTCAGCAGCAGCAGGGAATTGCGGCCCACGCTTTCGTAGTAGATTTTCAGCAGATGCTGCACGCTTTTCACCTGATCGTTCTCAGAGGCTCTCCAGAACCAGCCCGGGCGGATGGAAACATCCGTTTCGGCCGGGACCCAATGTGAGCCGCCGCGGTCGCCTTCGTTCAGCGATTCGCGGGACGGGCCGCCCTGTCCGGGCGAGAAACCGTCAATGTTCAGCGTACCCCAGTTGGTACGGCCGGCGTGGCCTTCTTCGTTGCCTACCCAGCGGCAGCCCGGGCCTACGTCGCTGAAGATGACTGCCTGGGGCTGTAGTTTCAGGACCGTTCCGTTGAAGAGAGGCCAGTCGTAAACCTGCTTCTTGCCGTTGGGGCCTTCTCCGTTGGCCCCATCGAACCACTGCTCGAAAACGGGCCCGTAGGCGCCTCCCAGCACGCTTTCCAGGGTTTTAACAAAGACATCGTTATACTCCGGAGTGCCGTAGTGGGGGTCGTTGCGGTCCCATGGCGAGATGTAGACACCGAACTTGATCCCTTCCTCGGCGCAGGCCTCGGAAAGCTCTTTGAGTACGTCGCCCTTACCATTCCGCCAGGAGCTTTCCCGCACGGTATGCTTGGAAACGGGGCTGGGCCACAGGCAGAAGCCATCGTGATGTTTAGCGGTGATGATGATGCCCTTGAAGCCGGCCGCCTTGGCGGTGCGGACCCACTGCCGGCAGTCCAGGTCGGTGGGATTGAAGAGGTCTTCGGCCTCCGTGCCTTCTCCCCATTCCAGCCCTGTGAAAGTGTTGGGGCCGAAGTGGCAGAACATGGTCATCTCCATGTCTTGCCAGGCAATCTGGTAAGGAGAGGGGAGAGCTCCCTCGAAGGGTTTTTCGGTGCAGGCTGCAGCCACCAGGAGGGTTGCGGCCAGGACATAAACTTTATTCATAACGATATCGGATTTCTTTTCCAGGAATGAAGGTGAATCTGTAGGTATAGCTTTGGTCGGACCAAAGGGTGCGTGCGGGTTCCGGACGGGCGCCCCAGCTGTCGTAGCCGCCTACGCCGGTCATGCGGTAGTCCACGCACACTTCCGTGAAGTCGTTTTCGGGAACATCGGCAATGTGTGTCTGGGTTTTGCGCAGACCGCCGTCCAGGCCTTCCACGGTCTGGCGCAGGGCATTGCACTCAAATGCTTCATCGGCCAGAACGGTAATGTCTCCCACTTGCAGCCAGGTGATATCGGTGCGGTGACCCGTTTCCTGCGGACGCACATAAGGGAAGTAGGATTCGCCGGCCGATGCCTCCCAAATGCGTTTGAAAGTGCCGGAGCTACGGTCCCAATAATTCTCTACCGGACCGCGGCCGAAGTAGCGGAAAGCGTCGTCGGCCACGTGGAAACGCAGGCCCAGACGGGGGATTTCGGTGTTAAGGCCATCCGGCTCCGTGCGGACTGCCACCGTGAGTGCTCCGTCCGGATACACGGTCCAGGTTTCGGCGGCACGTACGCCCTCGCCGCTCACGTGGATGGCTACGGTGCCTTTATCGGCCTTCCTGGCATGGGCTACCAGCGGAGCAGCCGGCGTGCGGAAGCGTTCCAGACGCAGGGGAGCTCCGTTGCCGTAGTCGTTGTCGATGGGCGCCCGCCAGTAATTGGGCCGGATGCCGAAGCCAGGCAGGACCTTTTCCTCTCCTTTCACATTCCAGCTCTTGACGCTGCCGGATGCCTTGTCGAAGACCAGTTTCACGTTCTTGCCACGCACCACAATCTCCGTGTCGCCTTCCGAATATTCCAGCTGCCCCTTCCATTGGGCCGGCTTGGTGATGGCGGTGTTTTTGAGCAGGGCTTCGTCGCAGGCCACTATGGAACCATCGGCCTCCAGTACCTCAAAGAAAATGCGGTATTCGCCGGGCTTGCCCATGCGGGGCAGTTTCACCGGGAAGGTTTCGGCCGATTGGGGAGCGGTGCTGAAATGGAGCTTGTGCCGTCTCCACCAGAAAGAACGCTTGCCGTCCCTTTCCACCCAGTAGCGCACGGTGTACGGGCTTAAATCGGTGAAATAGTGGCGGTTGAAGATGGTGAAAGTTTGGCCCAGGCTGTCGGCCGGCGTGATGCTCACCTCCTGGTACACGTGTTTTACTTCGTAGAAGGCCGGATGCGGCTCCCGGTCCGGATTCACAATGCCGTTGCAGCAGAAATTGGCGTCCGAAGGGGCATTCTCCCCATAATCGCCGCCGTAAGTCCAGCCACGGGTGGGGTCGTACAATCCCTGGTCCACCCAGTCCCAAATGAAACCGCCCTGCAACTGCACGTGGGCATAGATGGCGTCCCACTGCCAGTCCAGCGAACCGTTGGAGTTGCCCATGGCGTGGGAGTATTCGGAAGGGCACACCGGACGCTCCGTGTAGTTCCGGCCCATCCGGCGGAACCATTCGGCGCCGGGATACTGCGGCACAATCATGTCCGTGTCCCAGTCGGATTCGGCCCGCTCATACACGATAGGCCGATTCATACCGTCTTTCTCCAGGGCTTTAAGTTCCCTGTATGCTTCATAGAAATTGACGCCGTTGCCGGCTTCATTGCCCATGGACAGGAAGGTGACGCAGGGATAGTTGGCCGTGCGGGCATACATGTTCAGGATACGGTCCTGATGCTTGGCATACCATAATGGATTGTTACCCAGGGTACGCTCCGGTTTGTAACCCATGCCGTGGCTCTCGATATTGGCTTCGTCGTAGACGTAGAAGCCCAGGGAGTCGCAGAGCTCATAGAACTCCCGCGACTGCGGATAATGGCAGGTACGGATGGCATTGATGTTAGCCTGCTTCATCAGGAGCAGGTCTTCCAGCATGTTCTGCCGGGTGGTGTAATGACCGGTATAAGGATTGTGTTCGTGCAGATTAACGCCCTTGAACTTCACGGGCTGGCCGTTCACCAGGAAGGCCTTTACCTGGCGATCCTGTGTGGGGTCGGGAATCGCTTTGATTTCCAGCCGGCGGAAACCCACGTGGAAGCGGGTGTATTCGCCGTTCACTTTCAGCAGCAGCGTATAGAGCTGCGGGGTTTCGGCGGTCCAGGGCTTGATGCCGGGCAGTTTGTCGGTGAGGGTTTCCAGGCTGCCGTTCACTTTGTAGGTGGCATCGGCTATGGTGGTTCCGGAAGCATCCAGCAGTTCATAGGATACTTCTACCGGTGTCCGGGAACGAAGCTGGAGCCGGAACAGGCCTGTTTTCAGGTCTTCGGAGAGGGTGGACACTACGCTGAAGTCAAAGCCGGGGTGGTTTTTCTCGCTGGAAAGGTACACATCCCGCTCCAGTCCGGAAATGCGCCAGAAATCCTGGCACTCCAGGAAGGAGGCCTGCGTGTAACGGAAGATTTTCAGCACCAGCTCATTCTCTCCGGAGTGCAGATAAGGCGTGATAAGGAAGCGGGCCAGGTCTTTGGAATCCTCGCTGTAGCCCACTTCCTGGCCGTTTACATACACGTAAGTGCCACTTTTGCTGCCGCAGAGGTTCAGATACACATCACGGCCCTGCCATTCCTCCGGTACGGAGAACGTCCGGTGATACAGCGCCGCGGGAAACACCTCCGGCAACACCCCGGCCACCGGGTCCTTGGGGCAGAAATCGTAGGGAATATTGGTGTAGATGGCTGTACCGTAACCCTGTACTTCCCAGTTGCCCGGCACCTGGATCTGATCCCAAAGAGATCCTTTGTCATTCTGAGCGTTAGCGAAGAATCTCTCCATCTTGTGCCAGTCGTCGAAGTACTTGAAATCCCATACGCCGTTCAGGCTGCGGTAGTTCTCGCTTTCCCGGAAGCTTTTGGTGAGGGCATCGGCCCGCGTGGCGTAGTACACCACTTCCGTCCGCCGCGTTTCCGCGTTCACGGAGGTGGTCTGGATGTTCTGCCAGTGGGGCAGTACGCTAAGCAGCAATAGTGCCGTGAAATGCATATTAATCAATGGTTACGATACACTTTTCCCGAATGTCCTCCGAGGATGCGCCCACCTGGATTTCAAAATCGCCGGCCTCCACAACGCGCGCCATGCCGGCATTCACCAGCTCGAAGGCACTGCGCTGCAGCGGCAGTTCCACCGTGACGGTTTCCCCAGCGCCGATAGGAACGCGCTTGAAGGCGCACAGCTGCTTGCGGGGCCGGACGGTGGAAGCCGTGAGGTCTCGGACGTACACCTGCACCACCTCGTCTCCGGCCAGGGAACCGGTATTGGTGATGTCTATTTTTATGGCGCCTACAGATCCTTCGCTATTGCTCAGGATGACAGAGGGACTGTTTTTGTCATTCTGAGCGTCAGCGAAGAATCTCAGGTTATTGTATTCGAAGGTGGTATAGCTGAGGCCGTAGCCGAAGGGATAGAGCGGCTGGGCGCTTTCTTCCACATAGTCGTGGCTGTAGGGCATCTTCCTGTTGTAATAAACCGGCAACTGACCCACACTGCGGGGAACGCTCACGGAGAGCCTTCCGGCGGGGTTGTATCGGCCCAGCAGGACATCGGCCAGGGCTGTACCGCCTTCCTGTCCGGGATACCAGAGCGTGAGCAAGGCATCGGCCTCATCGGCTGCCCAGTTCTTGTTCAGCGGCCTGCCTTCGATGTATACCACCACCAGCGGTTTTCCGGTGGCGCGAAGGGCCGAAAGCAACTGCGGCTGCAGGCCCAGCAGGTCCAGGGTGCTGCGGTCGTAGCCTTCGCCGGCCTCCATGTCGGAGACGGCCGTTTTGTCCACCACGGCGGCGCCGGTATCAATGTAACGGGTCTTGAAATCCCGGGCCGATGAACCGCCCACCACGGCCACCACTACATCGCTGCGGCGGGCCGCCTGCACGGCTTGTGCAATCTGGTTGGAGCGGGTGTCCCGCACGGCGCAGCCTTTCACGTAAGTGACGGCAGCGCCGGCGTTCTGCAGGCCTTCCAGCATGGTAATCACGTTGGAGGGATCCTGCGGGGCGGTGTAATCGCCCAGCTGGTTGTACATGTTATCGGCATTGGGCCCCACCAGGGCGATGCGCGTCCCGGCGCGAAGGGGCAGGATGCCGTTGTTTTTCAAGAGCGTGACGCTTTCCCGGGCCACCTGTGCCGCCATGGCAATGTGCTCCGGCGAGCGAACATCGGCGGCGTTGTCTTCCGGCAGATAAGGGGTTTCAAACAGCCCGGCCTCGAACTTGCGTACCAACACCCGCTTCACGGCGCGGTCCAGCACATCCATGGAAATGCGGCCGTCGTCTACGGATTCTTTAAGCAGTGCAAAGCAGTGGGCCCCCAGATCCACGTCCACTCCGGCATTCAGGGCCATTTCTCCGGCCTGTTGCAGGTCCTGGGCCACATGGTGGCTGGTATACAGTCCGTCTATGCTTTCCAGATCGCTCACCACAAAACCTTGGAAGTTCCAGCGGTTGCGCAGCACGTCCGTGAGCAGTTTCCGGTTGCAGGTGGTGGGGATGCCGTCCAGCGAATTGTAGCTGGTCATGACGCTAAGCGCCCCGGCTTCAATGGCCGATTGGAACGTGGGCAGCACATTCTCCTCCAGGTCCCGGGAGCCGATAATACTGGGGCTGCCGTTGTGGCCGCCTTCCGGTACGCCATAGGCCACGAAATGCTTCAAGGTGGAAATCACGCCTTTAGAGGAGGTTCCACGCACCAGGGCCGATGCCATCTGGCTGGTCAGGTACACATCTTCGCCGTAAGTTTCTTCCACGCGGGACCAGCGCGGTTCGCGCGAAAGGTCAATCACAGGTCCGTAGCCGATGAGTCCGCCCACGGCCGTGAGCTCGTCGCCGATCACCTCGCCCACCTGTCGGATCAGTTCCGTGTCCCAGGTAGCACTTAGGCCGATGGAAGTGGGGAACACCGTAGTGCCGATGGCCATATGCCCGTGCGGCGCTTCTTCGGCCAGGAGGATGGGAATGCCCAGGCGGGTGGAGTCCATGGCGTAGCGCTGGAAGGCGTTGTATGCCTTCACGGCCAGCTGCGGGTTCAGGCCGTTCTCCAGGGTCTTGCGGGTCCAGGGATCGGCCCGGAAAGCGCCCCAGAGCATGCCGCCGTGCTGCTCCTGGATGAATTTCCGGTAATTGTCGGTGATGCGCACTTCATCGGTTCCCACCTTTTCGTACATGGGCCAGCCCAGCGGGCACAGGAGTTGCCCCAACTTCTCCTCCACGGTCATGAGGCCGATCAGGTCGTCGGCCCTCTCATCGGACGAAAGGGTGGCATCTTTATACGACTTCGGTGTCTTTTCTCCGCAGGCCATCACCACCAGCGCCGTGGCTGCGGCCAGAAGCATTTTTCGCGAGGACATCATAGTTTAATCTTATTTTTTCCGTTTGCGGGAGCGGCGTTCGTGGATGGCCATGGCGCGCTCCATGTCGGCTTCGGGGTTATCGGTTTCGGCTGGTAAATCGGCCTGGACATCGGCCGAAGGCAAATTTTCCACCAGTTCGTAATCCAGCAGCTTCTGCTCCAGGGAAGTGCCGGTTACGCGGATGCGAACCAGGTCTCCCAAGCGCAGGAAGTGATGCGTACGCCGGCCCACGGCCCGGTAGTGCTCTTCGTCGAACATGTAGAAGTCGCTCTTGATAGTGCGGTAGGGGACCATGCCTTCAATCTTGGTGGGCTCGATTTCCACGTAAATGCCCCATTCCGTGACGCCGGAAATATGGCCGTCGAATTCCTGTCCCACCTTGTCCTGCATGAATTCCACCAGTTTGTACTTGGTGCTTTCACGTTCGGCCTCGGCCGCTACCACTTCGCGCTCCGATGCATGTTTGCACTGCAGCGTATAGTAATCTTTGGAGGCCGATTCCCCGCCGGCCAGGTACTGGGTAAGCAGGCGGTGCACCATCAGGTCCGGATAACGGCGGATGGGCGAGGTGAAATGCGTATAGAAGGGGAAAGCCAGGCCATAGTGGCCGATATTGTCCGTAGAATAGCAGGCCTTGGCCATGGAACGGAGCGCCAGGATCTGGATGGCGGCCAGCTCCGGTTTGTCCTTGGCCTCGGTCATGAGTCCGTTGAGCGTATGGGCAATTTCCCGGCCGTTTTCGATGGATCCCACCTGATAGCCGAAATGGGAGGCAAAATCCCGGAGGCCGCTCAGTTTTTCCATGTTGGGAAGGTCGTGGACACGGTAGACGAAGGTTTTGGCCTTGGCCTGCGCGTGGCCGTTCATCTTGCCGCAGGTGGCCACATATTCGGCCACGGAACGGTTGGCCAGCAGCATGAATTCCTCGATGAGCCAGTTGGCCTCCTTGGAAAACTTCTGGTGTACGCCGATTGGTTTGCCGTTTTCGTCGATGTCCACCTTCATTTCCGGCCGCTCGAAGTTTACGGCACCCGCCTTGAAGCGGCGTTCACGCAGCTGGAGGGCCAGTTTGTTCAAGGTGAGCACGGCCTCTTTTACGGGTGCGGGCACCAGGCCGCATTCGCTGCCTTCGCCGAACTCCTGCTCCAGGGCCGGGTCTCCGGCCTCTATGATGGCCTGGGCCAGTTCGTAGTCAAAGCGGTAGTCGGAGCAGATATGGGTACGGCCGAACCAGGGGTTGAATACCTTGGCGTGGGGCGTGATCTCAAAGACGGCCGAATAAGTGAGTTTTTCCTCGCCGGGACGCAGGGAGCACAGTTTATTGGACAGTTTTTCCGGTAGCATGGGGACGGTGCGGTCCACCAGATACACGGAGGTTCCGCGCTCCTGCGCTTCCTTGTCCACGGCACTTTCCGGCTTCACGTAATAGGAGACATCGGCAATGTGAATGCCAACCTCGAAATTACCGTTATCCAGTTTCCGGAAGCTGAGGGCGTCGTCATAGTCCTTGGCGTCCGTGGGGTCGATGGTGAAAGTGAGCACCTTCCGGAAATCCCGGCGACCTGCGCGGTCTTTGTCGGTGATGGTGTCGGGAATCTTGTCGGCCGCATTCTCCACGGCTTTGGTGAAGCGGTAGGGCAGGCCGAATTCGGCCAGGATGGCGTGCATTTCGGTCTCGTTCTCTCCGGGCATGCCCAGGACGTCCACCACGTGCCCGTGGGGGAAGTGTTCGCCGCGTTCCCAGCCGTCCACTACGGCCGCCACCTTCATGCCCCGCTGGCCGCCTTCCGGTACGGGAACCGAGATGTCGTAGGGCATGGTTTTGGAGCCCATAAGCACCCAGCCCTGTTTGCCCACAATGTGCAGGATGCCCACGAAAGGCCGATTAGAGCGCTCCAGCACGGCGATCACCTCACCGCTGCGGCGCTTGGCCGTTCCGGTTTTCTCCTGAGTAACAGCCACTTTCACGGTATCCCCATGTAAAGCACCGCGGGTCTTGTTGGCTTTCACATACACATCATCTTCCTGCCCCTCGATGCGCACGAAGATGAATCCTTCGCGGGACATGAGGGCCTTTCCCACATATTCGGGGATCACGCGCTTCGCTTTATGGTTTTTCCGGTTGGGGCTGTTTTTGCGTCTGGACATCGTTACTCGATTATAATCGAGTACAAAGATACGCAATATTTGCCAAACTTCCTTTCAGTCGCCTCCCGGCCGCCGGAATATTTGAGGCGCAGAACTCCCCGGGAGCGTTACGGCCTGTTTTTGCTCCCGAATGGGTCCGGAAATGATTCTCGGGAGCAGTGGGGTTACCTTTTGCTCCCGGTTTCTCGGAAACGGTCCAAGAGGGGAATACAAATTTTTCGGGGTAAAAATGTGTGGAACTTTTGGCGGAAATCATTGTAAACAATTAGAAACCAGTGGATTGAGTTTTTATTCGTGTAACACTTTTTTACACGGATAATTATTTGCTACTTTGTACCTCCGGGGACCGGTCTTTCGTAAAAGCCCTGGAGTTATGAAAAAATGAGTAACAACAATGACTTCTGGGCACAGGAAAAAGTGTGCGAAGAACAATTCTTTAGAGGCGGCCCTTTTTATATGATCAGCACTGAGGACTTGCCCTGGCTTCTGTTTGAGAGTGATGATGATTTCAAGGAAGGAACCAATCTGGTGGCCATTGCGGCGGTCGGTCTCCGTTTGCAGATTCTGGTGGATGTAATCATGAACAATCATCTGCACCAGGTGGTGGAAGGTCCTTATGACCAGGCGCTTATCTTTGCGGAAAAACTCCGGAAACAGATGCGGGCATATCTTCGGCGAAAAGGCCGGACTCTCAAGGATTGGGATATCCAGATTAAGGAGATTACGGAATTGAAGTATCTGCGGAATGCCATCCTGTACGTTGCGAGGAACCCATATGTGGCTCACAGGGATGCAACCCCTTTGGGTTACCGCTGGGGAAGCGCCCATCTCTTGTTCAACCGCAATGTTTCAGATTACACTCAGGGCATTCTTTTCAAAGACCTCAGTTTCAGGGAGAAAAGGGAGCTGTGCCATTCCCATGAAATTGAACTTCCACAGGTCTACAGGGTGTCAGACGGCATGATACTCCGGCAGAGTTTTGTCTCATATAAGCGTGCTGAAGAGTTCTTCATATCGGCCAACCAGTTCTTCCAATGGCTGTCGCGCAAAAAGGAATCGGATGTTGAAACTGCCAAATGGATAGGAGAGAGTATCCTGCTGCCTAACGATGATGTTTTCCGGATCGTTTCCGATTGGTTCGGAGTCAAAAGCATAACCACTCTCACGCCCGATGACCGTTTACAGGCAGCCCGACGCATGAAGGCCGAACTCTCCTCCAACAATAAGCAAATCGCGCAGGTTTTGCGGCTTCCCCAGCGTCAGATAGACCTCCTGTTCCCGCTTGCACAATAATCCGGGAGCACCAGACCCCCTTTTTGCTCCCAATTGCCTCCGGAAATGCCTTTCGGGAGCGCTACGGCTTGTTTTTGCTCCCGAAGAGGGTGGCGCGGGCTCAGATGAGCGAAATCAAAAGGAAAACGAAGTGGGCGATGATGCCCGCGCACAGACCGGCGATGGTGTGTGCGCCGATGGCCTTGGAGATAACCTTACGGTAGCCCAGGGAATCCAGCATGGCGGTGTGCGTGGACAGGAAGCCGCTCCAGCACATGCCGATGGCCGTAAACACCGCGATGGTGTTGCCGTCCAGAATGCCCGCGCCGTTGAAGGTGGGCAGCAGGCCCAGGGCGGCACCCACGGCACCCAAAGCAGTCATGGGGAAGGCGATGAGTTCCATGTGCTGGAAGCCGAACAGCCATTCGAATACCCAGTGGATTTTTTCGGCCAGCCAGGGCAGGATGGGCACGCCCTGGGATGAAGAACCGTCGTACACGCCGGAAGGGCCGGTACCGAAGGTGATCATGATCACGGCCGTGGTGATGATGAGCACGCCGGGGATAATCTGCAGGCCCAGTTCCACACCGTTCTTACCGCCGTCCAGCACTGCGTTCAAGAAACGCATGAAGATGCCGTCCTTATGTTCGGCTTCTGCAGGAACATCCTCGCTGCTTTCGGCCACCGATTCCAGCACCGGGCTGTCCAGTTCGGGATAGGCTTTCAGGCAGCTGCGCTGCATGAGGCGGGTAGAAATGATGGAACCGCAGAAGGCGCCGAAAAGACCCACCAGGGCCCCCGTGAGCTGTCCGTAGCCGATCATGGTGATAATCACCACGAAGCCCATACCGAACGCAGTACCGAAGTTGGTGAGGGAGATGAGCTGGTATTTCTTGAAATAGGCGCTGAAAGTCTTGTCCTTGGACAGGGCGATGATGGCCGGGTTATCGGAAAGGAAAGTCATCACGGCACCCAGCGCGGCCACACCGGGCAGGTTGAACAGCGGCTTCATAAGCGGCCGCAGGAAGCGTTCCAGCAGCGTTACCACCCCGAATTCCGACATGAGCTTGGAGAGTGCACCCGTGAGCACGGTGATGCCCATGAGATAGAACACGGTATTGAGCAGAAGGTCGTGCGCCGTGTTCATGAGGGTCTTGAGCATGTTTCCGCTGCCCATCCGGGAGCCGAGGAAAGAGAATCCGGCAATCAGAACGGTCAGGAACACAAGGGCTTCTATGGTGGAACGTTTCAGTTTTTTCATATAGGTTTAGTTTTTCCTTTAACCGGGCAAAGATAGCAATTAATTGCGTACCTTTGCAGCGTATGCACAAAAAAGAATTGGAAATCATGGCTCCGGCGGGCAGTTTTGCCTGTCTTGCAGCGGCCATCGAAGGCGGGGCCGATTCAGTGTATTTCGGTATCGGCCACCTGAACATGCGGTCCCATTCGGCCGGCAATTTTACCCGGGAAGATTTACCGGAAGTGATGCGCATCTGCCGCGCCTATGGGATTAAAGCGTATATGACGCTGAACATCACCCTGTATGCCGAAGATTTGCAGGCGGCTTATGAAACGCTGGACACCGCCAAGGCGGCCGGTGTGAACGCCGTCATCGCCTCCGACATGGCCTGTATCCTGTATTGCCGGAAAATCGGCCTGGAAGTGCATATATCCACGCAATTGAGTATTTCCAACGTGGAAGCGCTGCGTTTTTACGCCCAATGGGCCGATGTAGTGGTGCTGGCCCGCGAACTGGATCTGAAACAGGTGAAAGCTATTCACGAAGCTATTGTTTCCCAGCACATCTGCGGCCCTTCCGGGGAGTTGGTGCGCATTGAAATGTTTGCTCACGGCGCATTCTGTATGGCTGTTTCGGGCAAGTGCTACCTTTCGCTGGATGCTTATGCCGCCAGCGCCAACCGTGGTGCCTGCCTGCAGGCCTGCCGCCGCGGCTACCTCCTCACCGACTACGAAACCGGCAACGAAATCCACGTGGACAACAAGTACCTGATGTCCCCTAAAGATCTGTGTACCATTGAGTTCCTGGATAAGTTCGTGGATGCCGGCGTGCAGGTGTTCAAGATCGAAGGCCGCGCCCGTAGCGCCGACTACGTGAAAATCACGGCCGAATGTTACCGGCAAGCCGCCGATGCAGTGGCAGAAGGACGCTTCACGCCGGAACTGGGTGTGCAGTTGAAAGAGCGCCTGGCCACCGTTTTCAACCGGGGCTTCTGGGACGGCTATTACCTGGGTGCCTACATGGGCGAATGGAGTGCCAAATACGGCAGCAGCGCCACCAAGCAGAAAGTATATATCGGATACGTAACCAACTGGTTCTCACGCCTTCAGGTGGCCGAAATCCAGGTAGATGCCACGCCGCTGCATAGGGGCGACAAACTCCTTTTCATCGGCCCTACCACCGGCATGATAGAGATAACCGCGGAAGATTTACGAGTGGACCTGGAACCGGCCGATGTCTGCCCTCAGGGCCAGCGCTGCTCCGTGGCCGTACCCCTGGACTCCATGCCCGAAGACCATCTGAACGCCAACGCCACCCCCGGCGCCCCCATCCATCCCCGCCGCAACGACAAAGTCTACATCTGGCGCTAACCGGGAGCAAAAACCGGCCCTGGTGCTCCCGGAAAGCATCCACCGGCCCGTTCGGGAGCAAAAAGTGCCCATTTTGCGCCCAAATGCTGTTTCCGGACCCGTCCGGGAGCAAAAAGGGGGTCTGGTGCTCCCGTCCCGAAGACTACCAGCTGATGGCGGGCTGGAGGAGGGCTTGGTGCAGCTGCTCGTCGTAGCGGAGGCGTACCTGGATACCGGCTTCCTGGAAGTAATAACGTACCACGATTTCCTCTTCGATGAAGGGGATAATCTCGTCCTTTTTCAGGCGCAGGAAGGTCTCCTTATCCATTTCCAGGGATTTCTGCAGGGCGTCCAGTTCGCCGGAGAGCGCATCCGTGAGGCCGTCCTCGGCCAGGGATTTTTTCATCTCGTCGAACAAGGCGCGGGCCGATGAACGGTAATCGAAGGATTTATCGGCCGCAAAGGCGATGAAATCCTCATAGTCCGTGAAATGGAAATCCTCCAGGGCGGGGATGCTTTCATGCTTTTTCACGTATTCCAGGGCATATTGCTCCAGCACGCCGCTGTACACCACGGAGTAGGTGAGGCGGGAATAGCGGTGGGCTTTCACTTCAAAGTCCGGGGTGATGCCGCCGCCGTCGCGCACCGTGCGCCCGTGGGCGGTGGTGAAGCTATGGGTAAGCGAATCCGGGGTGAAACCCACGCTGCCGTCTTCGTTGCGGTGGGAGTAGTCGATGGCTTGGACGCATCGGCCCGAAGGCGTATAATACTTGGCGGTGGTCACTTTAAGCTGGCCGTCGTAGGGGAGAGGGCGGATGCTCTGCACCAGGCCCTTCCCGTAGGTGCGCGTGCCGATAATAGTGGCCCTGTCATAGTCCTGCAAAGCTCCGGATACAATTTCGCTGGCCGATGCACTGCCGTTGTCCACCAGGATCACCAGGGGAATTTCGGTGTCTACAGGATCGGTCACCGTCTTGTACACCTGCTGGGAGTTCCGGCTTTTGGCGGTTACCACCTCCGAGCCCTTGGGCACAAAGAGCGAAACGATGTTCACGGCTTCGCCCATGATGCCGCCGCCGTTTCCGCGGAGATCCAGCACCAGGCGCTGCATGCCCTGTGCTTTCAGTTTGTTATAGGCGTTGCGGATTTCCTGTCCGCAGCCATCCGTGAATTTGCTCAGGTAGATGTAGCCGTCGCGCTCGTTCAGCATGCCGGCATATTCCATGGTGGGAAGGACGATTCGCTCGCGAACCACCGGCACGTCCAGTACTTCGCCGGCCTTCCAATCGGCCCCGGCACGGAGTTTTTTTACACGCAGCACTACTGTGGTGCCGGGCTTGCCCCTCATCCGCTCGCTGCATTCGCTGCTGGTGAGCCCGTGGGTGGAGGTGCCGTCGATGGCTTCAATTTCGTCGCCGCAGCGGAGGCCCGCCCTGGCGGCAGGGGAGCCGGCGTAGGGCTCGTTGATGAGCACATTACCGTTCACGTCGGGCTTGTAAATGATGGCGCCCACACCGCCGTAAGTGCTGTTGAGCATCATCTGGAAGTCTTCCTGCTCTTCTTCCGGCACATATACGGTATAGGGATCCAACGCTTCCAGCATGGCGTCTACGGCGGCCCGTTCAATGCGGCCCACCTCCAGGGAATCCACGTAGGAGCGGTTCAGTTCTTTTAAAATGGCGTTTTGGACTTCCACCCACTTGCCCAGGGTGAAGTTCTTGGACTGCGCGCCGGCACTCACGGCAAAGACCGTCAGCGCGGCCAAAATAAGGCTGATTCGTTTCATGACAGCGCAAAGATAGCAAAAAATGTGCTATCTTTGCGGCCGGTTAGTTAGTACGTATTTTTATGAAGATTGTTTTTGCAACGGGCAACCCCGGAAAGCTCCGGGAAGCTGCTGAAATTCTGGGCGAGGGATTCGAGCTCGTTACCCCCGCAGAAGTGGGAATCACAGAAGAGATTCCCGAAACCGGCCACACGTTAAGGGCCAATTCCCAACAAAAAGCCGATTACATCTATAATAAGACGGGCATGGATTGTTTTGCCGATGATTCCGGCCTGGAAGTGGATATCCTGGGCGGCGAGCCGGGCGTGGAAACAGCCCGCTATGCCGGCGAGCAGCGGGATTCCCAGGCCAATATGGCCAAGCTCCTGGCCGAAATGGCCCGCCGCGAGAAAGAAGCTTCCATGGCCCGTACCAACGGCATCGACACCCCCAAGGCCACCCGCAAGGCCCGCTTCCGTACCAGCGTTACGCTCATCGTGAATGGCAAACACCACTTCTTCGACGGCGTGATGGAAGGCCGGATCGCCCTGGCTCCCGCCGGGGATGGTGGCTTCGGCTACGACCCCATTTTTATCCCCGATGGCTATGACCAGACCAACGCTCAGCTGGGAGAAGAGGTGAAAAACAGCATCTCGCACCGGAGCAAGGCCCTGCATGCCATGACGGAGTTCCTGAAAGGATGACAGGAGACAGCATAGAGCTCATTGTCCTGGCCACTACTCCGGTAGGGGAAAACGCCGTTGTGGTGCACACCCTGTCCCGGGAATACGGCCGGCGCGGCTTTCTGCTGCGTCCCGGCAAAAAGGCCGGAATGGCGCTCTTCCTGCCCCTGAATATCCTGGAGGCCGAAGTAGTGGAAAACCCCAAGTCCCAGCTCTGGAGCCTTCGGAACATCCTGCTGAAAGACGGCCTGCCGGGCATCCGGGGCAATCTGCACAAAAACAGCATGACGCTCTTCTTGTCGGAAGTGCTGTTCCGCACCCTGCGGGACGGCGCCAACGAGGACGGTCTCTTCGACTGGTGCGTAGGTTCCATCCTCACGCTGAACGCCCTGGAGGCCGATTTCTCCAACTTCCACATCCGCTTCCTGCTGGAGTTGTCAAGCGCATTGGGTTTTCGGCCTTCTTTCGACGATATTGCGCCTTTCGCCCGGGAACACCTGCAGGAGCTGAAACCTTTCCTGGAGCTGGACTTCGGCCCCAGCATGCTGGTTCCGCTCAATGGCACCAGCCGCAATGCTCTTTGTGAGTGCCTGCTGCAGTACCTTTCCTACCATACGGAGCAATCCATCCAGGTGAAGTCGCTGGCAGTGCTGCGGGAGCTGTACCGTTAGTCCCTTTTGAAATATCGGCAAATTTGGCTAACTTGCAGCCATGAAGAAATTTGCACTCCTGGTGGCGCTGTTCGCCTTTGTCTCCTGTGGCTCCAAAGAAAAGCCCGTAGACCCCGATCCCGGTCCCGACACCCCGGATGTGAGCTCCTTTGCCAAGGGGGCCGATATCAGCTGGGCTTCCGAAATGGAGGCCGGCGGGCGCACTTGGAAGAAGAAGGACGGTACGGCAGCTCCGCTGCTGGATGTGCTCAAAGACGGCGGTTTCAATGCCGTCCGCCTGCGCGTGTGGGTGGATCCTTATAAAGGTTGGAGCGGGAAGGACGATGTGGTGGCCGTTGCCAAAAAGGTGAAAGCCGCCGGCATGCTTCTGATGGTGGACTTCCACTACAGCGACTTCTTCGCCGATCCAGGCCGTCAGAAGATTCCGGCCGCCTGGGCCGCCGATGCCTCCGACAAAGATAAAATGGCTCTTCACGTCAGCGGCCATACGCGAGAAGTGCTGCAGGCCTTGAAATCCGCCGGAGTAGATGTGAACTGGATTCAGATCGGCAACGAAACCCGTAATGGCATGCTGTCTCCTGCCGGCGATGCCATTTGGAAGAACGAGCAAATAGACCTTACCAACTTCGTGGCGCTGTACAATGCCGGCTACGATGCCGCCAAATCCGTCTATCCCCAAGCCTACGTAATGCCGCACCTGAACAACGCCTACTCCAGCGTTTCCTACAGCAACCCCATGTGGCTGGCCGATTTCAAAGCCAAAGGCGGCAAGTTCGACATGATCGCATTCTCACACTATCCGCAGTACGAGAGCAAAATCTGGATAGACGGCAAGGAAAAAACGCTCACTCCCACCGAGGTTAACCAATATGCCCTGGCTTATATCCAGTCGGTCATCGCCACCTACAACGTCCCCGTAATGGTGGCCGAGGTAGGCGTAAAGAGCTTTGCCAGTGAATCCACCGCCAAGTCCCTGCTGAAATCCTTCGTGGAGGCAGCTTCCAAGATTGAAAAATGCGCCGGCGTATTCTACTGGGAGCCCGAAACTGACGGTTCCTGGCGTCCGGAAATCTACTCCCTTCCCGCCGAACTCTCCAAATACACCGGCACCACCCAAACCAGCCCCTGGGGCGCCTACGATCAAGGCGCCTTCACCACCTCCGGCGCCCCCACCCCCGTTTTAGACTGCTTCGCCCAATAATCGAATGCGGCGCAACTCTCTGTCTATCAGCAATTTATAAAAATCAATCGTTCAAAAAACGAACGATTGATTTCTGTATACGCCTGTCAATCAGTCGGTTATACCGCATTCTTTCTTTCCCTATTGTGGATAAAATAAAAGAATGATTAAGCCCTCACCGAAGGATGTGCAATCCAACACAGAATCCATTCTTTTGTGTTGCAGGTCCACATTTTTTCTGTGACCTGCAACGGCAATCAAGCTTCTGTGCGTTCTAACGTCGCAGGTCGGCCGATTTTTACAGACCTGGGACACCAACTTCTGATAATGATCCATATTTTCCGGATAGGGGTAGGTACGTGCCTCCGCTCAGAAGGTGGAAAGGGGGCTTGTCCCGTAGACATACTAGGCTGGGAGCCGCGGGGGTGTATGAGGGGGGCAGAGCCCCTGTATTAAAGGTGAGCGGCACCCCTCCCCAAGGGTGCCGCTCGGTATATAAAACGAACTTAACAAATGGACATGAAATTGCTTTCAGTGTCCGAGAGCAAAGTTACAATCTTTTATCTGCAAAACAAAGGTTTCTTACAATTTAATTCAATTAAATATTTTTAATTTATAGATTGTAACTTTAATGTCTTTATAGCAAGGCGATTACAGCATCGTAGTAGCGGCGGGAGACAGGAATGGGCTTTACTCCATCCTTGTCCAGCTGGGCCATGGCATAGCCGTTGGCGTCTTTTCGCAGCAGATCCACATGGCTGGCGTTGATGAAGAAGGAACGGTGGCAGCGTACCAGTCCGTGGCGGGCCAGGGATTCCTCCAAGGCCCTCATGGAAGAGCGTAGGGTATAGTCTCTTGCACGCCCGTTGTCCAGGTGTACGATGTGCACGTAGTTGTCGTCGGCCTCAATATAAAGGATAGCCTCGGCGGAGACGGCCAGTTTGAGCCGTTTTTGTTCGTCGTAGAAGCGGATCAGGGTGCGTTCGTCCACCAGGGGAGCCATGGTGGGCCTTCTTTCCAGTACGAAAATCTGGATGGCCAGGGTGAGGATGGACAAGGGGAAGACCAGAATCCCTGCCGTATACAGCACACAGAGCGACATGGTGGAAAAATAGGTTCTGACACCGGCCCAGCCGATGCCCATAGGGATGGACATGAGTAATCCGCACGTCACAACTTCCCCTACGCACCATAGAATATAGAGTGACCAGCCCAGGTCCAGCACCCTTCGCAAGAGGTAGAGCAGCATGCGGGAGAGGGCCATAACTCCCAATACAATTAGGCTGCAAATCAATAAGTTAAGGGTGTATCGGCCTTGCCCTACTGCCAAAAACTCAGAGATGTGGAAGGGGTCGTATGCCAGTACGAAGAGGAAATAGAAAATGGGAACAACGGTAAAGAACAGCACGTTGGACGGCATTTTGTAGAAAGTACGGGCAATTGGTGTCATCGGTCACTTTTTTGTTGGGACAAAGATAATAAAAATATTTAATTCGTCCCAAAATTGTCACTTTCGTCCCAAATATGCGGTTTTAGCCCCTAAACGTTCGTCCCTACGACATTTTTTTCTCCAGAATGGGCCCTTCCTCTAATTTTGCAGCGTAACCAAATGAAAAGATTGTCATGAAAAACACGGTCATTCCTGTCTTTTTTTCGGTGAACGACGCCTACTCGCCGTTCCTTGCTACTGCTATCAACTCTATCCGGGAAAACGCCTCCCAGGACTACCAATACCGTATTCACGTGCTCACAGACGACATTTCGGCCCAGAATCGGGACCGCCTTTCGTGCTTTTCCCGGGAGGGTTTTCAGGTGGAATTCTATCCGCTTTCTGAATTGATGCGCAAATTGCCGGCCGTCCAGAAACTGGAACAGCACTGTTTTGGCGCTTTTGCTTCGCTCACCATCTATTTTCGTCTGTTTATCCCCGCTTTATTCCCTCAATATGACAAAGCCATCTACCTGGATGCCGATCTGGTTGTCCCCGGCGATATCTCCCGTTTGTATCGGGAACCGCTGGGTAACAAATTGTTAGGTGCCGTGGCCGACTATTCCATCCAGAAAATCGGCCCTTTTATGCATTATATAGATACTTATGTGGGCGTTGACCACCACAATTACGTCAATTCCGGTGTTTTGCTATTGAACTGCAAGCGTTTACGGGAGGTGAACCTGAGCGGCCGATTCCTGGATTGGGTGGAACGCTACGGCCTGGAAACCGTGGCCCCCGACCAGGATTACCTGAACACCCTCTGCTGGCAGGGCATCCATTACCTGGATCCGGACTGGAATGCCATGCCTTCCGAGTGCCTCCGCTTCATGGACAACCCGCAGATTGTCCACTTCAACCTGGCCTCCAAGCCGTGGCTCAACGAGAGCGTTCCCTATGATACTATTTTCTGGAAATATGCCGCTACATCGGGCTACGAGGCCGAAATCCGCGCCAAGCAGAAGGCTTTCCTGCAAAATGCATCGGCCATGAAAAACTATAAAGACGCGATTAAGCGGCTTATCCGCATGGCAGCCCGGCTCACCAAAGCGCCGGTCTCGTTCCGTACCCTCATCCAGGCAACGCCGGCCCTCCGCCTATGCTCTTAGTGACTCCCGGCCGGGCGCAGGCCATCGAAAACATCCGTCGGGCAGTAGAGGAAGGCCGATTCAACGACAAAACCGAGCCCTTCGACCCCCAGTGGAGCCCGGAGGCCCTGAAGGCCGATATCCTGGACTATGTGGCGAAACTGGACACCCTCGGTTTCCGGCTCAAGAACCTGGCGGCGCGTGCCATCGTGGACCACTGGATCCGGCGTTATAGCGATGGCGTGAATGAAATCGTGGGGCTGGAGAAGCTGCAGGCCCTGCAGGGACCGGCCTTTTTGACCAGCAATCACTTCAACCCCTTCGACAACGGCGTGCACCGCACCCTGGCCCGCCTCTCCGGCCATGGCCGGTTGGCGGCCATCAGCCAGGGCACCAACTTCGTGATGCCGGGGCTCAACGGCTTCGTGCTACGGAACATCGACGTGATTCCCCTTATCCAGGAACCGTCCTATATGAACGGCGCTTTCCGCACGCTCATGCGTAAACACCTGGACGCCAATCACTTCATTCTCGTCTATCCGGAACAGGAAATGTGGTTCAATTACCGGAAACCCCGTCCGCAGAAACGCGGGGCCTTCCTCTTCGCCGCACAGTACGGTGTGCCTGTCGTACCCACTTTTGTGGAAATGACAGACCTTCCGGAAGACCAGACTGCCGAATTCTGCCAGGTGAAACTGGTGCTGCATGTACTGGACCCGCTGTTTCCGGATCCGGCCCTTTCCGTAAGGGAGAACAGCTTCGCCCTTTGTGAGGCCGATTATCAGGCCAGGAAGGCCTGCTATGAGGCTTGTTATCATCGGCCTTTAACTTACGAATTTTCACCTTGGGACATCGCCGGTTGGAAAGGTTAACTTTTTTTTTGTATATTTGCATGTTTGTGACGATAAATATTTAAATATTCTTATAAACTATAATCTAGACAAACATGGCACAACACAAGAAAAGAGTCTATCGGTTCGGTGGCAAGCACGCCGAGGGCGATGGCAAGATGAGAGAGTTGCTGGGTGGCAAAGGCGCCAACCTGGCCGAGATGAACCTCCTGGGCATGCCCGTGCCCGCCGGCTTCACCATCACCACTGAGTGCTGCACGGAGTATTACCGTCTGGGTGGTGGCTACACTCCTGAACTCAAGGCCGAAGTAGCTGCTGCTCTGGAAGCCACTGAGAAGATCATGGGTAAGAAGTTCGGCGATGAGAACGATCCCCTCCTCGTCAGCTGCCGTTCCGGCGCCCGCAGCTCCATGCCGGGCATGATGGACACCATCCTCAATATCGGCCTGTGCTCCAAGACCATCCCCGGTCTCATCAAGAAGACCAATAACCCCCGTTTCGTGTACGACGCTTATCGCCGCCTCATCATGATGTACAGTGACGTCGTGATGGAGAAGGCCGAAGGCATCGAGCCCGCCGACGGCCAGGGTATCCGCCAGCAGCTGGACCGCATGATGGAGGATGTCAAGAAGGCCAACGGTTATAAGAGCGACACCGAGCTCAACGCCGACCAGCTGAAAGACCTCGCCGAGGCTTTCAAAGTGCGCATCAAGGAAGTCCTGGGCGTAGAATTCCCGGACGATGCAAAGGCCCAGCTTTGGGGTTCCATCGGCGGCGTGTTCAAGAGCTGGAACGGCAAACGCGCCATCCGCTACCGTCAGATCGAGCACATTCCGGACGACTGGGGCACCGCCGTGAACGTCCAGTCCATGGTGTTCGGTAACATGGGTGACACCTCCGCTACCGGTGTGGCTTTCTCCCGTAACCCTGCCAACGGCGACAACAAGTTCTATGGCGAATGGCTCATCAACGCCCAGGGCGAAGATGTGGTGGCCGGTATCCGTACCCCCAACCCCCTGAACGAAGCTACCAAGAGCGAAAAGAATAAGAACCTGGCCTCTCTGGAAACCGCCATGCCGGAGGTTTACAAAGAGCTGGACGACATCCGCAAACATCTGGAAGAGCATTTCCAGGACATGCAGGACATCGAGTTCACCATCCAGGAAGGCAAGCTGTGGATGCTGCAGTGCCGTATCGGCAAGCGCACCGGCCTGGCCGCCCTGCAGATGGCCGTTGACATGGTAGACGAAGGCCTCATCGACGAAAAGACCGCCGTGATGCGCGTAGCCCCCGCCCAGCTGGACGAGGTTCTGCACCCCATCCTGGATCCCGCATCCGAGAAGAAGGCTTCCGTGCTGGCACAGGGTCTGCCCGCTTCCCCGGGCGGTGCCGTGGGTCAGATTGTCTTCACCTCCGAAGACGCCATCAAGTACAACCAGGCCGGCAAGAAATGCATCCTGGTCCGTGAAGAGACCTCTCCCGAAGACATCGACGGTATGCACGCCTCCGTGGGTATCCTCACCGAGCGCGGCGGCATGACCTCCCACGCCGCCCTGGTGGCCCGTGGTTGGGGCAAGTGCTGCATCGTGGGCTGCGACGCCCTCAAGATCAACTTCAAGGAGAAGACCGTGAAGTTCGCCGGCATCGACAAATCCTTCAAGGAAGGCGAATGGCTGTCCCTGAACGGTGCCAAGGGTCTGGTATACGAAGGCGCCATCGAAACCATGGACGCCAGTGAGAACCCGCTCTTCGCCAAGTTCATGACCATGTGCGACAAATTCCGCAAGCTGGGTATCCGCACCAATGCCGATACTCCGGAAGATGCCGCCCGCGCCCTCAAGTTCGGTGCTCAGGGTATCGGCCTGTTCCGTATCGAGCACATGTTCTACGGCCGCAACAGCGAATTGCCGCTGTCCAAGCTCCGCAAGATGATCCTCTGCGACACCGACGAAGAACGCAAGTCGGCCCTGGCCGAACTGGAGCCCTTCATGAAGGCCGCCGTTAAGGAGACCCTCCGCGTGATGGACGGCAAGCCCGTTGTGTTCCGCCTCCTGGATCCGCCGCTGCACGAATTCGTTCCTCAGGGCGAAGACAAGAAGAAGGAACTCGCCAAGGATCTGGGTATCAGCGTGAAGGAAGTGGAGAAGCGCGGCGAAAGCCTGCACGAGGTGAACCCTATGATGGGTCACCGCGGCGTGCGTCTGCACGTGAGCTTCCCGCTCATCGCCGAAACCCAGTACCGTGCTATCTTCACCGCCACCGCCGAACTCCAGAAGGAAGGCCTGCACCCGCATCCGGAAATCATGATCCCCGTGACCATCAGCGCCCGTGAGCTCAGCTTCCAGAAGGCTATCTGCGAGAAGATCAAGGCCGAAGTCCAGGCCCAGCAGGGTGCTCTCCTGGATTACCAGTTCGGTACCATGATCGAGATTCCTCGTGCTGCCCTCACCGCCGACCGTATGGCCCGCGAAGCCCAGTTCTTCAGCTTCGGTACCAACGACCTCACCCAGATGACCTTCGGCTTCAGCCGCGACGATATCGGCACCTTCATGGGCGACTACCTCGGCAACAAGATCCTGGACGCCGATCCTTTCCAGACCATCGACACCAAGGCCGTGGGCCAGCTGGTGAAGATTGGTGTGGACAAGGGCCGCAGCCGCCGCAAGGACCTCCAGTGTGGTATTTGCGGTGAACACGGTGGCGATCCCAAGTCCATCGAGTTCTTCAACACCATCGGCATCGACTATGTGTCCTGTAGCCCGTTCCGCGTGCCCATCGCCCGCTTAGCCGCTGCCCAAGCCCAGATCACACAAAGCAAATAGGGCCGGCCCTATTTGCTTCGTATGATAAAGGTTGTGACCCACTTGGGCCACAACCTTTTTTTGTCCACGTTACCCCCACCCGAAACCCCTCCCCTCGGGGGAGGGACTTGACAGCCACGCCGGGGCTACAGGAGCTTGGCGGCCATGTCGGAGAGTTCGGAGCGTTCGCCTTTTCGTAGGAAGACGTGCTGGAAAAGGGCCTGGCCTTTCATCTTTTCGCCCAGGTGGGTGAGACCGTTGGACCATTGGTCCAGGTAAGGCTGGTCTATCTGGAAGATATCGCCGGTGAATACCATCTTGGTGCCTTCACCGGCACGGGTGATGATGGTCTTCACCTCATGAGGGGTAAGATTCTGGGCCTCGTCCACAATGAAATACACCTTTCCCAGGGAACGGCCGCGGATATAGGCCAGCGGCGAGATTAGCAGGCGTTCTTCCCGGAGCATGGCTTCGATCCGCTGGACTTGTTTGCTGCCGGGACGGAAGCAGCGCTTGATTACGTCCAGATTGTCCATGAGTGGCTGGACGTAAGGGCTCATCTTGCTTCGTTGGTCGCCGGGCAGGAAGCCGATATCCTGGCCACCCAGCACCACGGTGGGGCGGGAGAGGATAATCTGGTCGTATTCATCGGCCAGTTCCATGGCGGCGGCCAGGGCCAGCAGGGTTTTGCCGGTTCCGGCGCCACCGGTGAGGGATACCAGCGGAATCTTCTTGTTCAGGCAGGCATCCAGGGCGAACTTCTGCTCAGTATTGCGGGGCTTGATGCCGCAGGCCTGGCGGGTAGGAACCAGCACGATCTGCTTGCGGATGGCATCGTAGCGGGCGCAGACATTGTCGCCGCCCATATTAAATATATATAGCTGATTAGGGGTGGGCTCCTTGGCCGATATTTCTTTCCAGTCCATGAAGTTGTCCTGTCCGTAGGCCAGGCGCTGGACGGCCTCGGAGGTGGCATCCATCTGGATGACCTCGCGCTCCAGGCTGTCCGTCACTTCGTCGTCCAGGCGGTCTCGGAGGTAGTCCTGTACTTCCATGCCGGCCGCCTTGGCTTTCAGGCGCAGGTTGATGTCCTTGGTGACCAGGGCCACGAAGCGGCGGGGATTGTTGTCCCGCACCCACATGGCGGTGGCCAGGATGCGGTGGTCCTGGATATCGTCCCTGAAAAGGTCTTGGAATTCCGGTGCAAAGGGGTGGTTAGGTTCAATCTTGATAAAGCCCAGGCCGGGACCCAGAGGAAAACCACGTTTGCCCATCTTGTATTTGTCCGTGAGCTTGGTGATTTCCCGCATGAAGGCGCGGGCGTTGAACGACAGGGCATCGTTTCCCTTCTTGAACTTGTCCAGTTCCTCCACCACGGCCATGGGAATCACTATGTCGTTGTCTTGGAACTGCTTCACGCTCTGGTAGTCGTGAAGGATGATGTTGGTGTCTAAAACGAAAATCTTGGCCATTAATCTTCGCCCTCCAGGGTATTTAACAGGGATTCAAGGATTTGCGGGATTTCAACGCTTTCTGTCAGGCGCACGCCGCTATGCGCGGTACTGGGGTGGCCGATAGGATAATACACAACATCCTGCAGGATGAGTTCCGCGTCTATATAATCGTAGTCGATATCGGCAATTTGCAACACCACGCCAGGGACTTCCGCGAAGAGGACACGTACCTGGGTTTCGTCGCCGTATGCCTTGCAGATGTTCCGGATGCTGATATCGGCGCCCGTGCCGGAAGCGGTCATGGCCTGCAGGCAAGCCATGAGGCCGCCGTCGCCCACCGTGGCGCCGGCTTTTACAATGCCGTCTTCCACCAGTTCCCGCACCACTTCGTAGCAGTCGATGAAATAGTCGGCGTCGCTTACGTCCGGCGGCGTGGAAGGCTGCACGCCAAGGGCTTGCGCCAAAGCGCTGCCGCCCAAGCGGTAATCACAGGGGTCGAAGGGAATGTAGATGAGCCAGTCACCAGGCTCCGGAAGCAGGGTTCCGGGCGCCTTGCGCCTGCGTGAAATGCGGGGATTGGCTGTACGGTAGGGGAGTTCCCGGAACAGGGAGGTTTCCTCGTCCACGGCGTCTTCTTCGGCCACCGTGCCGGCCTTGAAGGCCACGGCCGGCTGTCCGTTGCATAAACCGAACTGGTCCAGTTTCAGGCCCAGGGCATCCAGATAGGAGCAGGCGCTTTCCACCGAATGGTAGAAGGCGGAGGCGTGGCCCATGGACTTGTGGTTCCAGCGCCATTCGGCCTTCAGACTAAGGTCTCCCAGACGGAAGTGGCCGCTCATCCAGATGGCATCCAGCAGGGCCTGTGCCACCTTTCCGGCCGTGTAGGGCCCGGCAAACGCCAGCGGGAAAGTCCGCTTGACGGGAAGCAATCGGGCATACTCTTCCACCTGGTTGTCCTGGAAGCAGTAGTTGTCCGGTTTCAGGTCCAGCTGTTCATCGGCCAGGGTATCCGGATCTCCGTCCGGCTCCAGCGGCGGTTCCACGCTGCATTCGCGCAGCATCCGCAGCGGCGACAGTGCCATCTGGACCCCGTCGATGATATAATTGCAGTGCAGCATATCTGTCATGGTTCAAATTTAATGAAAAAACAGTAGAAAGACAACACCCCGCGAATCCATTGTTTTTATTATCTTTGTACAGAAATGGATACTAACTACTCGGAAACCGGCTATCTGAAGCTGGTGCAGGATATTTTCCACCGTTTTCCTTCGGTGCAGAAGGATGGGTTCACCACCGGGGCATACAAACCCGGCCTGGACAGGATGCGCGACTTCGACCAGGCGCTGGGCACCCCTTCGCGCCAATTCCGCAGCATCCACATCGCCGGCACCAACGGGAAAGGTTCGGTAGCCAACATGCTGGCATCGGCCTGCAAAGCCTGCGGCCTCAAGGCTGGACTCTTCACTTCTCCGCACTTGCTGGATTTCCGGGAGCGGATGCGTGTGGGCGGTCAAAAAATCCCCAAAGAGTATGTGTTCCAATTCCTTACGCAGTGGATGAACTGGATTATCGCGCACGATCTCTCCTTCTTCGAAATCACCACCGGCCTGGCTTTCCGCTGGTTCGCCGATGAAGGCGTGGACGTAGCCGTGGTAGAAACGGGTTTGGGCGGCCGATTGGACGCCACCAACATCCTGGAACAGCCCAGCCTCACCATCGTCACCTCCATCGGCCTGGATCATTGCGACCTCCTGGGCAACACCCTGCAACAGATTGCCGAAGAGAAAGCCGGCATTTTCAAGCAAGGCGTTCCGGCGCTGGTAGGGGAGAGCCTGCCCGAAACAGGTTCCGTCTTTGCCGAAAAGTCCTGGATGTTCTGCCCCCTGGAGTATGCCGACAGATTAAAACCATCCCTGTGGGGCCGTTCGGAGACCCTACTCCGGCAAATGGACCTGCAAGGAAAGGCCCAGGTAAAGAACCTGCGCACCGTGCTGGCCGCCGTGGACATCCTGCGGGGCCTGCCGGGTTTTGAAGCCCTGAATAAAAAGGACGCCGTGCAGGAAGGCATCATCCATACCGCCCGCGACATGCACTTCCACGGCCGATGGGAGCGCCTTTCCAGCCAGCCGCTGGTGATAGCGGATATAGGCCACAACGCCCACGCCCTGCAGTACAACTTCCAGCAAATGCAGGAGTTACTGGACGAAGGCGTGTGTTCCTCGCTCATTATCGTCTATGGAATCATGGCCGATAAAGACCTGAACGCCATTTTGCCGCTGATGCCCAAAAACGCCACCTATATATTTACAGCGCCGGATACCCCCCGGGCTCTGCAGGCCGATGAACTCCTGCGCCGCTTCAACGATTTTTTCCATCTGGGCCGATCCTCCCGGACTTATGCCTTCACCTCCGTCCGGCAAGCCGTGCAAATGGCTGTAGCCCTGTCACATACGTTGTCTCAGCAGCTTAACCGCAGTGCATCGGCCGAAAAACCGGCATCGCCGCTCATCTACATCGGCGGCAGCACTTACGTGGTGGCCGAAGCCCTGCCCCTTTTTGCCGGGAAGGATAAGGCACAATAATTGAACTACTACTAGCGTGAAAAAAATGATTGTCTATGAAACGCATCCTATTCACCTGGTTGCTGGCGCTGTGCGCCGGTGCCGTAACACATGCCCAGTCCATGTCTGACGGTCACATCCTTACCAACCTCTGGAAACAGTACGAGGATGCCCAGAAGGCCGACAGGCCCCAGCTGGAGGCCGACCTTTTGGCTCAGATCAAGGAGGAAGCCATTCAGAAGCACCTCCCCGTGGACTTCTACGATGCCGCCACGGCCTATGTGACCACCGTGCAGCGCCGCGACTGGAAGCAGCGGGACCAGCTGTACGATAATCTGGCTGCAGAAGTGAAGGCCTTCGACGAACCCATGGTCACCTTCCATTGGATGAACCGTTGGAAGCATGCCTCCACCGATGCCCTCTGGGCTTTCGTGCAGGCCAATTCGGAAGGCTTCCAGGGCTACAACCCGGCATTTTACCGCGATGTCAGCAACTATCTGGGTGGCCGGCTCACGCCATACATAAGCTCGGACAAGGAATATGTGCTCTGGCGCCTGCTTAAGGACCGCTATTATATACAGGTGGAGGACGACACCATGTACCAGATGCTCCAGCCGCTGGTGAAGGATCGTTACCCCAACGAGGCCGCGCTGAAATACTATGTGATTAACCGGAACTACCGGAACGAAGTAGACAAGGAGAAAAGGCGTCGGGCCCTGCGGGCACTGGCCGACGAATACAACGGAAAAGCCGTTTCCGTGTATCCGAAGGCCGATTTACTGTCCATGAAGAAGATCGATCTGGATGCAGCGAAAGCTTCAGGGAAAGAGTACGAAGCCCTGTGCGAGGAAGCCCGGGCGCTGGAGAAAGAGCGCAAGGCCTACAAAGGCACGGAGGCCGATATAGCTGCCGGCTGTACCGTAGCCGAGAATCTGGTGGACAACCTCACGGACAAAGATATAACGGTATGGTTCCAGGAAAAGAATGCCCTCATCGTTTTCCGGAACCTGAAAGAGGCCAAAGTGACGCTTACCCACGACGGAAAAACCCTCAAAACCTGGAAAGCCGTGAATCCAGTGGGCAGTTTCTACGTGAGGGACAGCCTGCTGCTTCCCCTGCCCAAACTGGCCGATGGCGATTACCGCGTAGAGGCCGTTAGCGGGAACCTCAGCGACAGCGACGCCTACACTCAGTATACGCTGTCCATCGCCTCCCGCACGGACAGCCGCGGACAGTGCGTCTATGTGACCGATTACAAGACCGGCATCCCGCTATCCAGGGTGACGCTGCGTTTGATGAAAGATAACAAAGAGCTGGCTTCCAGCAGTATGCGTCTGGACGGCTTTACGCCGCTGCCCAAAGCGATGGTCCGCCAGATAGAAAAATCGGATGCGTATCTGGAACTGGAAGCCGTGAGCGGAGACCGTAAGTCGTACAGGGTCAGGGCCGGTAATGGCACATCCAGTTATTCGTATTCCTTCAACGGCATCCGCTGCCTTATCTATAAGGACCAGGGCGCTTATCGGCCCGGCGACACAGTGCGCTTCAAGGCGGTGGTGTACCAGGGCAACCCGGCCCTGTCGCTGGAGGTTTGCAAGGACAAAGCCGTGACCGTCCGGCTGAGGGATTCTGAAGGCAACGACATAGAGAGCCAGAATCTCACCACCAATGAATTCGGTGCGGTTTCCGGGCAATTCGAGCTGCCCAGAGGCCTTCGCAATGGCCGCTTCCAACTGGTGGTCAATAACTTGGGCTCCACCTCCTTCACCGTAGACGAATTTGTCCTTCCTACGTTCGATTTAAGCTGGGACAAAGCCAAGGATCTGTATCTGGTGGGCGACGACGTTCCCGTGAGCGGCGCTCTGGAGAGCTATTCCGGCCATCCGCTCAGCGGCGCACGGATTGCCGCCAGAGTCCTTTACTATGACCAGGTTATAAAGGAAGAGGATGTTCCGGTGGATGAGAATAACCGTTTCCAATTCACCTTCCCGGCCCGTAGCAAAGGCTATTATCACGTGGAGGTGAATGTAACGGACGCCACCGGCGAAACGCGGCTGTTCAACCGCGGCGTCTATATCGGCGAGGAATTAACCGTAAGTGCTTCTGTGGCCGGAAGCGCCACAACGGCCGACCTTGTCCTGAAGAGCGATTCCGATAAAATCTACTGGCCCCAGAACAAGCCTCGTCATATTATCCTCAGCACGGATTTGGATATGACGCTGGATGCCTGCGACGGTCAGGGCAATACCGTTCCCATTCCCGTTAAGTATCAGATTCTAAAGGCCGATGACAGCGTACTCACTTCCGGCGAAATCCCTTCCGGCGGCCAGGTTCAGCTGAAACTGCCCGGCGCAGGGTTCTACCGCGTGCTTACGGAAGTATCGGCCCGGCGGAAAGACGGTTCGGAATTGAAGAACGAAAAAGAGATGCTGCTTTTCTGCATTCCGCCGGAAAGCAATAGCCTTATGCCGCAGGCCGCCCGGGTGTTCATCCCCGGACCGCTCACCGTGGCTGCCGGCGGGTCCATCCAGGCCCGCGTGGGCACTTCGGAGGGAACGGCCTATGCCATGGTGCTGCTGTACGGTAAGGATGGCGAAGTGCTGGAAACCAAGAAATTGAAGGTGGCCGATGGTACGCTGGAGAACCTGTCGTTCCCCTACAAGGACGCCTATCCGGATGCCGTGCGCCTGCAGGTGTTCTATTTCCTGGACGGTCGTTCCGTATGCCACGACAAGCAGTATCGGCGCGAAAAAGACCGCTATACCATGCCCTTGCAGTATACCCGTTTCCAGGACAAGGCCTATCCTGGCGCAGAGTACAGCTTCACCCTGAAGACGGCCCCGGATGCCGAAGTACTGGTGGCAGCCTGGGACAAGAGCCTGGATGCCATTGAATCCAATTACTGGTCCCGCACCAGCACCAGGGATTATTCCGTGGACCGTCTGTATGTGATTGAATCCTGCGGCAGCGTGGGCAAACCGAGAGGTTATGACGGACCGATCGTCGCATACGGCGCCAATGTGAAGGGCGCCACTGCCCGGAGTGTGGACAGGATGGTGGCCGAACCTGTACCAATGCTGGCGAAAGAGTCAACGGTGTTGCAGGAGGATGAGATGGCCTCCGATGAAGCCGCCGACCTCACAGACGTGAAGATCCGCAGCGACTTTGCATCGGCCCTCACTTTCCAACCTCATCTGCGTCCTTCGGCCGACGGTACACTGACATTCAGCTTCCGTACTTCGGACAAGCTCTCCACTTATTATGTGCGTGCACTCGCGCACGATGCTCAGATGCGTAGCGCCACAGTGGAGCAGGAGATGGTAGTGTGGTTGCCGGTGAAAGTATCGCTGCTGGAGCCGCGTTACCTTTATAGGGGCGATGTGTATGAAGCAGCAGTGACCGTGTCCAGCGCTGTGGATGAGCCTGTTTCGGGCGTAATGGCCCTTCAGGCAGGGTCCACCAGCCAGCAGATTCCCATTACGGTGAACCCGCGCGAAACCGTAACCCATCGCTTCCGCATGACGGCGGAGGGCTACTACCCGCTGGAGCTGATCGCCTCCTTCAAGGCGGCCGATTTCTCCGATGCCGTGAAGGCCACCGTACCGGTGTATACGCCCTCCCAGGCGCTGGTAGAGGCCCATTCGGCCGTGCTGCACGACGGGGAAGACCGGGAGGCCCTGCTTTCCGCCCTGCGTTCCCGCTTTGTGAATGTGCCGGGTTCGAGCGCTTCCTTGAAGGAAGTTTCCATCCTGGATATGGTCCATGAGGCCATTCCTTCCCACGTAGATCCCTCCGGAAAAGACGTCCTATCCCTCTCCGAAGCCTGGTATATCCGACTGATGGCCAGCCGTGTTGCTTGTCATCCTGAGCGAAGCGAAGGATCTCCTTCAGACGAAGAATTGCTTGAAAAGATTCTGGCCTGCCACAACGATGACGGAGGATTTGGCTGGTTCGAGGGGATGAGGTCGTCGCCGGCCATTACGGCTGTGCTGCTGGAACGTTTTGCCAAGCTGCGTGACCGCGGCTTCGAGGTTCCGGACATGGTCTCCGCTGTAGAATTCCTGGATGTAAGCCAGTTCGACGACGATTTCCCGTACTGGCGGGGCGGCATTTCGGATGCTCAATACCTGCACATCCGTTCCCTCTATCCGGCGGTTCCGTTCACGGTGAAGCCGGTATCGGCCACGGAAAAGAAGCGTTGGACGGCCTTCCAGAAGTGGGCCAAGGATTACCTGGTACCTTCCAAGAAGGACGGACGCGGTCTGCAGGGCCAGATTTTGGCCAAGAGTCGCCGGCTCCTTACCCTAAAGGGCCTGTTGGAGCGCGATGGCGGTGTGGAACTGGCCCAGGCCTGGGGCGTGAAATTTGGCACCAAGGCCCGCCTGCAGGCTTCCATGAAGGCCGATATCCTGTCCCTGATGGAATACGCCGTGGAGCATCGCGACGGCGGCTGGTACTATCCCAACGCCGTGATGCCTTGGCGCGGGCTCATGGAAAGCGAAGCCTATGCCCATGCCCTGCTGTGCGACCTGATGGGTTCAGTGGAGGAAGTAAGCCTTCCTACCAATAAGAAGAAGGCCGATGTTGTGACTTCTTCCAAGATAGCGGATGGCGTGCGCCTGTGGCTCATGCTGCAGAAGGAGACCCAGAAGTGGGATACCGAACCGGCCTATATCGATGCCATTACCTCCATTCTGGACGGTTCCCAGGCCGTTTTGAATACGCGGGTGCTGGCGCTGTCCGCCACCTACCAGGCGCCGTTCCAGAAAGTGAAGGCTGCCGGCAACGGCTTCAAGATTGAGCGGAAGTTCTATAAGGACGGGGTGGAAATCAAGCCCGGAGACCCTGTGTCGGTGGGCGACAGGATTGTGGCGGATTATGTGATCTGGAACGCCGAGAACCGCAGTTTCGTGAAGCTCACGGCCGGTCGGGAAGCCACCTTGCAGCCGGTGTACCAGTTGTCGGGCCATATTGGTTATAGCTTCTACCGTCCCATGGGACGCAGCAGCTGGAAATTTGTGCCGCAGGGCTACAGGAATGTGAAACCTTCCTGCACCGAATTCTATTTCGATTCCTATCCGGAGGAGAATACGGAGTTGTCCGAAGAATTCTACGTCCAGCAGGCCGGTCAATTCCAGGCCCCCGTGCTGGTGATAGAGTCCCTCTATGCCCCGCACTACCGGGCCAACTCCGCTTATCGGCCTGCCTTGGAGGTATCGGCCTTGCCTAAATAATGGATGAATAGCATGGTGAGGTCGTCGCTCTGAGGAGCGTCGCCCACGAACTTGCTGACAGCGTCCTGCATGGATTGCAAATGCTCTGCAGAAGGGCGGCGTCCGTGCAGGACTTGCTGCATCCGCTCCTCGCCGAACTGCTGGGAACAGGCATCTTCGGCCTCCGTCAGGCCGTCGGTATAGAGGAAGAGGGCATCGTCGTACTGCATGACCACCTCCTGCTCCTGGAACTCGAAATCTTCCAGAACACCCAGGGGCAGATTGGGCTCCGAGGATAAGAAGCGGATGGCATCGGTAAGGATGATGGGTGGATTGTGTCCAGCGTTACAGTAGTGCACCGTTCCGGTGGCAAGATCCAGCACGCCCAGGAAGAAGGTTACGAACATCTGGTTCTGGTTGTTCCTGGCCAGGGTATTGCTCATGATGGTGGCAATGCGCGCAGGGGAGTTTTCGTGGAGGGAAATGGCCCGGAACAGGGTGCAGGTCTTGGCCATCACCAGCGAAGCCGGAACGCCTTTACCGGAAACATCACCAATACAGAAGAACAGTTTTTCGTCGCGGATATAATAGTCGTACAGGTCGCCGCCCACTTCCTTGGCGGGAACCATGGAAGCGGCAAAATCCAGATCGGTCCGCTCCGGGAAGGGTGGGAAGGTCTGGGGCACCATGGACATCTGGATATCGTGGCCGATCTGAAGTTCGCTTTGGAGCCGTTCCTGTTGTTCGCGGGCCATCTGGTAATTGGCCAGACTTTTTGCCACAAAACTCATGATAAGGACCAGCATAAGCAGGCCCAGAATGGAGAGCATGACCATACCCAGGCCGATTAAGCGGACATCGGCCATCAGGTCTCTTTCCGGCACCGTAATGGACAGGATCCAGCCCGTACGCGGCACTTCCTCGGAATAGAAGTGGCTTTTTTCACTGTTTACATCCCATTCCCCATCTTTGACCAAGGTGTTGCCATTACGGCTTACTATGGTGCTCTGGGCATGGGGATACATTTTCATCTGATGAACCACGGAACTGAGCCACTCCAGTGAAATATCGGCCGTGAGGACGGCGGATATTTTTCCATCCGGGTCTTTTATGGGCATGGAGAAGGTGGTCATGAGCTGGTTGCCGCCTCCTTCGTCGAAGTAAGGCTCCGACCAGTGGCCGTCCTGGTTGGCGAGAGCTTCAGTGAACCATTCCCGGGAAGGATAATCGTATTCCTTGGTGGCCAGGGAAACTTGCCGGATGCCTTCCGGTAGGGAAGTGTCCCGCATGGCATAGGGGGCATAGAGCGGGAAGCGCTTGTTATAACCCGGAACCAGGGCCACGGCCGATCCCGTCACCACGGGATTGTCCTGCACCACCCGCATCGGAATCCGCGCCAGGGTGTCCGTTTTTTTCAGGCACAATTCGGAAATCCAGATGCTGTTGCGGACGGCGGCTTCAGTCTGGTTCACAATATCCATAATCTCTTCGCTGGCCCCGTCCAGCTCACTGGCTGCCCGCTGGGAAGCATAGTTCCGGATTACTTTATGCGAGAAATAGAGCTGGAAGAAAGTGCTGGCGGCCAGGGTTACGGCAGCCACAACCACAATCTTGATTCCGGCCTGGAGGGAGATATGGGAAACAGACTTAGCCATTTGTGGAAACAAATATATTGTTTTTCAGTGATAATGCAAAAAAAGCCTCCCGGAAAAGAAATCTTTAGCGATTTGGATAATTGGTCAAAAACATTTAATTTTACACTATAAAACAGCTAATATTTATAAAAACACCCCCCCCTCTGTGGGATGATGCCTACTGTCAGTACCATTTTGAATGAATATATTCACTCAGTACCAGTCTGCCATCCGCTTTTCGGCCATCCTTAGCGCCTGCGTTGCACTAAGCCTCTGGCTGGCCCATTTTATTCCGGCCGATGTCTTTGAGGGTTTTTTATCGCCGGCTCTCTTTGCCTGTACGGTCACCGTTGCGCTGGCAAGTGCATGGATTATTTTCCGGCACGCGGAGGGCCTCCGTTTCCGCCTGGCGTGGGGTTGTACGCTACTGGTGTGGGGCGTAATAGATGCCGTCTATCTTCTTTTCTGCATTACTGTTCCCAAACAGGTGATGGATATGAGTGCATATCATCTCACCACTTTGGAGCTGCTATTGGGGAACCTCCTGGGATGGGTACTTCTATTATATCCTACGGAGGTGTTGCGTCCCGGCTGGCTCAGCTGGAAAAATGTTCTGTGGCAACTGCTGCCCATGCTGGCTTTGGTGGCCCTGGACTATGCCATCCCGCTAAGCCTGCAGCCCCTCATCAGCCTGTATCCGGTTGTCCTGGTGGCTCTGCTATTCACCCATATGAGGGCCTATAACAACTGGTGCGAAGAGAATTACTCCTCCTTGAATCAGATCGATGTTGAGTGGATCATACGCTATCTGGTGATGGCAGTGCTAGTGGGGCTGGTCTATATGTATATGTGCCTTACGCACACTCCCACCCGCGGATTCACACAGCTTTGGCTCACCATCTTCATGTTCGTGTACAGCACGGAGCAGATTCTCTTCCGGAAAGACCCCTGGACCATGCTGCGTCACTCCGAGAAGGAAAAAATTCAGGAGCACCGCGACTGGCTCAATCAGGAGTTACGTCAAAAATTGGAGGAGTGGATGGAGGAGGAGAAACCCTATCTTAACCCCGATTTTCAGCTAGCCGACCTTGGAGAAGTCCTGGCCATGAACCGCACCTATCTTTCGCAGTTCATTCGTGCCGAGTATGGCTGCAACTTCTACCAGTATGTGAACCGGTATCGGATCGAAGAGGCAAAACGCCTCAAAATGGAGAATCCTCAGCTGAAGGCACAGGAGATTTCGGCCCTTTGCGGTTTTTCTTCCCCCGCAGTCTTTTCCCGCACTTTTGCTACCATAACCGGCATGACACCCCGGGAATGGGCGAAGAAAATTTGCGACGGTAGTCCTGACCTATGACGGTATGAGTCAATAATGAAAACCATCCCTGTTTGCATGAAACCTATCAAACTCATTATCCTCTTCCTTCTGGCGGCAGCCGTTGCCTGCCAGAAAGACCGGCCGGTTCCGTCTGCAGAGGATACCCGTCCATCCCCTGAAGCTTTTGCCGGTGGCAAGGACGTTTCCGTAGACCCCGGCGACAGTTTCTTCGATTATTGTAACGGTGCCTGGCTCAAAAAGCAGGACCCCCATCCGGCCCGGACTATCGGCGGGATATATGATGGCGAAATCGTCATGCAGCAGCGTGTGGAGCAGATGAAAAAAACAGTTCCGGATATCGGACGCTTCTATGAGCTGCTGGACAACATCTATAGTCAGCCGGAAAAGGAAATGGCCTTCATCGATGCGAAAAAAGAATCTGTCCAAAAGCCGGAAAGTAAGGAGGAGGCTTTCCGCGCCATCGGAAAGATGATGGCCGATGGTGTCCCTTTCCCTATGATCCAGCTTTCCCTCACATGGCAGGCTGGCCATCTGGAGGGCCTCCTTCGCCCGTCCACGACTTCTGCACAGGCTTCTGCACAGGCTTTTGCACAGGCCGATGAGATAGACAGTGACCAGCTGATACCCCTTTTGGCTACCAAAGGGGATGCCGCAAGGGCAGAAAAGTATATCATTGAAGGGATGGGGATGGACCCCGGTCTGTTCCAGACGGACCCCAGCCTGGCTTCGTATTGGGAGTCGCTTTGGAACAAGTCCCCGGAGGAAATCTATGCCATGATCTTGAACAACTGGGACTATCTCATGTTCTTTGCCCTCGAGGTCCCGAGTTTAACCAAGGAATACGTGCAATCGCTGGCCAAGACTACGCTGTCCTATACCCTGTCTTACCATTTTGCCCAGCAGTTTGTGCCGCAGAGCCTCAAGGAGAAATATTTGGGAATCGTCAAGGAAGTCCAGGCCTCCCTCCGCAAACGCATGGAAAACGTGGACTGGATGAGTGCGACCACCCGGAAGAATGCGATAGAAAAGCTGGACGCTTGCAGTTTGTTTGTGGGATATCCCGATGAATGGTATACCGACTGTCTGGCCTCCTACGACGGATGTGAGACCCTGTCGGATGCGTTTTGCCGGGGCAACCGGGGCATCATGAAACTCAAAGGTCACCTGCTGGGCGGAGGCGACGTGTTTTCCAACTATCTGACCCAGGCATCCAAGAACAGCAACAATGAGATCCAGACGATGGACCTTACATTGGTGAACGCCATGTATTCTCCCCAATATAACTGCATACTCATTTACCCGGCTATACTGCTTCCTCCCATCATGCCGGAGGAAGGGGTGAGCGAAGCCTTCCATTATGCGACGTTTGTCACGATCGGCCACGAATTCACGCATGGATTTGATACGAATGGTTGCACCTATGACAAGGACGGAAGGAAGCACAACTGGTGGACAGTGGCCGACAAGATGTCTTTTGACGACCGCAAGCAGAACATCATCCGTTGCTACAGCACCATGTTGCTGGATGAGGCGCGTGACCCCTCGGCCTACGGCGACGGGGAACGCACCCAGACCGAGAATATTGCCGACCTGGGCGGCTTCCTGGCTGTGATGGACGCCTACAAGGCCCGTCTGGAAGCGCAGGGTTTCTCCGGAGAGAATTACAAGGAACAACTGCGCAAATTCTATGAAGCATACGCTTACAGTTGGCGCGTCCAGTACAATGACCAGAAGTTCAACATCCTGGTAAACAGCGATATTCACTCCCATGCCCGCCTGCGCGTGAACGGAGTGGTGATGAACACGGACCTTTGGTACGAGCTCTACGATGTAGACCGTGACAATGTCCTTTACCTGCCTCCGGAAAGGCGTACCTATATCTGGTAACCGGCTACTTGACGTAGCGGATGGGCTGGCGACGCTGATAGTCGTAGAGGGTGAGGCGGCGGAGATGGTAATAGGACAGCCAGTAGTTCTGGAGGCTGGCGATGCGGTTCTGGCGGGCCGACTGCCAGTAGCTCTGTGCCATTGACAGATTGTAAACATCGGCCTGGCCTTTGATGAAGCGCCGGAGCGTTTGGGTATAAACATCATCGGCAATGTCCAGGGCCTGCTGGGCTGTTTCCAGGAGGGACTGCCGTTCGTTGAATTCCTCCACGCACAGCTGTACTTCCAATTCTGTGTCGCGGGCTTTTTCTTCGGCTGCCCGTTCGGCGGCGTCCACACGGCTTACGGCGGCTTCCCAGGCGTGCCTGCGTTTTCCCCAGTCGAAAAGGGGTACCGACAGCGAAACTACAGCCATGTTCCGCATCGGTGGATGGGAGTAGGCTGCGGTGAAGCTGTTGGCTATCTGATTCAGGCCCAGGCTAACATCCAGGCTCAGATTCAGATTTTTCTGCACACGGGCTTTTTCTGCGTTGCGCCGGGCTTCTTCCAAAGCTATCTGGTACTCAATGAAATTGGGATTGTTTTCCCGTGCATATCCAATGGCTTCGTCTGCGTTTACCGTGAGTCCGGACGGAACGGAAGGGATGACAAGCGCTATATCCGCGCCTTTCTCCATCCCCAGATAGACAGCCAGGTCTTCCATCGCACGCTGCCGGGCAATGCGCGCGTTGGAGAAGGCCGTTCTGGCATTGACACGCTGCAGGTCCAGAACTCCGAGTTCGGCCTTGGAGATGCTTGCAATCCGGTACCGGCGCTCGGCAATGGAGAAGATGGTATCGCACGAGGCCAGATACTCTTCCGCCATAATGTACTGGTCCTGCGCGAGCGCAAGGGTAAAGAATTTCTGCACCGCCGTTTCGCCGGCTGTTTCGATGGAGTAGGACAGCTCTTTCTCCGCATTCGTGAGTTTGAGCGGTTCTATCTTCTTATCCCACTTGAGGGGATTGAAGAACAGCAAATCCTGCTTATAGCCCACCATAAATGGCACCGTCATGAACTGGGACTGGCCTCCTTTGCCCAGGGTGCGCAGCCAGCCCAGCTGGGTGGAACCGTAGAACTGCCCGCCAAGCGGTTCGAAAATCTGCGTGACCGAAATGCCGGCCTGAGAGTAGAGATACCGCTGCTCACGGTATACGTCCACATCTTCTACTGACAGATATCGCTGCGTCATATAGCGCTGGTACGTCAACGGTGTTGACTCCAGCATGAACTGCGGCCTTCGGGATGCTTCCCAGGAAAGGTAGGCAAAGTTAGAAGCATCGTAGAGACTCCGGTACTTCTGTGCCGGGATGGATGCGCCGGTGGCAAGGCTCACGGTACGCTCCAGATCCAGCACTACCGTCTGCCCGGCAGCCGGAAGGGCTGCCAGCAGAACTGCAACAGCAAGTATGGGTATGCGCTGCATCATTTCAGAAGGACTTCTGCGTTCATTCCTTCAAACAGGCCGTCGGTCTTGGAAAGTCGGGCACGGATGCTCACGGCACCCTGGACATCGACGACCGGGTTGATTTCGCTCACTACCGCGTGGTATGGCGTACCCTTGGCCGCTACCGGAACAACGGTCAGTTCCGCTCCCATCGGGAATCGGGCCAGGTCGGCCTCCATGACCCTGAATTCCACGGCCAGGGCGGAAGTGTCGATGACCCGGCATACGGTCTCACCGGCCTGCGACAGCTGGTGCGCCTGAACTGATACATTGGCCACCACACCGTCGAACGGTGCCCTGAGCACGCCTTCCGTGAGCGCATGTTCCGCCGCGACCAGCTTAGACCGCGCCGCTTCCAGCATGCGCTGGGAAAGCGCGTAACCGGATTTCACGTCGGCGTTGTGCATCACGGTCTCCGGCACGGAGCCCGCTTTGTCCGGGTCGTAGCCCTGGGCGATGACTACATCCTGCATCTGCAGGCGGGCCTGTTCCACCTGGAGCGTGGCCTGTTCCACCTGGTGCCGTTGCTGCTGGACGGCATTGTCAAGCTTGAACCTGTCCAACTCTGCCAGCACCTGGCCACGGCGCACCCGCTGCCCGTTGTGAACGTTTACTGAGGCAATGGGAAGGGCCGTCTCAAATGAGAGGTCGGCATAGCGGACGGCCACTACCTTACCCATCGTAGTGACTTGGGAATGAATGGTTTGCTGCTCTTCGGTCACAGCCGGTTTCGGATCATCGGCCGTTAATGCAACGGGCGCAGGGACATTCCGTCTCCCGCCGCAGCCAGTCATCAGCATCGTGGCTGCAATCATTAGGATGGCTATTCTTCTCATGCGTCGTTTCCTTTGATTTTCAGGCAGAACAGGGTCAGGTCATCATTGGGATCAGCACCCGCCCGATGTTCTTCAACAGCCTTTATCAGCCTATTAATAACTTCCACAGATGAAAGCCGTGAAATATCGGCCGTCATTTCCAGGAGTTTGTCGTTACCGAACAACTGTTTGCTGGCATTCTCGGCTTCATTCAGACCGTCTGTATACACCAGAAGCTGTTTGCCGCGAATATCGTCTACGCTTTCGCCATAAAAAGGATCGTCTTCCCAAAGACCCAGGGGTTGATTGGTATACTGTTCTTTCAAGAACTGCCCGTCCAGAACAGGGGCATTATGTCCGCAATTGCAGTAGTCCAGATGGCCGGTTTTCAGGTCGGCCATGCCGATGAACATGGTGACGAACATGCATTGGTCATTGTCCTTGGCAAGGAAACTGTTCATTTGCGTGGCAATCTCTGCAGGCGTATTGCCTTGCTGGGCAATGATACGGAACATATTGCGGGTAATGGCCATGAACAGGGATGCGGGAACACCTTTTCCCGACACATCCCCGACGCAGAAGTAGAGCCGGTCATCCTGGACGAAGAAGTCGTAGAGATCACCGCCCACCTCCTTGGCCGGCGTCATGGATGCATAGAGGTCAATATCTTTGCGATCAGGAAATGCAGGGAAGATGCGTGGCACCATACTCATCTGTATGTCACTGGCCACTTTCAGTTCATTTTCGATGGATGCTTTTTGCGCAGTGGTCTGTTTGAGTTCGTCGATATAGTTGACCAGCGAATGCTGCATGTCTCCAAACGAGTGGCCCAGCTGGCCGATTTCGTCGATGCGGTTGCTCTGGGGCAGAGGCTGGTCGAAGTCCCCTCCGGCGATGGTCTCCGCCTGGCCGGCAAGCGTCTTGAGGGGTTTCAGCTCACGCGAGATGATGCGGAAGGACACGACTAAAAGTAGAAGCAGTCCTAAGCAAACAGCCAGCACGATGGAGAACTTAACGCGGTTGAAACCGCCGAAGATGTCGCTCTCGGGGCACACGATGGCCGTACTCCAGTCCGTATCGCCGAGGGGCTTATAGAAGACATAGCAGTCCTCTCCGTCGATTTTGAGCTGCTTCATGCCCTCCTCCCCCCGGAGCATGGCATGGCCCAGGTCGTAGAGCGCCGGATTCTCATGTTCGAGAGTTTCTGTAAAGATGGTCTGATAGAAGAGCTTGTCGGGGTCCGGGTGAACGAAAAAAGTACCGCCCCGGCCCAGCATAATACTATAGGAGTTAGGGTATGGCTTCAAGGCCGAAATCGTCTCCGAAAGCCAGCCCAGGGAAAGGTCCACAGAAATGGTGCCGATGTAGTTCCCGTCTTTGTCCTTGATGGGCTTGGAGTAGGAGGTGATCATTTCCGACGAATAGAGCCCTCCGGGATTGTAGTCCATAAAAGGCTCTGACCAGACCGGACGGTCGAGCAGTTTGCAAAGCTGATACCAGTCCATGTAGAAATACTCATAGAGCGGGTTTCCCTCTTGTATCGTCTGGATATTCCCGTTTTTGTTCAAGGAGAAGGCCGAGAACCAGCGGCCTTTTTCCGGGAAGTAATCAGGCTCAAAGGCGATGGAGCAGCCGTTGAGGTCCGGATTATTCTCCAGGATGCGGCGCGAGTAGACGAACATCGAGTCCGGCCCGTCCAGGTGGCGGGTAATGAGCCAGTCCGTGTTGTCGGTCGCCACTTCCACGCGATTGAGGATGTCCTGGACACGAAGCGCCGTATTCTCGAGGCTCTTTGTGGCTCGGCTGATGGCTTCCTGTCGGATAGCCTGGCTGGACATCCCGAACAGAAAGCCCAGAGATGCTACAAGGATGATGGCAGAGAAAAGAACCATCAAGAGGCTGAGCCTGGTAGACAGCGACTTGCGAATGTATAGGATGGGATTCTTCATCTTTTATTCTCCATGATCTGTGACTAACTCTTCGTAGGATATAGGCCGGCCTATCATGCCGTATTCATACAACAGGTCCGAGGCAAGCTTAACCATATCCGGGCGCAGGCGGAATTCGCGCACGCCGCTTTCGCGGTCCAGCTGAAGTCGCAGCGTCTCCTCCAGCATCAGCCTTTGAAGCACTCTGTTGGTGGCGATATGGTCTTTTTTTACATACTCCAGAACAATCTCCAGGGCTTCCTCGGGGTGTTCCACCGTCCACTCCCAGCCCCTGCGGCTTGCGGTAGCGAAGCGTCGGGCCTGATCCTTGTGGCCTTCATAGTATTCCCGGGTCATGTAGATCCCGTCTTCCTGAACATTGTATCCGTGATCGCAGAAACGGTAAACCTCCTTGTCCGTCAGTGGGAAACCGGCCTGGACAATCTGGTAATACTCGTTGTAGCTCATGGCCAATGTTGCGTCAATGGCTCCCGTCACGAAAAGCGTCACGTTCGTGGAGAAGGGTATCCAATGATAGTCCAGGCTTTCCTTCAAATTCATACAGCGGGCCAGCTGTCCGTAGCCGGCAGCCCAAACTCCCACACGCTCCCCTTTCTGGGTCAGCGGATCCTTTCCCCAGCGCGATACGATGACCATACCGTTGTTCATCGATGTCTGCAGGATATTCACCAGCGGCACGCCATCATCCACGATGTCCATCGCCTCGCAGAGCTGGAGCGTGGTCGCGTGGCTCTCGCCCTTTCGCATACGGGCTATCGCCGACTGGGTTACCGAAGGGTGAACAATCTCCACATCTATTCCGGCCTCCGAATAAAAGCCTTTCTCCAGGGCCACGTAATAACCTGCGAACTGAGCCTGTGCCGTCCAC
This sequence comes from Candidatus Cryptobacteroides sp., assembly GCA_045226315.1. Lineage (GTDB taxonomy): Bacteria > Bacteroidota > Bacteroidia > Bacteroidales > UBA932 > Cryptobacteroides. The sequence continues at coordinate 68,542 of JBGVCF010000023.1, forward strand.
TGTGGCGAAAAAACCAACTTGTCTTTTCCGGAATCCTGGGCCAGGGCCGGCAGGCAGGCCGCCATCATCGCGGACATCATTATAATCAATATACTTCGGTTCATATCGTGCGGTAGTCTCTACATTTGTCTGATACTCATTTCATAGAACAGTCCCTTGTTCGCCATCAGCTGCTCAAAAGTTCCTTCTTCGGCAATTTTGCCTTTGTCCAGGACAATGATGCGGTCGCAGTGGCGGATGGTGCTCAGGCGATGGGCAATGACCACGCGGGTACACATCAGCGAGTCCAGGTTGTCGGAAACAGCCTTTTGGGAAATGTTGTCCAGGGCCGATGTGGCCTCGTCGAAGAAGATGATCTCCGGCTTGGAAATCAGCGCCCGGGCAATCAGGATGCGTTGCTTCTGGCCGCCGCTGAAACCTCCGCCACCTTCCGAAACCATCGTATGCAGCCCCATCGGCATCCGTCGTACATCCTCCTCCAGGCAGGCCATCCGAAGGGCCTCCCAGGCGTCATCGTGCGTAGCCCAGGGAGCCGTGATGGTGATGTTATGGAACAGGTCGCCGGTAAAGAGGCTCCCGCTTTGCAGGCAGCAGCCGATCTTTCGGCGAAGCGAGGCCTTGTCCACTTTGGAAAGGTCGTAATGGTCGTAATAGATGCCTCCGGAAAGCGGTTGCTCGAAGCCCAGCAGCAGGCGCATCAGCGTGGATTTGCCACAGCCCGACTTGCCTACGATGCCCACATACTCTCCCGGCTCGATTTTCAGGGACAAGTCGTCCAGGATCAGCGGGCCGTCCTCCTCGTAGCGGAAAGAGACGCCACTTACTTCTATGCCACCGAAAAGATCTTCCACCTGCGGCGACTTGTCTTCTATTTCAGGCACAGCCTCCAGGATGGGTTTCACGCTTTCCAGAAGCGGTTTGACTTGTGCCAGATCGGGCATCACCACATTCAACTGTGTCAAAGCGGCCGTAATCATGCCAAAGGCCGAACTGAAGGCTATATAATTGGATGGAGAGACAGCGTTCGAGAGTGTGCTCCAGAATATAAGCATCGTTCCGCCAAGGCCTAATAGGGCTGTGAGCGCCGGATAGAGCCGCCCCGCAAACAAAGGGTTGTACAGGAAACGGGCGCTCTCGCTGTAGTGGTCCAGCCAACGGGCAAAGGCCCGGTTCTCGCTGCCCGTCAACTTAATTTTCTGGATACCGGCAAAGAGGTTGTACTCCAAGCCGCTCAGTTTGTTGGCTCTGTCGGTGTACTGCATCTGCATAGCCATAGTATGCCGGTAGTTCAGCACCAACAGCAGGGACTGGACGGCGATGATGGCCAGGGCCGGCCAGATCAGTTTGCCGCCATAAATAGAGACCTGTACAAGATAGATGATGCTGAGAACAGCCGAGAGCAACGCGCCCACAATCGTTTCGTTGACAAGGGCGGCCAGTTTAGAGACGTTCTGCAGCTTGGCCGTCAGTTCGCCGCTGGCGTTCTTTGAGAAAAATGTAGGGCTTAGCAGGAACGTTCGTGCCATCACAGCGTTCTGGACATGCAGTTCCACGATATGCTGGATACGGATGATATAAAGGTTGCGCGTCAACGTCAGCAACAGGGTGCCGATGGTGGCACCGATGAGTAATCCGGTTATTGGCAGCAGGTCTGAGGCGTCTCCCGTAGGGATGACCGTGTCGAAGATCAGTTTGTTTGCCATAGGAGTGAACATGCCCAGCAACACCACCACCAGGGTGCAGACGATGAGCAGCACCAGGTTCGGCCCGGAAACAGTACCCCATGTAAAACGGACCAGGTCTTTCAGCGTCAAGGGCTTCTGTGGCAACGCCTTTGTAAAACTGATGGCCGTGGGCTTAAGCATGCTTGCCATTTCTTGACGGCCCACTTTCCGGATGCTGCCGTCTTGCGCGCGATATTGGTAGCCAAGCCCGCTCCTAGTGGGCGTTAGCGCTACCAGGCGACCGTCTTTGGCCTTTCCCAGGAGCGGCCCTACGCACTCCCGCCACCACGGGCCGGTGAGACGGACATCGCGCATCATGATGCCGCGCGGACGCAGGATGCCGGTAAGCAGCTCTTCCGGGGAGAGCATATCATCGTCTTCCAGTTCATAATCCGTGACACCCAGGGCTTCGAGAACCTGCCGCAGCGCACTCTGGTCGTTCTGCGGCACGGCACGACTATGGCCCCACAGCCCCAGGCGCTGCGAGGTTTTTTCTTCTATCTCGGCCAGCGCAGCCTTTTCCGCCGCACGTCGCTTCTGTATTTGGTTCAGGTAAATGGCCATGGTTACTCACTTCTCATTAGTTGCCTGTAGAATCCGTCCTGCTCCATCAATTCCTGGTGCCGTCCCCGTTGCAGGATCTTTCCCTGATCCATGACGATAATCTCATCACAGTCGCGAATCGTGCTCAGACGGTGTGCCACAATGATCTGTGTGGGTCCCATTTGCCGGATGCGGCGCATCACCTCGTCTTCCGTCTTGGGATCGAGGGCACTGGTGGCTTCGTCCATAATGAGGATGGAGGGTTCCTTGGCAAGGGCTGTTGCCAGCTCGATACGCTGACGCTGACCGCCGCTGAAGTTTTGCCCTCCCTTGACAATACGGGTGCTGAAGCCCTCCGGGCGGCTCACGATGTCGGAGCGAATCTGTGCGTCGTTGCAAGCCATCATCACCGTGAAATCCTCAATGGAAGGGTCCCACATCCGTATGTTCTGTGCCACCGTGTCATCGAAAAGGACAACATGCTGGTCGATGACAGCTACCGAATTGGTCAACTCCTCATTGGATATGCTCTCTATTGGCCGGCCATCGAACAAAACCTCCCCGCTCCAGGGCCTGTATAATCCGGAAATGAGTTTGGCCAGTGTACTTTTGCCACAGCCGCTGGTCCCCACGAAGGCCACGGAATGGCCGGGCTCGACGCGAAGATTGAAGTCCTCGATGAGCGGCGGTTGTAAGGGCGAGTATCCGAAAGTGACATGTTTTAATTCCAGAAGGCCTCCGAGTTTTCCCTGCTGAATCTGGCCCCGGGCCTCGCGGTGGTCTTCGGGATACTTCATCACGTCTTCCACCCGTTCCATCTGGCTGCGCATCTCCACGATCTTTTGTGAGGCATTGACTATCTCATTCACCGGGGCAAGGAATGAACCCATGAACCCCTGAAAAGCCAGGAGCATACCCACGGTCAATTCCCCTTTCAGGATTAGATAGGCACCCAGAACCAGCACGGCCATATTGACAAGGCCATTGGCCAGCACAGGCAGCAATGCCATCTGTGTCTGTTCTTTGTCGGCCCGGCCATTCACGTTGAACTTACGCGCCCACAAACCACTCCAATACTTGAAGAAGCCGGTCTCGGCACCTGCTGCCTTGATGCTCTCCATATTGTCAATGCAGGAGATGGTGGCCGAGAAGTATTTTCCTTCACTCTGCGCCATAGAACGAATCAGGTTGATGCGCCTCGTTGAAAAGTAACGTACGAAAGAGAGGTTCATCAAAGCCGCCAGAATGCCGATAAGCGTCAGAGAGAAGGAATAGGAGGCCATCAGCGCAATATAGAGCACCAGCAGGCCGATGTTGATGACCTGCGGGGCGAGCACTTCCACCAGCGAGTGGGTGATGCTCTGGTTCAAGTGCATGCGCTGCTGCAGGTCGCCCACATGACGCATGGCAAAGAAGGGCATGGGCAGTCGCAAAAGGTGGTGCAGGTACTCCTTGTTGCCTTTTAATGCCAAAGCCCCCGCTATACGCTTGGTGTAACGGGTCTTTAACAGGACCACAAAGAACTGATAGACAGCCAGCGCCCCCATTCCGATGAAGAACCACTTGGACCAGTCGGCGTTCTTGCCGGATAGGATTTCGTCAATGAATATCCGGGTGAACATGGGGGAGAGGATGGTCACGAATGCAGCCATCAGGGCGAACGTAAAAGTGAGCCAGAAAGCCTCGTTCGACCCGCGCATACTGTGCTTGATATAGGAGAGGATGCTTGTCTGTTGACCGCCTTTTTCAAATCTTTCCGTGGGTTCGAAAGTGAGGCAGATCCCCGTAAAGTGCTTGCGGAACTCATCCATCGGCCACTTTACCGGTCCGGCGCCCGGGTCGTTCAGGCAGGCGCGTCCCTTGCGGTCGAAGCCCCGGAATACTACGAAGTGGTTGAAGTCCCAGTGAATGATGGCGGGTTGTTTGCCCTCCAAGGCTTCGGGAGACATCCGGAAGCCTTTGGCGTCCAGTCCATAACCACGTGCAGCACGCAGGATGTCCTTTGCACTGGAGCCGTCCCGGGACACACCGCAAGCAGCGCGCACCTCCTCCAACGGAAGCCATTTGCCGAAGTGCGCCAGAATCATCGTCAGTGATGCGGCACCACACTCCACGACCTCCATTTGCATGACCTGAGGTACCTTCGCCAGTTTGCGCTTGCCCATACTAATTGCCGATGATCGTTTCGACCGTGTTCTCTACGGATCCCACGAGAACACGCCAGACGGGCTTCTTTTCCGTGATGACCTGGATGTTGAACAGGGCACCGTTACCTACCTTTATATCACGGCTCTTTGCGCGACTCCACACCAGGGCACCGTCCTGCTGGTCCAGCACCACGCGAACTTCGTAAACAGCCTGCCCGTTTTCTATGAATGAAGCCAACGGGTCCAGTTTCACACGGCTCACTATCTCCTGCCGCGTGGTCGGGTACTGCTCTATCCCTACCACCTTGCCATAAGCATAGCCCCAGTTCTCACGTTCCCTGTTGGCGGGCGTGGCCTGCACCTGCTGGCCTAACTTCAGTTTTCGCAGGTCCTTGTAGGTCACGTAACAAAGCATTTCCCGTCCGGCCATCTGCTGCGATTGAGGTAACAGCCACGCTACAGGTTCGCCTGCCTTGAACGGTGTCCCTGGCAGCAGCGTCTGGATGACAACACCCTCGCGGGGAGCCGACACAGTGGATACGGAAAGGGCGTTACGGATTTCCACGATGCCCTCGCCGCGAGCCACTACGGAGCCATGGGAGACCAGACTGCGGCTTACCGTTCCGTCGTAGGGCACGCTGACGGGAGTGGCCTCCCCGAACGGGAACACCACGCCCTGCGCCGTCACCTTGTAGTTGATAGTACCAAATATACACCAGTAGAGGACGACGGCCATCATCGTCAGCATTGCTGCCAGTACAATCCGCAGCCTGGGCGAGGCTACGCGGGCCATCTCCTCGGCTTCGCTATGGTCGTCGAGTGCCTCCAAGGCTTCTTTGTTGAATATTTCCGCCATTTACTGTGCGCGTTCTACCGTGATATGCCGGGTGAATCCGGTCATTTTGAGAATCTCGAAGATATCGTCGTTTACGTGCGTAAGCTTCATTTGTCCTCCCAGGCTTCGCACCACTGTCCGGATAGTGGACTGGAAGACACGGAGGCCGGAACTGGCCATATAGGTCAGGTCGGTGCAGTCGATTTCCAGGTTCACGCCCTGTTCCAGTGCAGGCTGGATGTCGGCTTCAAACTGTGCGGCGTTCAGCGTGTCTATCCGCTTGCCGGTCTTAATGACGGTCTTGCCAATTTCCTTGATAATCTGAGTCATTTCTTATAGTACTTTCTTCATTGTCAGCTGATTGGTATCGCCAAGGCGCTGATAACTTACCTCGTTCATGATATTCTTCACGATGAGGATGCCCATCCCTCCCTGTTCACGGTCCATCGGATCTACATCCAGGTCGGGATCGTCCTTTGCCGTCGGGTCAAAGGGCACCCCGCTGTCGGAAAGGACCAGGGTGAGTTCTTTGCCCACCGCTTCAACCGAGAGCGAGATGTCGGCAGAGGTGCCTTTCGGATAGGCATAGGAAATGACATTGACCACCATTTCTTCAATGGCCACCTGAAGCTTCATGGCCACGTGCATGTCCAGTTGCAGTTCGTCGCACACGCCCTCCATGAACCCGGCCACACGCTCCAACTCCGCTTCTTCGTTTTTGAAAGTCAGTTCCCTTTTCATAATGATCAATGAGTCACAAAAGGTCAGGCTATGGGAGGACCCTGAATAGGGGGCGCAGACATATGGAATATACCTCCTGTAGCCTGGTCCAGGTCGTCATCATCAAGAGGCCATGCGCTGGCTTCCACCAGTTCGTTCTTCAATTGTTCTGCCTCGGCAGCCAGTTGCTTCAGCTGTTGCTTCTTGACCTCGATTTGTTGGTTTGTTAATGTTGCCATAACGATCATTGAGGGATTATAAGACGGAGACGGGACCTATAGGAACAACGCTTGAAAATATGGGGAATCCACCAGCGGCCTGCTCCAGGTCGTCATCATCAAGAGGCCATGCGCTGGCTTCCACCAGTTCGTTCTTCAATTGTTCTGCCTCGGCAGCCAGTTGCTTCAATTGCTGCTTCTTAGCCTCGATCTGTTCATTTGTCAGTGTTGCCATAATGAATGATTGTATTAAGAATGTAGTTTATAGAACGCCTTGTGAGTCAGGTGGAAGCTGAATTGTAACAAAGAAAGGTGCTCCACCTGCTGCCTTATCCAGGTCGTCTTCATCGAGTGGCCAAGCGCCGGCTTCCACCAGTTCGTCCTTCAGTTGCTGCTTCTTAGCCTCGATCTGTTCATTTGTCAGTGTTGCCATAATCCAAGGATTCGTGCAATTAAGGAAGGTTAGTAGGGGAAGGAGGAGTTGGCATAGATAAATAACCGGGAGGTACTCCACCTGCGACCTGGTCGATGGCATCATCAGAGAGTTCGATGGCGCCGGCCTCTGCCTGTTCGTCCTTCAGTTGCTGTTTTTTCTGCTCAATTTGTTCGTTAGTCATAGCTGCCACAATGTTTTTAGGTTTGACTGTTACTTGACCCACATAAAAGGATATCCACCTGCGGCCTTGTCCAGGTCGTCATCGGACAGTTCGATGGCACCGGCCTCTAAGAGTTCGTCATAAATGGCCTTGATTTCTTTTGTCTTCTCTGCGAGCAGCTGCTTTTTCTGCTCAATCTGTTCTGATGTTAAAGTTGCCATAATGATAATTTTTGGTATGACTTATGGTAAAACAAGAGAGTTACGCAAACCAAAGGTTGCTAAAGTAATAAAGGTATTCCACCAGCGGCCTTGTCAAGGTCGTCTTCGGACAATTCAATTGCACCAGCCTCCGCGAGTTCGTCGTAGATAGCCTTCATCTGTTTCACTTTCTCTTCGAGCAGTTGCTTCTTCTGCTCAATTTGTTCTGATGTCATAATGCTGTCTGATTAAGAAATGATACATTTACTTGATGAATCTACAACCAGGGAAACCACCCTCCTCCGGCGGCCTGCTCGAGGTCGTCGTCGGAGAGTTCGATGGCACCGGCTTCGGCCAGTTCCTCCTGCAGCTGCCTGACTTCCCGGGCCAGCTGCTTCAACTGAAGCTTCCTAGCTTCAATCTGTTCTGCTGTCAATGTTGCCATAATGATAAAAGATTATTGTGGATTATCTATGAATACAGGGGCCTCAATATTCACTGTGAATATGGGGTACCGGAGTGTGAGGGCGATATGAGACTTCGCCAGGGAGTAATCCTCCCGCGGCCTGGTCCAGGGCATCATCGGAGAGTTCGATGGCGCCGGCTTCTACCAGTTCGTCGTAGAGGGCCTTTACCTCTTTCATTTTCTCTTCGAGCAGTTGCTTCTTCTGCGCAATCTGTTCTGCTGTCAATTTTGCCATAATGCTTTTTGCTTTATAAGGGTTAATTGTCTATTGTCCTTTGTTCGGCGCTCTGCTCCAGCTTGTCGTGCAGCAGGATGTTTTCACGGATGAAGCGGGCCAGTGTGCGATGGCTGTCTGAAAGCCGCCAGCGATAATAGAAGATAAAGAGCAGCAATCCGACCACCACCAGTACGAAGGCGGCGGCAAGGGCGACAGTGAGGATAAACGTCAAATCTTTCATCTTTACCGCAATTATTCTGGTCATAAAAGTAGTGGGAAACACCCGAAGGCATTTCCCACTGCTTAAAAAATATGTCCCAATTTTTAAAAAACCGATTCTTGTGACTCTTTTGCCGCTTTTCGGAACTCCGACGGCGACATGGAGTAGTGTTCGTGGAAGAGACGGTTGAAGGTGCTGCGGCTGGGGATGCCGCTCATCTCGATAATGAAGCCTACGGGATCGTCGGTGGTAGAAAGCAGCTTGGCGGCGTGGCGGATGCGGTGGAGGTTGAGGAAGTCGGCAGGGGTGGTGTCGGCACATTCGCGCAAGGCAGCGTACACATACTGGTGGTTGGTGCCCAGGAGGCGGGCCAGTGTCTCGTGGTTGGTGGCGGCATCGGTATAGATTTCGGGGCGATTCATCAGTTCGCAGAGACGACGGTAAAGCTGCTTATTCTGCGAAAGTGTATCTGCCGGCTGGGCGGCAAGGGATTCCAGCGCCTCTTCTTCCTGATGTTCCTGCTGGCGGATGCGCTCATAGAGCTGACGGTTTTTCTGCGCTAACTGGCGGTTGTAGCGGTAAATGCGCCAGATGATAAAGATAGCCATAAGCAGCAAAATGACGGTAGCGATGATGACGATGCGCTGCGTCGAAAGCGACTGCTGCTTTCTGACGATTTCCTCTTCCTGCCGCTTGATTTCCTGCAACTGATGCACGTCGGCCTCTCGCTCCTGCAGACGCAACGAATCGGTCAACTGCCGTATTTGGTCGGCCATAGCCAGCGCCTCTGCCGTGCGCCCGGCTTTTTGCAGGGCATCGTATTTGTGCAGCAGCAAGGTCCTGACGTGGACGTTGGTGATAACGTCGCAATTAGCCCGTTTCATGGAATCGGCCTCATCGAACAGGCGGACGGCCTCGTCGTAACGACCCATGATGCTGAGACAGACACCTTCAGCAGTCTTGTCGGCAACATCCAGGTTTGGGGACTGTCGATGTTCGCGGAGGAGGGCTTCGGCCTGCGCTCGCTGTCCATTGGCAGCATAGGCCATCGCCTTACTGATGGTCACGTTATTGCGACGCAACTGCACCACCCATTCAGGCGTATCTGGACACTGCGTCAGGCGGTTCATGGCCGTGTCCATTTTTGCATGAAGGGGCAGCGCCCTGGCTGCCATCCCGTTGTCAATATACAGGTCGCTCAGCGAAAGCAGCGAGTACAAGATCGGGTCGATGTCACTGAAACTGGTGGCCTGCCGAGTGTCCTCCATCAGGATGTCTATGCTTTGCAGCAGCAGGCGCTCTGCCTGGTCCAGATGGTGCAACTCACTTTCGCAGTCGGCCATCTGGGACAGCGCCCTGCACTTCATAGCCAGAGCATAGGGGCTTGTGCTATTGCCAGTAAATTCAAGGACTTCCCGGGCCAGGGCAAGGGATTTCCCGTATTCGCCATTGGCGTAGGTAACGTCAGCCAGAATCCAACGAACCGTGCAATAGTCGCTGCTGTCGGCAGTGGTGGTGATGGCGTGTCCCGCTCCCGCAGCAATGGCTTTCTCCGCGTAATAGGCCGCCATCCGCCGCAGGTCGGCATTCTCATAAATGCAGGCCTTGATGGTGTTGGCCTTTACCGACGTGAACAAGCCGGCGCGCCGGGCACTGTCCACGCGCTCCAAGGCCGTGTCCATATCGCTGAATGCCAGATTTTGAAGCTCGTCGCTCAGGGCCAGGGCTTCCTCGCTGCGGTCCGGCCTTGAGCAGCTGGCTATCAAGGCAAACACGGAAACGAGAATGGTCAGGGATAGCCGATAAGCGGCCGAGCGGGAGCGTGTCATGGCTATTCGGCGAGTTTCCAGGAATCAATGCAGCGATTCTCCGTGGAGAAGCGGACGCCGATTTTGAAGATGCGGCGCTTGTCATCGGCAAAACGGCGGGCGTAACCCTTGTCCTCAATCTGCTTCAGGGCGGCCTCCACGGTGTCGTTGATCTTGATTTCGATGATGTAGATGTATTCCTTGGTCTGGAGCAGGACATCGATCCGGCCATTGGAAGTGGCTTTCTCAACATCGACATACTCTCCCATCAACTCCAGGATGATATACATCGCATACTGGAAGTCTTTCTCGGAATCTCCCTGAATCTGATAGCTTGTCTTGGCAAACAGCGCCTCCAACTTCTGCATAAAGCCCACGGCGTTGCCGCTGCGGATATCGCGGGACATCCGGGAGATAAGGGCATTGGTAGATTCCGACTGAACAGGGGCGTAGAAGTTCAGGAGGTAGTTCAGGAAACCGTCTTTGACTTCTTTGTTAGGGAAGCCGACCTTATAAAGCTTATACTCTTTGTCGTAATCCTTGATGGTGAGATAACCGGCCTGGTACAAGAAAGGAACCGGGTTGGCGAAAGCAGAATCTACATCCGTAAGAAGCGTGGAGCCCACTTCGTCTCCTGAAAGGCGGGTGACGTCGTAAGATGTTTCCTTCATCATCTTGACCAGGAAGGAAGGGGTGCCTGTCTCAAACCAGTATTCCTTGAATTTCAGCGAGTCAAAGGTATTGAGTACACTGAAGGGGTTGTACATACCCTCCGAATCCTCACAGAAGTGGTAGCCGTCATACATTCGCGCCAATTCTCCGTAGCACTCCGGCTCGCTGAGTTTATTGGCTTTGGCTAATGCCTTGATACTCTCGGCAAAGTATTTCGTGAGGTCTTTTTCGGAAATGCCGCAGATGTCCGTGTAACGGGCATCCATAGAGATATCCTTGAGATTGTTGAGACCGCTGAAGACGGAGAGTTTGCCTATCTTGGTGACGCCGGTGAGGAAGCCGAACTTAATGCTGGCGTCTTTGGCTTTCATTACGCCATAGAACGCTTGAAGAAGGCTGCGGAAAGATTCATTCAACTTTTCATCACCCAAAGAGTCCACAATAGGCTTGTCGTACTCATCAATGAGAATCACAACGCCTAAACCGGTCTTTGCATAGGCGGCATCGATGACATCCTTGAAACGTGCTTCTGGAGACTCAAACTGGGGCTTCACACCATAGAGGCCTTCCAACTTCACCAGATGCTGAAATAAGATCTCTGTAAGGTCTGAAATGCTTTTATACTGTTTCCCGCTAAGGTCAAAACACAGCACCGGGTACTTAATCCAGTTTTTCTCCAGATCCTCGATGGCCAGGCCGTTGAAGAGTTCTTTCTTCCCGCTGAAGTATGCCTCCATCGTGGAAACAAGGAGACTCTTGCCGAAGCGACGGGGACGGCTCAGGAAATAATAGCCCCCCTTCTGGGCCATTTTGAAAATCAGGTCGGTCTTGTCCACATAGACGAAACCATCTTTGCGGATTTTCTCGAAGTCTTGTATGCCAATCGGATAAAGCATTTTGCGAGCTCTTTTACCGGTACTTACAAAGGTAAGGTTTTTTTCTGAAATCACTGTCATAATGTTGTTTTTTGCCGAAAAAGAAATCAAGCACCTACAGATATCTGTAAGTGCTTGATTTTTATGGAGTGGGCGGTACTGGATTCGAACCAGTGACCCCCTGCTTGTAAGGCAGGTGCTCTGAACCAACTGAGCTAACCGCCCGAAAGGGATTGCAAAGGTAATAAGTTTTCCGGAATTTGCAAAAAAATTGTATCTTAGCATGCTAAAACATTAGAAATGCTATTAATTATTGCTTTGGCAGTGCTGCCTGCCTTCATTTTGGTTTATTATATCTATCAGCAGGATAAACTGCAGCGGGAGCCCACCAGGAACCTGGTGAAGGCTTTTTTCTATGGAGGCGCCTCCGTGTTTGCCTCGCTGCTCATTTCGGTGCCCTTCATGCGCCTGGGCCTGTTTCCTTCAGAAATCCATACCCACATGGATGCTTTCCGCTGTGCCTTTTTCGGTGCGGCCATCCCGGAAGAGACAGCCAAACTGTTTCTGCTATGGCTGTTCTTGCGCAAGTGCAAGGATTTCGACGAGCGCATGGACGGCATTGTGTATGCCGTTTGCGTGGGCATGGGCTTCGCCGCATTCGAGAATATAGAGTACCTGCTTGCTGCCGGTTCCCAATGGGTAACGGTGGGCATCAGCCGCTCCCTCACGGCCATTCCCGGCCACTTCGGCTTTGCCGTTATCATGGGTTATTATTTCTCACTCAATTACTTCGACCGTTACCGTGCCCCGCTGGCCGGCATCAAGATGTGGCTGTACCCGGTTATCGGCCATGGCGTGTACGACTGGATCGCCATGAGCCAGGAGGTTAATCCTCAACTGAGCGGCGTCATAGCCATCGCCATCCTGCTCCTGTGCTTCGGCCTGCTCAAATGGGCCCGCAAGCACATGCAAAAGCACTTGGTGGCCGATTCTTATGATACTATTAAAACAATTGATATCCAATGAAAAAGTTCCTGTTACTGGCTTTGGCAGCCGTTACCGCATTCCAGCTGAATGCACAGAACATCGTCAAGGGTTCCATCGAGGGCGTTCCCGCCCAGGGCTCTTACCATCCCACCTATTCCTCCGACGGGGCCGATTATCGGCCTATGAACATCATCCTGATGATTGGCGACGGCACCGGCCTGGCGCAGATTTCGGCTGGCTTTTTTGCCAACAATGAGGAACTTACCTATGCCAATCTGAAGTACATGGGTTGGGTGACCACCAAAAGCGCAGATGCTTTCATCACGGACTCGGCCGCTTCCGGCACCGCCTATTCCAGCGGTTACAAGACCTATAACGGCGCCGTGGGCGTGGATGTGAAAAAGCGTCCTCAGCCCAATATCCCGGAACGCATCATCAAAAACGGCATCATTGCCGGCGTAGTATCCACCGACGACCTTAACGGTGCCACTCCGGCCGCTTTCTTCGCCCACCAGCCGCAGCGCGGCATGACCGATGAAATCTGGGCCGACCTCCCCTCCAGCGTGCTCAAGTATTTCGCCGCCGGCAGCAAGGAAGTGTTCGAGGCCCGTCCGCTGGAAACGCAAAAGGCCATCAATAAGGTGTTTACCGTGGTGAACTCCCTGGACGATCCCAAGATTGAAGCCGCCGACCGCGTGGGCGTGCTCCCGCCTGCCGTGGAAACCGGTTATATCGTAAAGGGTCGCACGGACTTCCTGCCCCGCGCCACTCGGCAGGCCATTGATTTCCTGCACCAGCGCGCCAAAGACGGCAAGGGTTTCTTCCTGATGGTGGAGGGCGCCCGCATCGACAAAGCCTGCCACGGCAACGACTTCCCCAGCGCCGTGAAGGAACTGCTGGACTTCGACAAAGCCATCGCGGAGGCCATCAAATTTGCCGATGAAGACGGCAATACCCTGGTGGTGATTTCGGCCGACCATGAAACCGGCGGTCTGGTGGTCTTGAACGGCGAACCCAAGAAGGGCAACGAAGAAGGTCTGTACGTGAGCACCTGGCACACCGCCACGCCCGTTCCCATCTTCGCCTACGGCCCCCACGCCCAGGATTTCATGGGTGTACAGGGCAACGAACAAGTGGCCCAGAAGATCTTAAAGCTTCTGCTGGCTCAATAATCAGCCTTGCTTCAGCCCCTGCTTGTATTCGGTAGGGGATTGGCCGGTGATGTCCTTGAAATTGCGCCAGGCTGTGGTGCGGGAACGGTAACCGGCATTGAAGAAGGCGGCCAGTATATCCACATCCGCATTTTGCTCCAACTGGGTGGCTACATCGGCCACCCTTTTTTTGTTCACCATCTCCTTGAAACCGCTGCCGGTCTCATCCTGGATTACGCGGTTAAGATAGGTGACGTTGGTGGCGCAGAGCCGCGACAGCGAAACCAGGGTGAGGTCCGGGTCTTTCCATACTTTTTCCTGGTCCATGTAGTAACAAACCTTTTCCCAGAGGTCTGTTTCGGTTATTTCGGGCTCCGTCTTGGGCGTGGATTCCGCTTCCGGGAGCGGGGTGGAATCGGTGGCTAAAGGTTGCTCTTCTGGCTGGAGAGTGGGAAGGATGCGTTCTTCCAACTCGTATTCCGTGGAGAGGAGGAAGAAAGTGGCCACCAGCATGGGTAGGGTAATAATGAGCCAGATGTGATTGGTGAGCATGAGTGCTATATGCACCAAACAGATGATGAGCAGGCCGCCGGAATAATTGAGAATCCACCAGAAGGAGGCACTACTGCTTTTATAGTTGCGCGGAAGACGCAGGATGATAAAGCAGTAGGGCAGCATGAGGAATAAAATGACCAGTCTAAGCAATACGTCCGGTGCCCAGACGTGGCGCCAGATATCGGCAGGGGTGGCCAGCGGAGTCCATCGGCCTGTAAAAAAGAGACAGCCCAGGCCCAGGATCAGGGTGGGCAGGAACAGGTAGAAGGACCTGCGGAGGGAAAGCCATTCCGGCTGGATCACAGAAATGGGATAGAGGTTCATGACAATGTTCATGACCATATAGCAATAGGCTATCCAGGGGTTCAGGACCGGAGCTGTCAGTTGATGATTATCGGTGATGAGATTCGCTACCAGTATCCACAGGGCCAACAGGCCGCAAAGGAGGTTTCCCTGGATGAGCATTCGGCGCGAGCGGTCGTGGGGAAGGTTCCGCAGACGCCATAATTGGCGTGCGTTAACCAGACACACGGACATTTCTATGGTGGTGGTAATCAGGGCTAACAAATAGGTGTTTTCCATGGTTCAAATCGGAAATATGTTTCAAAATTAATAAAAAAACCCGAAATAGCCCACGAAAATTTGAATTTTGAAACATACGCGCGCGTGCATGTGTGTATCTTTGTCCATTCGAAATGAAGCAGAGCGTATTGAATATGTGGAAAATTCTGCTGTCGGCAATTTTGCTGACAGTTTTTGTACTTTGCCATGAAGCCAAAGCGCAGGATATTTCCGTTCGTACCAACCTGCTGTGGGACGGCCTGGCCGAACCCAACCTGGGAGTGGAGTTCCAGTTAAGCCGGCATTTCACCCTGGGCGGCAACTTCGGTCTCAAGAGCTGGCCCCGCTGGCTGGCCTGGGACTGGGATGTGAATAATCCCGTCCATTGGCGGAATTTCGTGGTGGCTCCGGAGCTTCGCTTCTATTTCGACAAAGACAAGGACAAAATGTTCGAAGGCGCTTTCATTGGAAGCGACTTAGTCTATACCCATTTCAATGTGGGTAAGGTAACTTTCCCCTTCGGCCTGTATCCCCAGGTACGGGATCATCGGCTGCAGGGCGATTTCTGGGGCCTGGGTATTTTCGGCGGTTATGCCTGGCGAATTAAAGACAGCCGTTGGCGGGTAGAAGCAGAGGCCGGTGTGGCTGTAGGTTATCACAAGGCCGGCAAGTTTGAATGTGATCATTGCGGTGCCCAGGTGGGCGAGTCCCGCGGCATTGTGCTGGTTCCCAAGCTGGGCGTGAACCTGGCGTTCGACGTAAAGCGCAAGCGGGAGGAAGTGCTGGAAGAAATCCTTCCTCCGGCCCCTGTTATGGAGCCCATCCCGGTGGAATTTAATATACCCCACGTGGAGGAATGGCGGGGCAAGGCCGGACAACTGGCCAAGCAGCATGCCGTGCTGCGGCCTTCGTCGGAATATCGGCCCTATACCCCCGACCGTATCCTGCGTAAGGAAGAAGGGGCCCTGTATGTGTTCTTTGAACTGGGCCAGAGCCAGCTCAAGCGCACCTTCACGGAGAAAGACCGCACGCGCGACAACGGCCCAGTGTTGGACGAAATCATGCACATCACCTCCAGCATTTTGGCCGATTCCACCAGCGCCGTCTCCCGCATCCAGATTGTTGGCCTGGCTTCCGTGGAGGGATCACAATCCAAGAATATAGAATTGGCTCATGCACGCGCAATGGCGCTGCAATCTTATCTCCAGGACCGTCTGTCCGTGCCGGACAATTTGTTTGAGACCGTAAGCGGCGCAGAGGCCTGGACCGAATTCCGGGATGTAATCAACGATTTACGCCTTGCCGGCGGTGGTGCGGGTCTAAACGAGTCTCAGTTACAGAAAGTACTGGACATCATGGACGGCGAACCCGATCCTTCCCGCCGCGAAAAAGCCCTGAAGGCCTTGGAAGGCGGTTCCGTGTACGCAAAACTACGCGACAACGTCCTGGCCGACCTAAGAAATTCCGGCTACATCCGAGTATACTACGATTATGTCCCCGACGAAAAAGCCCGTATCATCAACCGGGCCATCGATGCCATTGAGGAAGGGAATATTACGCTGGCCCGTGCACTGGCACAAACAGTGAAGGAAGACCCTCGCAGTGAGGCGCTGTTCGACTACTTCCAGAAACTGGACGCCTACGAACAAGCCCGGAAAGCTTATGAAGAATATTTAAATGAATTAAATCAATATTATTTAAACTCAAAACCTTAATTAATGCTTATGACACACTTAGCAAAATTCGCCCTTTTGGGCACAGTTGCCCTTCTGGCAGCAGTCGGCTGCCAAAGGGAACAGGCTGTGGACAATCCGTTCTACAATTCAGAGACAAATGAAGTTCTTACGAATTTTGTCTTTAATGTGAACGCAGGCTCACAACCTCGGACCAAGATGACCGCCCAGAATACACAGGCCGATCTTGGACAGCCCGGTTCTACTTCTACGTTCCGCGGCATTAAAGATGCGGAATTGATTGCTTACAAGCTGGGTACTAGCAATGATGGAAAATACGTTACTGCTGCCAATGTCAATGAAGTCGAAAAAGTGTTTTCTTTAGGTACAGCGGTTACCGCGGGATACTTTAACCTTGCGAGCGAACCCAAGTCGAAGCGCGTGATGGAGCTTTCCGTCCCTTCTGAGACCAATGCTTTTCTGTTTTATGGCCGTGCTATCAAAGACGGGACAGATGATGCTCAAGGTAGAATTGACTTTAATGTCAATAAGAACCTGGGCAACACAACATTTTCTTTGGTACCCCGTTTGCAATCGGGTTCTACGCTTGGGAATCAGTTTGGTCAAATGACCACGCTCATTGAGCATGTGCTCAATCTGCTCACAACGGTAAGCATTTCTGAAACGATCACCCATGAGGATAAATCTTTTTCCAGTACGCTTCACTGGTATGATTATACGGATACAGATAGTGCCGGGAATCTGATCATGAAGGCTAAGAGTCCTGTGACACCTACCTCAGATTTATGGCCTCTGGAGGAAATTCTGTCTTCTGCTTATGTTACCATGAATACCATCTATCCGAATGAATGCCGTGCCGGCTCCGGTAAAGCCATTGCCCGGATGATTGGTGACCTTTGGGAAGTGTTAAAAACTATTACTGCGATAACCTCCTTTAATTCCCTCGAAGAAAAAGTAGCCAATAAGGTTGCTAATGCCATGGTAGATGTTATTGACGATTATTTCACAGAATCAGGAGTCAACTGCTCCTGGAAAACCACGTCCAGCGTCATCACTAATTTGGTTGCTAAAGATAATACCGTATCAACGGCAACTTTTAATGATATTACGGATATTGAGGTGAACACTTTCCCTATGGATCCATTTAATATTCCGTTGGGTGCTCCTACCCTTACTTTCGATGTGAGCAATCATACATACGCATTTCCTTCCACTGTTCCCGCCTCAGGAATGGGTGTCGAAGGAAGTTTTACTGTATATAAATACACCTATCCTGCAGAGCTCTGCTACTGGGGAAACAGTCCCATTCGAACCACTTCGGATTCCCATACGGTGGGCGATTATCCGGATGGTGTTTCACTTTGGTATGCAGACAGCCAATGGGCTGCGGGTGCAATGGGCGCTGGCTCTCAAGCATGGAGCAAGGACACTCATGTAACCTCCGATACCCGAAGTGTGGCCATGCGGGATTGTATCAATTATGGCAACGCCATGCTTAAAACGACAGTCCGCTATGGCGCCTCAAGCCTTCAAGATAATAATGCAGCCATTCAGCTGCAACGGAAAGGTGCCACAGAAGCGAATAATACTATTTCCGCAACTGCTGGTAATTTTATTCTGACTGGCATTCTGATTGGTGGCCAGGTTGGAACGGTTGGTTGGGACTATCTTCCGGTTTCTGGTTCCTCATTCGAGAATATTCTTTATGATAAGGCTATTCCTAATACACAAATCCCTACCTATAGTGCCGGCGGAGCCAAATCGGCACCGTGCTATACCCTTGTATGGGATAACTGGGATGCTGCCAGTCAGGGTAATAAACAGAGGGATGTCTATGTGGGTCTGGAATTCCAAAATCTTGCCCAGGACTTTTGGGGCTTGGATAACCTGGTACGGAACAATGGCTACTTCTACATTATTGGTAAACTGGATCCGGACAAAGGATTGTCCACCACGGACCGCAGCGATGGTGTTACCTGGCCCACCGCTACTGAGCCGTATGCGTTGCCGCCGTATAAATCTGATGGAAGCACCCTTAAAGAGCGCCGCGTGTTTATCCAGGACTTTATGACCGAGGCCGATTTCGTACTGGGGGCCACTTCTCTACAGCATGCCTATATCACTGTTCCGGATCTGCGTTCAACGCAACTGTCCCTGGGTATGTCTGTGGATCTTCAATGGCGTACCGGTCTTGTATTCAACAACGTTATTTTAGGAGAATAATTGTATAGCCGAGCGATGGCATCTTTTGTTCAGCACGGTATACTGGCTATCATCTTTGGGGCTGCAACGTTCTGCGCTTGCAGCCTCATCGATGAGAACAGGGATGATTGTGACAACTATGCCATCGATTATGAGCTGAAGTTGATTACCAACTTAACCACGGAACTGGAGACCCAGTTGAGCCTGGAGACCGACATGGAAATAGCCGCTGTTCTCCGGCAGCGGCTATCGTCCATTTTTACCGACTACGCCAAAGACGTGGACCTGTCCTTTTATGATGTACAGGACGATTCTCTTCGTCTAGAGCATATGGTGAGGCCAATGGAAGCCAACCAGCGAAGTTATACATTGTCTATTCCCATCCGCCAATACCACCATTTAGCGGTGGCTAACCTTTCCGAATCGGGTAATGTGCAAATTCGTGGTGACGAGCGTTGCCATGTCTCTACTTTGACGTATACGGAAACATCTGACACGGTGAACTCCCATTCCATTGGCGTTTTCTCGGCCCGTCTTCCCATGCACATTGAGGAAGGGAAAGATCAAGAGTTCAATGTGCGGCTTTTTATGGTAAACTGTGCCTCAGCAATTGTGGCGGACACCCTGGGAACCGGGATACGGGATTTCCGTGTGTTTGGAACTGGCTTTGCTTCCGATTTCGCCATCTGTGACAGTACTTATCATTTCTTGCATCCCGTGGTGGTCCGTTCAGAGCGAGTTCCCTTGGATACGACCCAACGGATTTGCCACATTCTGGTGAACCTCCCTTCGCCCGAAATGGTAACCACCAAAGCTTCAGTTCCCGGTGAGGGCTCTTGGCAATTGGATGCCTATGTCCAGAACAGGGAAGGCATATGGAGCCATAGCCGGGTGGGGGTGTCGGAACCCCTGCGTGCTGGACAGTTTCGACTAATCAAACTAAAAGTGGATAAGGACGGAAGTCTAGCTCCATCCAATAGTACGGTGGGCGTGAGTGTAAAAACTGACTGGGGCATCATTAACCATGGGGATGTCCCTTTATAGACCATTGATTTAGCTTTTCGCCTAATAACATCCTCCTGTCCTAACTCTTCCTGCTTGGAAGATGCCGGCAGGAGTTTTTTATGTCGTTGACAGTGACGACCCCACAAAAGCTATTATTTGTCTCAGTTATCCCAATCTTGACTATTGGCGGGAAGTAGTACAAAGTTCCATCCCGCCGGAATCACGTTAGAGCTTGTTTGACTAGAAAGGGAAAGGTCAACATTCAGGTAAATGGTCCCTTGGGGGTTTACGCCCGCAACCCATATTGTACCGTCACTGACAAAGTTGTCCTTATAGTATGTGTCTACTTTCATCCTGATTTCGGTCAGGGATGAACAGCCGTAGAACATTCTTTGATAGGCTTTTTTTGCTGTCAGGGAGGGCAGTAAGGGTGCACTAATCAGGTTGGAGCAACCGTAGAACATATTGCGGTAACAGAAATCTCCCAGTGAGGTGGCCGGAAGAATCTTGGGACCACGGAGAAGCCCCGTGCAACTATCGAACATGGACTTGAAGCAGTTACTAGGGGCGCTCTCCATAGGTATTACCAAATCGGATGCATCGTTTAGTCCCGTGTGGCTTTTAAAGAAGTCGAGGAAAGTATAGCTCTTTATTCCTGGCCCATCCGTTTCAAAATTGTCTCCAACAAGCAGGGATGCAATGTTACCACCCACGTGGAAATTCCCTTCTTTATTGGACATATTTTCATTGGAAGAGCATTGGAATATTCCTCCGTTATAAGCGGTATTACTATTGGAGCGGAAGTAAACCCTTTGAGTGGGATCCAACTTTATTTTTCCATTCTTGGTATAGATATTCCAATCTCCGTCATCCATTTTGTATTCCAGATTACCAATGTTAATCCGGACATAGCAAATCTCATCGGCCTCTACATAGAAGTGTCCATATACCTCAACCTGATTGGTGAAGGAGACGGATTTTTTATAGAAATATTCGTTGTCAACCCATATGGTGGTGGCACTGGCTGGCCGGTTGGATTTGAAATAGCTGTCAAAGGTACAGAAGCCGTCGTGCGTGTTGCGATTGTATTCGTCCAGCGTCAAGGTTCGAACAAACTGGAAAGTGGTCTTCCCGGCATAATCGGCATTATCCGAAATGGAAAGACCGGTCTGGACCGGGAGATTGTTGCCTTGCACTTTGTTGTCGGGCGTGAGGGTCTTATCCTCGGCCTCCATGATGAATTTGAGGGGGAACATGCTGCTTGGCAGCCCGGCAGGGATAGTAACGCTTACTATTTGCTGGGAGCCTGTACTGCGGGCAAGTTCGGGGTTGTTACAAGTGACGGTCATGTTCTGCTTGCTTTGCAAGCTGATTTCCACTTCCCGGTATAGGGGGTATTCTTCATAAATAGAGAAGTTACGGCCGATAATCTTGATTTTCTGGGTTTTCGTTCTATCGCCGGGTTCCTTGGTTCTGAAGCGGATAACCCGGAATCCGGGAACCCCACCCACTTCTTGTGGTTTAGGATAAAAGAAACCACCGCCGTGTATCTCACCCCCAGTATCATCGTACAAGGTGAGGATATCTGCCGATTGGTCATCCATTGTCTCCAGTTCTACTGTCACAGCGCCCCAGTCCATATTGGGCTCATCTGAATTGAGGTTGTTGAAAAAGCGGGCGTATAGATAATAATATTCATCTTTTTCGGGTGGTCCGGTATAGGTCCATGCCATGAATGGTTCCACCACCAGGCGGGTCTGTCCGTTGGAAATGTCGGACAAATGCCGCATGGAAATATCGGCAGATATGTCAACGGCGCCGGTGGATTTGGCTGCTGCTAATGGAGTCGAAAGGCCCTGGGAGGAGATTCGATTGAGCTCGATGTTATAACGGAAGTTACGATAAATGGGGTAATACTGTGCAATGGACTCGTTGTTCACCTGTTTAGTTTCCATCAGGTCCAGCCGGTAATAGTAGAATTTGTCATCATTGCCGAATTTTCCCCGGATAATAACGAAGGTGGGCTCCATGGACGCGGTAGGGATGTTCCGTTCGTAAACGTAGATACCTTGATCGGGTTCGTTCTCATTGTAGCGGATAACCGTTTTGCCGTCGGGGTTTTTAAACTCCTCTTCGGAGGGTATATCGTCTTTATCTTTGAACGTGACGCCGGAAGGTAAGTGCCCTTGGTAGCCCAGTTGTTCCAGGGTCTCAAAGTTACATTTCTCGTAACCGCTCAGGCGGTAAGATATGCTTGAATAACCGTCGCCAAAAGGGAAACTGAAGGTATCTTTTTTATCATTGGCATTATAGCGATAAGGCACCACGGATCCCCTTAAGGGATAATGGATGACTGCGTAGCTGTAAAGTTCGAATTGCTCCTCCGGTTTTAGGGTTTTGTCGGTTCTGTCCGTTACCTGGATTTTAGCATAATTACGGATGAGAGGGACGTATTTCAGCCGATTCGTGATATAGGTATCCGGGCTGTAGGAGCCGTTCACCGGGGGGATATCAGGATCTGCATGAATGTTCTCTACATAAACTTTCTGCCAATAGGCTTGCTTCCCTTCATAGGAAAGGAGCGTGGGTAGAACCTGGTAGGAATACGAACCGGTAATCAGCTGGTTTTCGTTAATGTTGCCCAGAAAATGGATGGTTCGTGGCCGATCGGATAACTCCAACTGAACGGTAAAGGTGTACATGTTCACAGTTGTTTCTCCATCGTTCAGGGGATAATCGTCTATTAAACTAATGGATACTGGTGTAAGCTCCGGATCACCATTTTCTTTCCG
Organism: Candidatus Cryptobacteroides sp.; assembly: GCA_045226315.1. GTDB lineage: Bacteria > Bacteroidota > Bacteroidia > Bacteroidales > UBA932 > Cryptobacteroides. Next base: position 90,730 of record JBGVCF010000023.1, read on the forward strand.
TTTGACTTCAGCTTTTCGGATGTACTTGATGCTCTGGGTTTCACCGCAGACTACCAGATACAGCCGTTCCGGATCCAGGTAGGCTTCGCCGGTGATGTTACCTTCATCCTGATCCTGGATGCTTTTGGTGGAGAGGGAGGCTACGCGTACATCGGGGAGGGAGAAGGTGATGGTCACGGGTTTTCCTTCCAGGGAAGGGTCCATGCCGGTTCTTTCCTGGGGTTCTGCCGTGCAAGCCATGAAGGTAATCAGGGCCAGGATATATGGAATCAGTTTCTTCATCGTTGTTTGTCTCCCCAATAAAACGTTGTGGGAACCTTTGTGGTGGGATTATCGAACCGGGGATCATCCCCCGTTTCCTTCAGTCCTTCCTGACGGTCTACTTCGTCCCAGTACCAGGAATCGTATACGCAGCGTAGGAGTGCTGTAGGACTCGTGCTGTCAGTGACGGTCCCATTATCGGCGTTAACGGTTATTGCGCCGTTTGCCGACCAGTATGTCGCGCTACCCGAACCGGTAGTAAATATATACTTGAAAAATTTCTTTGCCGACAACTGGGCGATGAAATGGATTTCCGCCTTGGTGGGAAGACGCCAGCGCCCGGCCGGTAATCCGTCTTCCTGGTAGCCTGCACAACGGTATACGGCGAGCTCTTTGGATATGGAGCCGAATTCCGTACCGCCCAGTTTGGTTGAGATACGATAGCTGGGTGCCAGCATGTTTGCCGTGCGTGAGCCCTCCTCCGTGGGATAATACCACTTTAAGGACCTGGGAGAATCGCCATACAGGGCTGCGGCTACATTGAATCCGGTTCGTGTCCCGTTATTGTCATAGGGGGTGCCAGACTGTTGGTACTGGAAATATTTCTTTAAGATGGCAAGGTCGTATTCATTCTCTATGGTGATTTTATAGAGATTGGGATATTTTTGTTCGTCGTTCAAATAGTTGGTACCCTCCACGTCTTCTACCTTTGCATCCACACGCGGGTCACCAATCACAAAATCGGAGGACGATGGAAGTACCGTAACGTGAATGTCATAAATGTCTTTGGAGCCGCCGGTGTAATAAACCGTCTGCCACTGGTACTCCTTTTTGTCTTTATCCTCTTTAAGGTCGAAGTAGGGATCTTTTTTATCGGGATCCTGGCGGATAAAGCGCCCGCCATTCACATAGACATAGCCCCAGGGATAATTCAACCAGGGTTTATCGTCGGGGTGATTTGGATAACCACCACCATTCGTCCCTATCTGTTCGATCTCTTGATCCCGATTATGCAGGCACTCGATATAAATGCCGGGATATTGCGTAATGGTAATGTGCCGGATGTACTGTTGGTAAGTGATGGTATTGGGATATGGTGCCAAGTCTTCGTGGACAATGTCGAACTCTATGGTGTAGGGGGAGTAATCGAAGTCATTCACGCCATCCACATTATATCTGTTCTCCAGAGGGTGATTCAGGATAATGGAGGTGGAGGTGTTAGGAAGCCAATTGGCCGGTTCATAGTCCGGATCCCCTCCGTCCTCATCACTTGGCTGATTCGTATAGTCCAGCAGATATCCACCTTTGCCATCTGCCTTGATCCAGGCTTGGAAGCCTTTGTGATAGGAATTCAGGGGATGATCAGAGGTGATTTCCCCGTAGTAGGGACGGGTGGCCTTGGGTTTCCGAGCCGGGTCATATCTTCCCACCACAACTACGTCGTGGCTGGACAGGAAGGGGATGGTGAGGTTGTCCAGGTTGTTGATCTCCCATTTACTTTTTTCCAACGAGAGGTAGCGGGCCTTGCTTATTACAGCCACCTTATTAATGGCCACAGACTTGTTCTGCCAGTCCAATAGATAGCAGGTGGGTTTCAGGGTGGCCTGGCCTTCATCGGTTTCCGAGCCCAGGATGGAGACATCCAGATACATGCCGTACCAATTATTCCGCACGAATTTGGTGAAGGGAAGGACTATCTTGTAGTAATACTTGCGCCGGTCGTATGTATAGCCGTCCTTGGCTTCTCTCCGCCAGTCCATCTCCAGCTTGAGATACGGAGGCTCATGCGGGTTTCCCTCGGTGTAATCGATGTGATGCTCATAATCCCATCGGTCGTAATTCCATTCCCGAGGATAGGAATACATGGGGTAGGTTTTGTAGTAAACTTTTCCGTCAATTGTTTCCGGGGAATCTTCTACGTATGAAAGTCCGTTTTCATTCAGGAAAGGACGTATGTGCTCCTGCACCTGACTTCCCTCATCGCGGTAAGAGAAATACTCGGGCGTGCTGTCAATGGCGCCAGGGTCTGGCAGCGTTGTGCCGTCGTGGCTCAGGCGTACGGTTTTGGCGCCAGCAACCAGATATAGTCGCATGGTGTGCGGAACGGGCTTCCAGGTTTCTGCCGGATCCGGTTCCTGGTTAGGATCCTTGCTGCGATGTTCCAATATGGCCTCATCTGCCAAATGGACGGCCAGGGTGAGCTTGGAGGCGAATCGTTTTACTTCAATTTCACCGGATACATTGGGGTGCTCGTTCTCATAGTAAGTGACAACCGTCATGCCGTCCATAGGGAACCGGGACTGGATGTAATTGGTCTCTTCTTGGGCGAAATCGGTTGTGAGGCGCGCTTCTGCAAAGTCTTTCAAAGAGGTTCCGGGAAGAGTATCGAAGAACGAAGTGTCAAAATTGACCAAGGTATAGATAGTTGCCTTGTGATCATTCGCTTCCAAGAAAATAAGTGGAATGAAGTCTTTCTTGATAATAAGGTCGAAGGTGTATTCCCAGTTGGTGTTTTCAATTTCTTTCCGGATGTGATAGACGGCATTAACATTGGGGTCCGGACTATTTCCGGGATAAAAGAAGAAATCTACGGATTTAATCAGGTTCTCATTGTAACTCAGTTCTCCGTTTTTGGTGGATTCAGGGTCGGCCTTGGTAACCAGGAGCGGGTTGTCGCACCTGACAGTAAGTTCCACCCCGGGACCCCCTCCCTGGAAGAGTTCCTTTTCTGCGGTGCATCCCATGAGCAGGAGCAAGGCCAGCAGCAGGGCGATATGAACCCCTTTCCTAATCACCTTCCTCTTCTCCTTTGTGTTCTTCGAGCCATACATGCCAATTCTCCCAGTCATCCCAGATAACAAATCGGAAAAGGTCAATGGATTCGGAATCCAGGTCAACAAAGCCGAGTCCGCCCGGGAGTTCAACAGTGAAATGAAGGTCTATGTAGTTTCCTATAAGTTTATAACCGAGAGGACGCTCGGGATGATCTGGGTCCTCTACAATTAAAGCGGGGTTGCATTGAATTGTAATGGGGATACGGCAGCCCTCTACTGTTCCGTCCTCTATGTTCTCCTCATTGGGGTTGTAGTAAATGAAGGCGTGATCTGGATCTACTTTGATAGCGTCGGCAGTAGAATCGAAACCATCAATGACACCCGGGACGGGAATGATGTGGAGTATGCCTGTCACCGGAGTAGCAATGATAATGTCCCCGTGAATAATATTATTACCCGGGTCGGTATTTGGGTCTCTGTCTGGGTCGTGCCAGAATGCTACGTCGTAAAAACCATCTTCAGTTTGGACTTTGTCGAAGGTCTTGGGATTGGTGTCGAACACCGTGAAGCGCCGGATCACATTGACGGAGTTATTGCTAAAGTCCATATAATGTTCCTCCCAGTCCCAAGGCGCTACCACCACTTTCAGTTTCAGGGACATGGTTTCCTCTGCGAAGCAGGCATAGACAATCCAAGAATAGTTGCGGGCGAAAATGGTCCCATCTTGCATGGAGAACGAAACGGTCTTGTTCTCGTTATCATTAATACGATAAGTGATGGTGCCGGATATGAGTTTGTCGGTTTCGCATAGGTAGATGGGCCCTGCCTGCGAAAGGGGACCCACGGCTTTGTCTAGACGGGCTTCGTATCGTTCGACCGTTTCTGTGTCATGGCCCGGGCTGCGGAAAGCCAGGTCTTCGGGATCGTCGACCAGGGATAGGTTGTCGTTGGGAATGAGGGGGGTGCCGTTTTGGCCTGTGAGGGAGGCGTCCAACGCGCAGTACCGATCCGAATCTGTGCCGATGTCAAATAAATGTTTGTCGTCGAATTTTTGGTTGGTGAATAATTTTTCCTTTTTGGCAATCTGGGCAGTTTCGTCGAATTCAATGCTTACAATGGCGCATTTGTCATTGGCGGCATAACCGGTATCCGGGTCCTTCTGCTGACAGAAGACAAAGCGTATCTTGGAGACAGCCCGCGTAAGTGTGAGGGTGGTGATGTTCAGCACGGGGTAACCGCCGGTTACATCGGCCCCTAGCAAGACGCCCGACATGGGCAGGCCGGCTTCCGGGACCTCAGTTGTGAGCCTCGATCCACCGAAACCTTTGTTCAGGGTAAGTAAGTCCAGTTCGGCTCGGCTGGTTCCTTCTCCGGGTAAAATGCTGCAGGCAGATTCGGCATTGGCGATGGCGTACACATCCACTTTGGGTCTGGGATCGGTGGAGGTGAGCATCTGGAACATCTCCTCCGTGAGGGGGAGGCCGAAGCGGGTAACGGTATTATTGGGGAGGGCGGTCTCCATCAGGTCGGTTTTCTCGTTGGACGTGAATTCCTTGTAACTGACCTTTTCCCCGCTGCTGGACAGGAAGGCCCATACCCTGAGCGATGTAACCTTGGTCTCCGGGTTCGATTCCGGTTCTGTATCGGCCTTTGTCATGACGCTGCCCGGAATGTACAAGGAGACCTGTAGTTCCGGGATTTCCGTTTCTTCTAAATTCTGCCGGCGGCAGGTAACGGCAGACAGCACGGTAAGAAATGCTGTCAGCAGTAGGGTAATATGCCTGAACCTGTTCATCCGAAGCTATAATTTCAAAGTAATGGACTCGGGGGTAACCGACTCCCAATTCATATTGGCAATGATACCTATTTCCAATTGAGGATCGCGTAAGTCGGGAACGGTATTATAGGCACTCATCAACCCTTTTATGGTTACGTAGACGGTGGTAATGCGGTCCTGGCAGAAGACGCTTTTCAGGTTCTCGCCTTGCGGCGAAGTGACATTGTTTTTAGTCGGATCCAGTTCTCCCACCAAATAGAACTTGCACTGGGGGAGGATTAATCCCTGCTGGCAATGGAGTTTGGTTTCGGAATTGTTTTTAAACTCCAGCGCGAAGTGCACCTTGGCGTTTTCTTGTGTTTGGAGAACCAGAGTCTTGACCCGTTTTTCGGTTTCCCCAATCTTTAAATCCCCGTTAAGTTTGTCGTAGATAAATCGTCCGGAGGCAGAGGTGGGCTGGAAGCTAAAATCGACATCTCTCTGGTCGCCGATGATGATGCCGGTAAGTGGGCAATTATTCACCAGGGCGGCTATCTCGGGCTTGGGCTCATTCAGCTTTAGTTCCAGCATGCCCACGCCGTATTGGAGTTGATCCACAACCGCAACACCCAAAGTGCCGTATTTGACAATATCCCCATCGTCATATTTGTCCAGAATAGCTTCCCAGGTGGGCATGGACGGAACATAGAGGGATCGGGTATCCTCGCTTTTCGATGTTTTCACAGGACTGTTGGCATAATACCAGAGGCTGGGAGGATAGCAGTAAGAGGCAGGGTCTACCAGCGCAATGTTTACTGTGTTGATAAGACGGATAAATTCATTTCCGTTCCACCAGAATCCAAATGCCCCGTCCGGAATACCGTAAGAAGAAGGGAAATGCTCTCCTATCTCATTACTATATAAGAAATTCGATAATTCGACAACACCCGAATTAATTGAATTAATTTCGAGAATCTTTTTGGGGAGGTCTTCGCTGCCGGGGGGGAGATTAATCAAAATATTAATCAGCGCTGATTGGATATCGATGCAGATGCGATTGAAAACGTCAAAAGAACAGGACAGGATCTGGTTTTCACTTTCGTTCTTAAGGCTTACATAAGCATCTACGACTTCCGAAACCTCAGACTCCCGCATAGTGGTGATAATGCCGTTCAGCTTGGATAGGAGTAAGTCGGCTTTGTCCTCAATCTGTTGCTTTTCATCATCGTCTCCCGTGCTCAAAATAGGGTCCAGGTGGAAACATATATCATCCGAACTGGAAGGGTTGGTGATTGAGTCTGGAATAAGGGAACCGTTGGTGCGTTTCTTCTCCTTGATATTGGTTTCTTCTTTATCTGAAGCTTTTCCGTAAACCAGCACGGCATTCATGCCAACTGGGATGATCGTTTGGCTGAAAAGTCGGGAGTGATTGTTGTCCACGAGAGCGGTACGACCGGTACGACCGATGGTGGGAGACTCCATCTTTACATTCTGTGTTCCCCAGCGTTCTGTAGCTGGTACTACTCTCGCAGGGGAGGAGTCGTCGATGTGGAATGGAATCACATATACTTGCTCGATACCCCGGAACGTGCTGCCGTTGTATTGGATAATATCCTCCGACATTTTTGTGGTCAGGTCGGGCCCGGATTTCATATTTTTTACAGACATGGCAAGCGTCAGCGTGTGATCACCCACATCTGACAAATCTTCGTCTATAAGGGCGCACGCCCCCGTTATCCATGCTAACAACATGAATAACAAGAACATCCGAGCCGAAGCAAAACGCGCCATATTTATATATAAGGTATTCAACTGACAAAGTTACAAAAAAAACCCTTACGTTAGACCTCTCGCCGCCAATTTTCGGCCCTTATCCCGCCTCTGTCTATAATAATTTAATAATAAAATGTTGTATGTTTAGTAAACTTATTCTATCTTTGTGCCAAAGAGTGTGTTATGTACAGAATTGATATCAAGGCCATGCGAAAGGCCAGGAAAATGACACAGGAACAGGTTGGCATTCTGGCCGGAATGAGCAAATCTCAGGTGTCCAGGATGGAAAATGGCACATTGGGAAGTCCGGACACTTATGCTCGTGTCCTGGATGCACTGGGGTATAAGATGACGGTCCAGTTTCAAGATATGAGAGAAAACCATGGGAAAAGAGAGCAAATTCTCTCCATGTTAAGAGTTTACTATTTATGTAACAAAGAGGAAATGGGCATTGAGAAGCTCGGCCTTTTTGGTAGTTTTGCGCGTGATGAGGCAGAAGATGGCAGCGACATTGATATCATCATTTCCCTGCAAAAGCCGGATCTTTTTCGTTACGCTACCATTGCTCATCAGCTGGAAACGGTTTTCGGCCGGCACGTAGACCTAATATCGGCCAAAGCTCATCTTGGCCATGCTTTCCGGGCTCAGATTGAAAGGGAGGTGATCTATGTTTCCTAAAAGAGAACGTGCATTGTCCATTTTAAGAGGTTGTATAAAAGAAATGGAGCTGCTGATTGAAATGGGAAAGGATATCCGGTGCGCAGATGACTTTATTTCCAACATGTCCGGCATGATTCTCTTTCGCGCATGCGGCATGAGTTTGCAGTATATCACGGAGAGTCTTGTGAAGATTCGGAATCTTTGTGGACGTTCTTTTTTTGATGGCTACAAAGGTATTCCATGGGATGCGGTGTTCGGAATGCGCAATTTCTTGTCACATGAGTATGACGAGGTAGATACAGAAGGTATCTTCAACACTATAAAAAACAATATCCCGGATTTGTATAAAACTGTTCTTCTAATCGTCAAAGATGTAGAAGACGGAAAACATGATTCAATTTTAATGTAGTAGTCTTTCTACGTCACAGTGGAGCGTGGAGGCCAGGCGCAGGACAGTTCCGGCCTCGGCGCGGGAGATGGACTGGCTGCCCTGTTCATAGGCGCGGATCATCCGCAGGCTCACACCGCTGCGGCGGGCCAACGCTTCTTGCGACAATCCCACGGCTTTCCGCAGTTCACGCAGCGGGCTTTCGGGCAGATGCAGACGCTGCAAGGCAATCTCTATGAATTTCTGGATATCGGCCTCGTGCAAGGTGGGATAAAGGGCCACGACCTCCTGGATAGGTATGCCATAACGCTGCAGGGTTTCAAAACTGTAGCCGCTTTGCCATTGCAGCTCTGCCAGGGCCCAGCCCGCCCAGTATTCAGGTGTATAACCATGGTCACGGAAAGGAGGGAAGGGGCCTTGGGCTCCGCTTTCTTCCATCACCAGGACGGCCAGGTCGGAGCCCGACATGCCGGCCAGATAGCGGGGATGCCCTTGGCCGAAGGAACGGGATACCGTGCCGGCGGTGAAGCGCTGGTAGAATTCCTGCAGGCTAAACCCACAGCTGTTCACGGCATAGTCCAGCATGCTTCCCAGACGCTCTTTGGCGTCGGGAAGATAGGTTTCATCGTAGGCGGGGATCATCGTTTTTCCAAGATTGTCTGAGGATATCCAGTATAAAAGTTCCCTGGGCGGCGGTGGCCATGCTCCGGAATTCGTTCCGGGCCTGGACGTCACGCTGTTGTCTTCGCGTGAGGTATATGCTGCGGTCCACGGTTTCGGCCGTGAGGAAGACCAGCGCTTCGAAGGCTTTTTCGCTTTGCATGAACACTTGTTCTCCCAGGGTGCCCAAACGGAGGGCATGCTGCAGTTGTTCCAGGGACAAGGCGCCCTCCAGGAAGGAAGAGGCAATGGCAAAGTAGGAGTCATCGGCCCTGTAGCCGCGCACGACGTCATAGGCCGATAAGGGTGGCAGGAAGGTTTGAAGAAGGTATTCCTTTGCCTGCCGGGCAAGGGGATGCCGCAGGTCGAAGTGACGGTTTTTCAGCAGTACGGCCAGCCAGTTGAGTACATGGTAGGGCGGGGCGGACAAGTTGGCCACCGTGAGGGACGTGTTGGGTTCCAGGCTATAATGGTTCACGAAGGCGGATGTACTTCCGCTGCTGCAAGCCCACTCCCTGGCCAGTTCCATGTCTGGGGTGCAATAAAAACCTGAGCCATAGTCGTTATGGCTTTTCCCTCCGCCCGGGAAGGGACGATCCACCACATGGTCGGACCCATGAAACAGTATACTTTCCAGCATAAAACTGACGTTATAACGTTAGTTTTGCAAAAATATAAAATCCTTGCCTATAATGCAAGCCCATCCTTGCTTTTCTAAAATTTTGTACATAATTTTGTACGTATAAATTTACGTTATGCAAGTGACCACTATCTCCGGATTCCGGGCCAACATCAAGCAATTCTATGATAATGTGCTCCTTACGGAAGAGCCTCTCATCATCACCAAAGGGGACACGGGTGCCGTGCTCATCTCCCTCAGGGAATACAATTCCATGCAACGAAGTCTGGAGCTGTTAAAAAACTCATCGGCCATGCGGGATCTTAGGGAAGCCGCCCTCCAGATGAAAGCGGGGGAACTCATAGAAGTAACGGACATTGACGCCCTATGAAACTGTACCTGAGTCCCAAGGCGTCGTATCAGTACCAGATTCTCAAGGGAAAGAGTGTCCAGTACGCCCAGCAGGTGAAAGCCATCTTCCAGGATATCAAGGAGCACCCGCTGGAAGGGATCGGCACGCCTCAAATGGTGGACCAGGCTCCTTATGGTTACTGGGAGCGCCGCTACAACGGAAGCGGCATCATCTATTATTTCTACGAAGACGACTATGCCGTTATCATAATCATTGTCAATGAATTACTGTCGTCCAATGAGGAACAGCCCACGAAATTGCAGGCGTTTTCAAAAAAGGATTATGCCGAAGTTATTAAGTTAATGGAAGCTAATCGGGGCCATGCCGATGATCCCAAGGTGGGGATTTTCTGGTACAATGTTGCCTGGAAAGAACTCTTTGGCGTGGTTTCCCATCCGCTGCGTGACTACACCCAGGCCAATGCCTCCGAAGGACGCATCACTTGCTCCGAAATGCACGAAGATGTCTGGAAAAAGGGATATAATCGGCAAAAGTTCCACGGCGACGGAAGTGGCCCTTTCATCGGCCCCTATGAGAATAAACCCCGCGGCAGGGTTTTCTATCTGATGGAAGAAGACCGTTTTGTGGTGGCCGTGGGCAAGTGGCTGGAGGAATACCCGGAGGCAAAAGCGCTTGTCTTGGAAGAATTTGACCTTCCACCGGAAAAGACCACCTTCGAATATGGTTATCACTGGGACATCGGCCAGCGCTGGATGTAATCAAGGCCGTTATTTCACTTCAATTAAATTATACCTTATTGGGTATAGATTATTCCGAGAATGTAATTTTTATACCCGTTTTGGTATATTATTGAAAAAAATACATAACTTTGTACCCGTTAAGGTATAATAGCTATGACTTTATCGGAACATATCAAGCAAAAGCGGAAGAAAAACGGTTTGTCTCAGGTGGAATTGGCAGAGCGGGCCGGTGTGGGTCTCAGGTTCGTAAGAGACCTGGAACAAGGGAAGCAGACTCTGCGAATGGACAAGGTTAACGACGTACTGGCCTTGTTCGGAGAATCTCTTGGACCCGTTAAAACTGACATTGTATGAAGCAGGCTGGAGTATATGTCAATGACATCTTCTGTGGTATCCTCACAGAAGATGAAGAGGGATTCCATTTCGCCTATGACAAGACATATCTTGCCAGCAAGGATGCCGTTCCTTTGAGTCCCACCATGCCCCTGACCAGTCAGCAGTACGATAAGGAAATGATGTTTCCAGTCTTTGACGGGCTCATTCCAGAGGGCTGGCTTTTGGATATTGCCTCTTCGTCATGGAAAATTGACCCGCGCGACAGGATGTCGCTCCTGATGACGTGCTGCAAGGATTGTATCGGAAACATCAGTGTAATCTCCCTCAGCCATGAGTAAGTGCTTATTCTGTTATCAGGAATTGGAAGAAGGACAAGTGGACTTTCATCCGGCTTGCGCCCGTAAGTTCTTCGGCAGCGATGCTGCCCCCATCCTTCCCTACACGCGGGACAATATGTCGGAACTGGCCCGTATGGTTATCCGTACCAGTGCATCGGTGACTGGCGTGCAGGCCAAGATGTCACTGGACGTGAACCGTGGGGGGAAGAACGAACCGGCCAAATTCACCATCGTGGGCCTTTGGGGCAAGTATATCTTCAAGCCGCAAAGCGGCAAGTATCCCTGCCTGCCAGAGCTGGAGGACCTCACGATGAAGATGGCTGAAGCCGCCCATATCCGCGCCGCCCGCCATACGCTTATCCGGCTTGCCGACGGCGAGCTGGGCTATCTGACCCTCCGGATGGACCGCGGCCCCAAGGGAGAAAAGATATCCATGCTGGATATGTGTCAGCTTTCCAACCGCCTTACCGAGCATAAGTACTACGGAACCTACCTGCAACTGGCCGAAACCATCAAGAAATATTCATCGGCCCCCATGCTGGATGTTCAGCGTTTCTGGGAAGTGGTGCTGTTCTCCTGGATAAGCGGCAACTCCGACATGCACTGCAAGAACTTCTCACTGCTCGATACCGGTGGCGGAGAATACGCCCTGGCTCCCGCCTACGATTTGCTGGCCGTGCTGCTGGCCCACCCTGAGGACCCCGAGGAGATGGCGATGAGTTTTGCAGTAGGAGGTGAAAAAAGCGGCTTTGACCGCAGTACTTTCGTGAACGCCTTTATCCAGAGCGGCATTCCTGCTGCCGTGGCCAATAAGATGATAGAACGGATGAAAGGCCATCTTCCCGAATGGCAAAAGCTTATTGCCCAGTCATTTCTGCCGGAAAGGATGAAGGCCGATTATTGTCAATTGCTGAAGAAGCGGATATCCCAATTGTGAGCCGTTATTTCACTTCAAAGCGAATGCTGGCGGTGTTGCCTTGCTGGTCCACTACTGTGAGGGTGTGAGGGCCGGGTTCGGGGGCCAGGCGCAGCTGGTGCAGGAAGCGGGTTTCGCCCACGTAGGTCTGGTCCAGGTGCCACCAGAGGGTGGCGTCGGGCCGATGATGCGCCGCGCGGAACACCACTCCCTCCACCGTTCCGTCCAGCTGCCGGGGCAGGGAAAGGGTGGTCCCGGAAGCCGGGTAGATGAATTCCACCGCCCGTTCAGTATTGTTTTTTCGTGCGCCGATATACTCCGGATGATGCGGCTTGTAGAACCACTCCATGGCCGGCGGCAGCACGAAATCCCCGTCCCGGTGATAAGGGCACGCCTCACTTTCCAACCCGGCTTTAGGAATCAATATCGTTTCACTCTCCGGACAGTCCGGCCCGGCCAGCATCCCCGACAAAGGACACACCTGTGCCCAAACGCCTTGACGTTTGTCATCCTGAGGAGTATCAGCGACGAAGGATCCCCCTGGCTCCGGAAACCAATTTTCATCGGCCGGAAGCAGGTTCAGGATGTCGAAGAGCACGGGGCCGGCGGTGCGGGCTCCCGTGAGCCCCGGAACGCCGTGACCATCGGCATTCCCAGCCCATACGCCAATGGTGTATCGCGGGGTCATACCCACCGCCCAGGCATCGCGGAAGCCATAACTGGTGCCCGTTTTCCAGGCCGCCTTCCGCACAGAACGGATGAGCCTCCAGTCCAGTTCATCCGGCCGGTTTACCTCTTTCAAAGCCTCCAGCGTATACCATATGGATAGGCTGGGTGTCTGACAGAAACGGGAATAGGCGCGCGTGATTTCGTCCAGGCGGCCTTCACCGCCGCCCAGGATGAGGGACAGGCCGTAGTGCCCGGCATCGGCCGTTAGCGTAGTGAGTCCGGCCTCCTGCAACAGGGTATGGAATATAGCCACGCCGTACTGGCGGAGCAGGAACACGGCGGGCACGTTGAGCGACCTTGCCAAAGCCTCTGCGGCAGGCACGGCGCCATAGAACTGCCGGTCGAAATTCTGCGGCGCGAATCCTCCCAGATTCACGGGAATGTCCGGCAACAAAGTGCGGGGTAAAATGATGCCTTCCTCCAAAGCGGCCGCATACAAAAAAGGCTTCAGGATACTGCCCGTAGAACGTGGCGCGGCAGCAATGTCCACCTGCGCTCCCGGCCGTTCCCGGCTGGCGGAAGTATTTCCTACATAAGCGATTACCTCTCCGCTCGCATTGTCCACCACAACGGCGGCCAGATCGGCCACATCCTCTTTGGCCAGGTCGTCGGAGCGACGGTCGGTCACTTCCCGCACGGCCTTTTGCAACGAGTAACGCAGGGTGGTTTTCGTGCGCATTCCATCCGGGCAATGAGCCACAAAATGGGGGGCCAGTTGAGGCAAGGGCAGGGGAGCATCCGGCAGCGGTTCTTCCAGGGCCGCCTCATAAGTTTCCAGGCCGATATCCCCGTGCTCCAACAGCCTCTTCAACAAGCGGTTCCGCTTTTCCAGCAGCGATTCCCGCCCGCGGCTCAGATGCAGGGTGGAGGGGGCATTGGGCAGCACGGCCAGCGTGGCGGCTTCGGCCCAGGACAGTTCGGCGGCAGGCCGGCCGAAATAACGCCATGCCGCCGCTTCCAAACCCACCACATTGCCCCCGTAAGGCGCGTGTGCGGCGTATAGAGCCAAGATCTCCTGCTTGCTGTAGCGCAGCTCCAAACGAGTAGCTTGAACGGCTTCTATGGCCTTTTGCCAGAGGGTCCGTTCCTTCTGCCTGGACAAGCGGATTACCTGCATGGAGAGGGTACTGCCGCCGCTTACTACATGGCCGCTGCGGGCATTGTCCCGCGCCGCCCGCAGCAGGGCCAGCGGATTCACGCCCGGATGCCACCAGAACGCCCGGTCCTCGAATTGGACCAGGGCGGTGGCATAGCGGACCGGAACAGCCGCTGTATCGGCCGGCGGAAAGCGCCACTGACCGTCGGCGGCAATGCGGGCTCCCAAAAACTCGCCCTCGGCGCTCTCCACCACCGTGCAGTAGCTTACGCCGGGGAACAAATTCCGGGGCAGACAGCACCACCACGCCAGCAACAACCCGGAGCAGACGCCCCAAATCCACTTACGAGCACCCCAACGGCCCTTTTTGTGCTTGTACCCGTCAAAATCGGCCTTACAAGCACGAAAACGCCTATTGGGGTGCTCGTTCATGCGCTAACGCACCACAGAGGTTTTGCCGGAGGCGGTGGCGGCGTTCACGGCCGGTTCGTACATGGCTTCACACACTACGGACGGCCAGAAGTAACTGCCTTCGTAGGCGGCACGCATCTGCAGCGTGAAGGTCTTATGGCGACCGGCAGGCAGGGCGAAGAACCAGCTGGCTCGGTCGTCGCGGATGTCCAGGTGGTCGTAACCATCCTGGGTAGTTTCTCCGGTAAGCCGCTGATTCACAATCTCCCAGCCGGAAGGAACCGGCAGCGACAGAGCCAGGTTCTCCACATCGCGAGGAAGCGCGCTGGTCACCTTTACCGTTGCATGAATCCTCATGCCTTGCTTGATGGGATAGGAGCCCGGCAGCAGCAGGGCGCCGTTCTCGTCGGTGTATTTCACCTCCAGCTTCAAGCCGTTGGAAACCGCCTTGGACAGGGGTTCGCGGCTCACAGTGAGCAGGGTGCCGTACAGCACGCCTTCGGCCGTATTCTTCACGGAACCGGTAGCAGGAACGCTTAACATAGAGCCGGCCGATCCCACCTCCTTCCCGTTCACCTCGGCCTTGATACCGGCTGTAGGAAGTTGGTCGTACAGATGCCTGTAAGCCACTGAAGCAAAGGCGCTTTCCTGCGTGGAGAGGTGACCGCTGGGCAGGGATTCACCGGCAAGGGCCAGGGCATCGGCCACGCGTCCGTTGAGCACCAGGGCGTCCAGAGCTACCATACGGTCGCGGAGGGCGGTGCCGTAGGTGAGGTTGTAAGGCGTGTATTCAGGGAATTCGCGTCCTACACCGTCCAGCAACGTGCCGGCGGTCTGCTTCTTGCCGGCCAGGGCATAGGCGGCGGAAAGCATGTAGCGGGCGTTCTGGCCCAGCTTGCTGCTTTCACGTAAACGGTTCATACCGGCCTGGTTAGCGCTCCCGGCCACAGCCAGAGTGTAAAGCCGATAAGCCTCATCCAACTGCAGATATGTATCTTCGCCCACCGAACGGTACAGCTGCGACTGTTTCTGCTGGAAGCCCTTCCAAGCCTTCAGCACACCGGCGTTCACTTCAAATCCGGCCTTCTGGGCCAGCGTGAGGAAATGACCGGCCATGGACGAAACCCAAGTGACGGAAGGACCGCCGCCCCAATAGGAGAAGCCGCCGTCGGCGCCTTGCCGGGCATAAAGCCGGCTGACAATCTGGGGAATCAGTTCCTGGGCACGGGCGGCATCGGCCTCCGGCAGCATGGGCATCAGCTCCAGCATGGTGAGGCCGCGGGCGCTCAGCTGTTCGGCGCAGTCGTAGGGATAGTCGCGCATGGTCAGGTACAGCTGACGGGCATCCAGGGCCGGGAATCCGGCCAGTTGCAGCGTGCCGCCGTTCAGCGCACGGCTTTCGCCGGGCTGGAGGGTAAAGCGTTCTACCTGAGTAATTTCCGGCTGGGCGTTGCGCACAGGAAGGGCAATGTCTTCGGAGGCCTTGTGGCCGTTGCCGCTGGCCTGGATGCTAACGTGTGCGGTGCCTTCTCCGTCCGTGGCCTGCAGGGCAAAATGTACCAATTGGTCGCCCTTCCCGCTGAAGCGGACGGTCTGCGTAGCAGGGCCGCTGAGTTTCACGGGACCATCGGCCTTGATGGTTACCGTGGCTTCCTTCACATCGTCTTCCATGGCGAAGACATTCACCGGAACGCTGATGCTTTCGCCGCATCCCAGCACGCGCGGCAGGGTGGTCACCACCATGAGCGGATTCTGCACCGGGACGGTCTTCACGGCGTTGCCATAGGCTCCGTCGTGGCCGGCGATGAGCATCACACGCACGCTGCCAACGTACTGAGGCAGTTCCAGTTTCAGGACATCGGTGCCTTTTTCCAGCGTCTTGGGAGCCTGGAACAGCACCACCGGGTTGAAGCGATTGTCCTTGCGGGCGTTACGAATAGCATCTTCGTCACCGCCAATGGCCGCCAGCGGCGAGAACTTCCCGCTGAAAGCGCCGATCACCTGGTCGAAGAGGTCCCAGGTCTTTACCCCCAGCGCTTCCGTCTGGTACATCTGGCTCCAGGGATCCGGAGTCTTGAAGGCCGTGATGTCCAGCAGGCCCTCGTCCACAATGGCCAGGGTATAGGTCATGGGCCGATTATTCTTTTCCCGCACCTTCACCAGGAAAGGCTCTTCCGGATGCAATGTGGCGGGCATTTCCAAGACAGGCTCCAGATGCGAAGCGGGGTTCTCCACCTTCACGCGCTGCACGCCGTACAGGCGCAGCGGAAGGTCGTTCACCGTGTTGCCATAAGGCTGTAACAAAGTGATATGCACATAGATATTGGGCGCCATGTCGGGCTCTACGGTAAAGGTCCAAGGGGTATCCTGGTTGCCTGTACCAACCCATTCGCGGCGCAATACGCCCGCCCCGTTTTCCAGAGAGACCAGGGCCTTTCCGCCCGGGGCTGCGGGGATGTAAACGGTGGCCTTTTCACCGGCTTTGTAGCTGGCTTTGTCCATAGAGAAGCTGAGCATGGTAAGGGATTCGGGATCCCGGCGGTCGGCGCGGCCGCGGTACTCGGGCCAGTCCACGGTGACCACCCGGCCGCTCACGTGGCCGGATTCTATATCGCGGGCCAGAATGAGGTAGCGGCCCCATTCAGGATAGTTTTCCCGCAGGATGAAGTTCACATCCTGCGTACTGGAAGTAAGGATACCGCTGCAGATCTTGCGCACGGACGGGCCGGATACATAGGCATCCAGTTCGCCTTCTCCGGGATTTTCCCACCACCAGTTCCAGCCGGTCTTGAACACGGCATATTCCACCCGGTGGCCCTTCACGCGCTGGCCCTTGGCATCCACCACAGCCAGGCCGATAAGCTGGTCCTTGTCGGTCTCCAGATAGTCGCCGTCGGGCACGCGGATGCCCACATAGGCGCTGTAAGGCGAGTAAGGAAGGGTTTCGGTGGTGAAGCTCTCGTCGCCGCCGGGTTCACTCACGGAAGTGACCACGAAGGCCTGCAGCATGCCGGGAGCGTAGGCGGCCTCCGGAAGCTGGACAGAGACGGAACCCTGTCCGTTGCCGTCCAGTTTGCCTTTGAACAGCGAATGTTCGGCCGATGAGAAATTGCTGGAAGGATCGTTGAAGCTATATTTTTCGAAGCCCTTGAAAGGCGCATCCTTCATCCGGCGGAGCGTCATCCGGGCCTCTACGGGCGAGAACTGAGCCGCGCCGCCGCTGAGCCAATCGGCCTGCGTGCGCACCGTGATGGTCTTGCCGGCTTCCAATACGGAAGGGTAGGAGGTGGTGATTTTCAGGCGGTTGGGCTTCACGGTTTCAATATGCAGGATCTTGTGGAAGGTGCTGCCACCCACCTTGAAGTAAGCGTTCCAGTAGCCGGTAGGATCATCTGCCTTGGTGGTTACGTCGAAGCTATAGAAGCCATCCGTGCCCTGCCGTACCAGGCGGGTGTAGAACTGGCCTTCCGGGGTGTATACTTCCAGGGTGGCAGGGTGTCCTTCGGGCAGGGCCTTGCCTTTGTCGTCCAGCAGCAAAGTCAGGTGCATGGTATCGCCGGGACGCCAGACGCCGCGCTCGCCGTAAACGAAGCCTTTGAGGCCCTTCTGGAGCACCTGTCCGCCCACGTCGAAACGGCTTAGGGAACGTTCGTTACCGGCGTTTACCTTCAGATAGGCCACGCTGCCGCCGGCCTTGGCTACAACCGCAAAAGGCTGGCGCTGGACCGGGATGGTGACCAGGCCCTTGCCATCCGTCTTACCGGAGCCGATATTCTGCAGCTGGAAATCGTACACTTCCACGTTCACACCGGAGACCGGCTGTGCGCCCAGGATGTCCGTGGCAGCCACCCAGATCTTGTCGCCGCCGGCATATTCGGCCACCAGGCCCAGGTCGCTGGAGAGCAGCTGAACGGACGGGAAGCGGTCGCTGTCCATGTAATAGGAGGCCTTGGTGGGGTCGTTGGCCTCATCCCAGTTATAGTTGTCCCAGTCGTAGTCGTTGTCCCAATAATAAGGGCTGGGCTGGTCCCAAAGGGCATCATCGGCCTCAGTGGGCTTGCCGGAGGGCGCTGCCGGGTTCAGCAGGGGTTCCTTGCCGCCGTACAGGCTCTGGTCCAGGCGGAAGCTAAGGCGGATACGGTAGATGGCGCCGGGCTCCTGCTTGAGCAGGCCGCTCAGGTCTATGCTGTGGCTGTTCCAGTGATGCAGGTCCTTGGAGGCGTCCAGGGGAATGTCGCCGTGGTACACCAGGCGGCCGCTGCGGCGCAGGGAACTGTTACCGCCTAAGTCGTTGTCCTGCAGGAACATCAGGACGTTCTTCTCATAGATTTTCACAACGCGCACTTCCACGGCGCTCAGATTGACCGCCCGGAACGGCAGGATGAGCCGGTCTTTGTCGGGCAGGATACAGCCTTGCAGCGGAATTTCCACGGCGGGCTTTTCCTCGGCCAGGGCAAAGGTGAATACGGCATCCTGTCCCAGCGCCTCTCCTGCGGCGTTTTTTATGCCCTTATCCAGCGTTAGGACAAGGTCATCGTTGCGGCCCTCGAAGTACACGCATAAGCGTTGATCCTGTACCTGCACGTAGCTGCGCACGGCTCCCTGAAGTTCCACCAGGCCTTTCTGGAGGGCGTTCACGGGGGCGTCGTTCAGCACCACGTCAATGTGGTCATCGGCCAGGGTGGCCCGCAGCACGCGGAAGCCTTCACCGGCCTGGGCCTGGGCTACGCTTTCGGCCTCCTGCTCTTCCGGTGCCCTGACGGCCAGGCCGAAATCGAAGCTTTCCGGCGCCCCTTCCTGTACCTTGCCCAGGAAGAAACGCACGGCGTATTGCTTGCCAGGAAGCAGGGTGTCCGGAACGAAGGTCACCGAAGTGGGGGAGCTCCACTTGACATTGCCCTGCACGGAAGGGTTAAAGTCAAACAGTCCTTCCGTGGGCTGGCTGGCCGCCGCTTCCATGAGCTCAATGCGGATATGGGCATCCGGGGCCACGATACCGCCTGTATAGGCTTTGATATAAGGGGCGAAAGCCTCGGCCGAAGGGGTCTGCGCGGTCTTCTTGGGGGCGCAGGCAAAAAGGGCTGCCGCAGCAGCCACTAAAAACAGGATTTTACGCATTTTTATACTGTTCAAAACCTACGATAAATCTTTGCATGCCGTCTAACAGGCGGCTTCGGGGACAGGCGATGTTCACCCGCATGAAGCCTTCCCCGGCGGCTCCGTAAATGGATCCTACACTGAGGGTTAGCTGTACTTTTTCTTGCAGGAACTTCCCGAAGCGCTCGCTGAACCCTTCCAGGGGCTCTCCTTCGCGCATGGCTTCGCGGCAGTCGATCCACATGAGGTAGGTACCCTCCAGGGGAAGTACATTCACCTGCGGGAGTTCATCCTCCAAGAAACAGGCCACAGTGCGGGCGTTATGGAAAAGATAATTGCGAAGCTCGTCCAGCCAGGGTCCGCCCTGGTTGTAGGCGGCCTTCAGGGCCGTGACGCCGAATACATTCACGTCGCAGCACTCGTTGTCGTTGAGGGCGCGGTCCATCTTGGCCAGGATGGCAGGATCCTTGGCGAAGATATTGGCTATCTGTATGCCGGCAATATTGAAAGCCTTGGTGGGGGAGATGCAGGATACGGAATTCTGCACGAACTGGTCCGGCAGGGTGGCCCAGGGGGTGTAATCGTGGCCCGGGAAGGTGAGTTCGCAGTGAATCTCGTCGGAGATTACGAACACATTGTTCCGCTGGCAAATGCCGGCCACCAGCAGGAGCTCTTCGCGGGTCCACACGCGGCCTGCCGGGTTGTGGGGATTGCACAGCAGCAGCACGCGGGCCTCACGGGCCTTCTGCTCAAAGAGGTCCCAGTCAATGATGTAGCTTTTGCCGTCGTAACGGAGCGGGCAGTCCAGCTGGACGCACTTGTTGTTGCGGATGGCAGGGAAGAAGGCGTTGTAGCAGGGCGTCATCACCATTACTTTGTCGCCGGGCACGGTCATGGCCTTGATGGCGGCGCTGTAGGCGGCGATCACTCCTGTGGTGGGCACGATATTTTCCCGGCCGATTCCCTCCCAGCCGTGCCGCGTGGCGAACCATCGGCTGATGGCTGTGAAATAGTCGTCAGGCACCAGTTCGTAGCCGAAAACGCCGTGGTCCAGGCGTTGTTGCAGGGCTTTCTGGATTTCAGGGGCGATACGGAAATCCATATCGGCCACCCAGAGGGGCAGTGTGCCGGGATAGAGGTCCCATTTTACGCTCTCCGACCCGCGACGGTCGGGGCACTGGTCAAAATTGTACGTCATAGGTGTGCAATATTTTAAATGTGTCCGCCGCCTTCTTCCTTCAGCTGGGCGTCCACTTTATTCTTTTCGGCCATGAGCAGGTCCAGGAGCCAGTCTTTCTGTTCGTCCACCAGACCCAGGTCGCGGCAGGCGCTTTCGTAGCGGCCCAGCACGGCTTCCTGGTAGCGGTGGTAGCGCATGGATTTGCGGATTTCGTCCTCGATGGTCTCGTGCTCTATCTCGTAGCTGTCTTTATAGTACTCCTTGTATACTTTTTCTGAGGTGTAATTGATGCAGAAGAAGAACAGTCCGGCGGCCAGGATCACGATTCCCAGGATGCCGGCCACCAGCGGAACCTTCTGGATCAGGCCCAGCATGCCCAGCGTGGCGCCCACCAGGAAGATGGCCAGGGCCATAAGTTCGTTGCGGTGTTTATTCAGAACGGAGAAAATCTTCATAATCGGTGAGTACGTTAGTGGTACGGTTTTGCAAAATCTTGATTTTGAATTCGTTTTCGGATTCTTTGGCGTCCATGGCTTTTTGGTAGGCGCGCCGTGAGGCAAGGGCTTCGTTGTTCTTTCGGCGAAGCTCGTCCAGGTTGGCCCTGAGCTGCCACTGCTGCACCAGGATGGAGATGAAGGCGATGGCGAACATGAGCAGGAAGCCCAGGAGGATGGTGAGTTGGTTGCGGGCCTTCAGTTGCTGGGCTTCTTCCCGCAGCTGGGCATTGTTCATTTCGGCGTCCAGGATGGCCAGGTCTTCGTTCTGCACCTTGATGTACACCGAATCTTTCTCCTGCATCAGGCTTTCCAGCGTGGTGTAGGCGCCTTCATAGGCGTTCATATCGGCCAGGAGACCGTGCCGGTATTCCAGCCTGCCGCGCAGGGTGCCCAGGGAATCGGCCTGCTGAAGCGCCTGGTCCAGAAGGCCTTTCGAACGAAGGTAGGTGATGTCCAGGCCGCGCCGGGTGTCGGAATCGGCCTGCATGGTGTACAGCGGATCACGCAAAAGGGCTTCATAGCAGCGCCAGAAGGCTTCTTTGTCGCCTTGTGCATGCAGGAGGATGGCGCGGGCCATCTGGGTTTTCACCCCCACGGCGGGGAAGAAGGTGCGGTATTCCGCGGCTTTGTCGCAGTAGTCTTCGGCGGGCGGGAACTCCCGGGCTTTCACGTACTCCTGCGCCAGCAGGATGTACAGGTTGGGAAGGTCTTGTTCGGCCCTGGCTTCTCGGCAGTATTTCACGGCCTTTTCCAGGTTCCGGATGGCCAGGTGCGGGTTGTTGCGGTAGCTTTGAATGAGGCCGATGATACGGTAGGCGTACATCCGGCCCACCGGTTTTTTCTCCTGCGAGGCCAGGCGCTCCATGGCGCGCGCCTCCAGCACGGCGTCTCCCATGCGGCCGGCCTGGACCAGGAATTCGCAGTATTCGTGCAGGGTAGAGAAGTAGAAGTCCCTCAGATCTTTCCTATCGGCCAGGAGTTCCTTGATTTCGGCGGCTGTTTCATCCATCCGGGCATAGTCGCCCTGGGCGAAGCGCACGGGCATTTCCAGCGAGAGCCCCAGACATTTGTAGCGGAAATTGTTCTGCCGGACGCCTTCCTGGTATAGGGAATCGGCCAGCGCCAGGTTGGCGGGGTTGTATTCCTGCATGCGCCCATAGGCATAGCGCAGGAACGTCTCCTTGTCCACGCGGAGCCGGTTGGTAATCTGAGCCTGGCTCCCCAGGCTGCAGAGGACAAGCAGCAATATGAGGAGGGTCCGTTTCACCTATTTCTTCACCAGGCCCAGCTGATTAACCACGCAACTGAGCAGTTTTTCCATGATGATGGGCTTCATGATGAAGTCGTTGGCTCCGGCGTTGAACCCTTTCACCACGTCTTCCTGGGAGTTCAGCGCACTCAGGATAATGATTTGTAAATCGGCGGTTTCCGGGTTTTCCCTGAGCCGGCGGATTACTTCGAAACCGTCTATCCCGGGCATCATCAGGTCCAGCAGGATCAGGTCCGGCTTTTCCTGGGCCACCATGTCCAGGGCCTGCTGCCCGCCGGAAGCGGTGCGCAGCTTGAAATTGAAACGTTTGAGCATCTTCTGCACCAGCAGGATGTTCAGCGGAATGTCGTCTACGGCCAACACGTTGTAGCCGGAATAATCGCGATCTTGAGCGTAGATAGGGATCATTTTCTATTGTTGTTTGGGGGCTTCGAGTGGAATGGAGAAGACGAAACGGGCACCAGGGCCTTTCCAGGCGGTGTCCAGGTACACCTGGGCACCCATACGGCCGGCGATGTCGCGGCAGATGGACAGGCCCAGCCCGGTTCCCTGCACGAAATCGTTCAGCTTGGTGAAGCGTTCGAAGATCTTTTCGGCCTGGTCCGGCGGGACACCGGGGCCGGTGTCTGTGACGGCATAACTGAGGTAACCCGGATGCTCCTTCAGCGAGCTGCTCACCTTGATTTCGCCTTTGGAAGTGTGCTTGCAGGCGTTGGTGATGAGGTTGATCAGAATCTGTTGCACGCGGCGGGGGTCGGTGACAAAGGTGAAGGGTTCGGGTTCCTCGGGGGCATAGTAAAGCTGGACGCCGGGCTGCAGGCGGTGTTCCGCACTGGAGATGGCGGCCTGGGCCATGTAGTCTTTTTCGCCTTCTTCGTAATTGATACTGTAGTCGCCGTTGTCCATGGCCGATGCATTCAGGATATCGTCCAGCAGCATGGTGAGCATTTTGGTGTTGTTCACGATATGGCTGGCGAATTCTTCCTTTTCTTCGGGGTCCAGGCTGCCGTCCGGCAGGGAGAGCAGCTGGGAGAATCCCACGATGGCATTCAGCGGGGTGCGTACCTCGTGGCTCATGTTCTGCACAAAGCGGGTTTTGGCATTATCGGCCATGCGCACCCTTTCATTGGCTTCCCGCAGTTTGCGGTTGTGGATCCAGAAGAAGAGGGCTATGGCGGCCATCAGCAGCGTCAGCAGGATGAGCATCAGGTGCGAGATGCGGGAAATCTGGTGCTCCTTGGTTTCCAGATCGGCGCTTAGGGCGGCTTTGCCCATGGTGATTTCCAGCTCCGAAACCTTTGACTGGTTGGTGCGGGAAATGGCCCTTTCCAGGCGTTCTACCAGATTCTTTTCCAGGTCGAAGGCGAAATCCTTGAGACCCTGGTTCTCACACAGGTTGGCAATGACCTTCTTTTCCCGGATGTTGGACAGGTTCACCACTTCCTCTTTCCGCTGGACGATACTGCCGTCGAAAACGGCGTCAATGAGGGAAAAGTAGGTATCGGCCCTTCTGCTCACCTGATAGATTTGAGGGTCGGTCAGGCAGAGGTCCCGCAAATGGCGGTATTGTTTCTGGTCCCCGCCCAAGGCGGCCAGGCGGGCTTGGTAATAACGGCACCGGAGCGTGTCCAGATGCTGTTTGGCTTCGTCCAGGGCCTTGGCCACATTGATGCGCACCGAATCCGTGCCGACGGGATAGGTATCGGCCAGGTCGCAGTAAAGGCGGGTGGGGGACTGGCGCTTCAGGGTTTCATCCTCTGTCTCCTGCCAGGTATGGATGGCGCGCAGCAGATGGGGTTTGGCGCTCACATAGTCGTTCTGGGCAATGTAGAGGGAGGCGAGGTTACGGTCGCTCAGCCATAGGCCGTAGGTACTTTCTGCTTCCAGGGCCTCGGCCTGCATTTGCTGGGTCATGGCCAGGGCACGGTACTCCTGCCCGTTGTTATAGTAATAATTCTGGAGCAGCATGTAGGAATAGTAATAGTACTGGTCGTAGCCTGTTTCCGTGGCCACCTGTTTCAGTTTCTGCTGCGCTTCCAGGGATTTCCGCTCATTCTCGGGATTGAAAGGATATTTCACCCGGTCTTTGAGTACCAGCGTGTAATAGAGGGTCTCCGCCTTTCTGTCTCCTACTTCCAGGGCGGTCTTGAGCAGTTGGTCACTGGCCTCCTTGAAGCCTTCCTTACCAACCAGTAATTCGGCCTCCTGATACCAAGTGTAACAGTTGTTGTCTATCTCGTACGGATTGTCCTGTGCGGGCAGCCGAAAGGCGGCCAGTAAAAATACCAGTGTAAAAAAGATGCGGGCTCTCATACCCCAAAGTTACATAAAAAATCTTTGATTCTTGAATTATATGCTTTATTTTTGCATAGGTTAAGGCTATTGCTATGCACTGTCGTTTTCTTGTCCGTAACATACTGCCGCTTCTTCTGTTGCCGGTAATTGCGCTATCTTGTTCACAGAAAGAGTCTTTCAATCCTTCCGGTAAAGAAGAAAATGAACCCAAGGATAAGAAGGTTGCCTTTGATGTCACGGTAACCCGGGATGGCAAACCCATCTCGCAGGGCGCCATCGCTACCAAGGCCGATGCCTCATCGGCCGAAGCAGCCGACAAACTGGCCACCATGAATCCGGACATTCCCTTCGGTCTGGTGGGTATCGACTTAGCCAGCAATACTTTGCTCATAGACAACAAGTCCATTTACAATTCGGGGGGCGGTTACGTCGGCTATCTGGACAGCGGCCTCTGGGAAATCCCGGCCCAGATCACTTTCAGCGCCTATTATCCGCATGTGAATTCGCTGGGCTACGGAGATGCATACGAGTCTTATACCATACCCTATACCGTCAATGAAACCGAGGCTGGTCCCCTGGTGTCCAAAACGGTGCAGCGTGCCATTTCCCAGCTGAATATGATGCCGTTGGAGTTTCAGCATATTACCAACGACATCGGCTACAAGATTTCGGATATCACCACGGATCCGCAGTTGCAGGGGCTCATCCATCTCCGGAAGGTGACGGCCACCTGTGTGGCATCGGCCGGTGTTTTCCTGAACGACCTAACCCTGAACCAGGGCACCTGGCACCGTCAGGGCTATTACCGTGATGTGGTGGTCTTTGAAGGGGATGCCGTGATTGGCGTGGGCATGGAGAACGAAAAATTCATCGGCCGCAACGACCTTGTAGATACCATGGCCGAAAGCAGCCGCTATTATTCCATCCCGGACGAAATCCTCATGGGAAAACAGTGCGTGGAGGTACTGTACGATGTAGACAGTTTCACGGTGGAGAACTTTACCTATCCACCCATTAAAAACCAGTTGGGGAAATTCATGCTGTACGGAATCCTGCCCAACAATGTGTTCGAGTATGGGAAGCAATATACTTTCCATCTGGGGCTGGATACCGGGAAACTGTATGAGGCAATTGTTTTCTCTGCTTCCGTAAGCGATTGGGAAACAAAGATTTACGAAGACAACAGCGAATTTTAGATTGAGGATGGAGATCATTAAGAATCAGTATTTTGAAGGGGAGCGTCCGCTCTATTGCAAACGGGACGGGCTTTATCTGGAGGAAGTTGTGATCGGCCCCGGAGAGTCTTCACTGAAAGAGGGGGCCAACATCGAAGCCGTCCGCTGCGAATTCAAGGGAAAATATCCTTTCTGGGAGTGCGACGGGTTCACCGTCCGCAATTGTGTTTTCCGTGAAGGCGCCCGTGCAGCGCTGTGGTATACCCGCGGCTGCAAGATGATCGACACCCTGGTGGAAGCCCCCAAGATGTTCCGCCGCATCACGGACGTGGAGTTGGAAAACGTGCGCATGACCATGGCAAAGGAGACCTTCTGGGACTGCTCAAATATCAAACTTCGCAAGGTGTATACGGCCGATGCCGATTATATCTTCATGCATAGCGAAAACGTTGATATAGACGGATATGAGCTCTTCGGTAACTACTCCTTCCAGTATGTGAAAAACGCCGTCATCCGCAATGCCAATCTTCAAACCAAGGATGCATTCTGGGAAAGCGAAAACATCACCGTGTACGACTCCGTGATCAACGGCGAATTCCTTGGCTGGTACGCAAAGAACCTGCGCCTGGTACGCTGCCGGATTGGCGGTACGCAGCCGCTCTGCTACTGCGAGAACCTAATTCTGGAAGACTGCACATTCGAACCCGACGCGGATCTTGCTTTTGAGTATTCTTCCGTCCAGGCCACTATCCGCGGACACATCCCTTCGGTGAAAAATCCCCGGAGCGGTTTCGTTCGTGCGGGGTCCATCGGCGAAATCATCCTGGACGAAAACTGCAAGGCTCCTGCCAATTGCTCCATCCATTGCGTGGCGGAATAGGGGATCGAAGCCTGCCAAATTGTCAGTCGGTGCCCATTGGCACAGCTGTTGATTATTCTGAGCCGTCCTTCCTTTTTGGGAGGGCGGTTTTTGACAACATTTAAAATGATAATAATATGCTAAAACCGTTAGGAACAAGAGTGGTGGTAGAGCCTAAAGAGGCCGAAACCATGACCGCCGGGGGCCTGTACATCCCGGACAATGCCAAAGAGAAACCCCAGCAGGGCGTGATTGTGGCCGTGGGCCTGGGCGCCAAGGACGAACCCATGGAAGTGAAAGTGGGCGACGAAGTACTCTATGGCAAATATTCCGGCACCGAGGTAACCGTAGACAACAAGAAGTACCTCATTGTGAAACAGTCCGATATTTTAGCAATCCTGTAAGTTATGGCAAAAGAGATTAAATTCAATACCGACGTGCGCACCGCCATGAAGGACGGTGCCGATGCACTGGCCAATGCCGTGAAGGTAACCCTGGGCCCCAAGGGCCGCAATGTGGTGATTGCCAAGAAGTTCGGTGCACCCCAGATTACCAAGGACGGTGTTACCGTGGCCAAAGAGGTGGAGCTGGAGGACCAGTTCCAGAACATGGGCGCCCAGATGGTGAAGGAAGTGGCTTCCAAGACCAACGACCAGGCCGGTGACGGTACCACCACCGCTACCGTTCTGGCCCAGGCCATCATCAACGTGGGCCTGAAGAACGTGGCCGCCGGTGCCAATCCCATGGACCTGAAGCGCGGCATCGACAAAGCCGTGGCCGCCGTGGTGGCAGATCTGAAGGCCCAGAGCCAGCCCGTGGGCGACGACTACTCCAAGGTGGAGCAGGTGGGTACCGTATCGGCCAACAACGACGCCCAGATCGGCAAGCTCATCGCCGACGCCATGGCCAAAGTGAAGAAGGACGGCGTAATCACCGTGGAAGAGGCCAAAGGCACCGAGACCGAGGTCAAGGTGGTGGAAGGCATGCAGTTCGACCGCGGCTACATCAGCCCTTACTTCATGACCAACGGCGACAAGATGGAAGCTGTCCTGGACGACTGCTACATCCTCCTTACGGATAAGAAGATTGCCAACATGGAAGACCTGATGCCCGTGCTGGAGCCCGTGGCCCGCGAAGGCAGGAGCCTCTTAATCATCGCCGAAGATGTGGAAGGTCAGGCCCTTACCACCCTGGTGGTGAACCGTTTGCGCGGTACCCTGAAGGTGGCCGCCGTGAAGGCCCCCGGCTTCGGTGACCGCCGTAAGGAAATGCTGCAGGACATCGCTATCCTCACTGGTGCAGTAGTCATCAGCGAAGAGCGCGGCTTCACCCTGCAGAACGCCAACGTCCAGATGCTGGGCAAGGCCGAGAAAGTGACCATCACCAAGGAGAACACCACCATCGTGGGCGGTGCCGGCAAGGCCGAGGAAATCAAGGACCGCGCCGATCAGATCCGTGCCCAGATTGAGACCACCAAGAGCGACTACGACCGTGAAAAGCTCCAGGAGCGCCTGGGCAAGCTGGCCGGCGGTGTGGCTGTGATCTATGTAGGTGCCACCACCGAGGTGGAGATGAAGGAGAAGAAAGACCGCGTGGACGACGCTCTGAACGCCACCCGCGCTGCTGTGGAAGAAGGTTACCTGCCGGGCGGCGGCGTGGCCTACATCCGTGCCGCAGAAGCCCTGAAGGGACTGAAGGGCGAGAACGACGATGAGACCACCGGTATCCGCATCATCGAGCGCGCCATCGAGGAACCCCTCCGTCAGATTGCCGAAAATGCAGGCGTAGAGGCTTCCGTAATCATCAACAAGATCCGCGAAGGCAAGGGTGACTTCGGTTACAACGCCCGCACCGACGAATACGTGAACATGTACGAGGCCGGTGTGATCGATCCCACCAAGGTAGCCCGTGTGGCTCTGGAGAACGCCGCTTCCGTGGCCGGTATGTTCCTCACCACCGAGTGTGGCATCGTGGACATCCCGGAACCCGCTCCGGCCGCTCCCGCCATGCCCGCCGGCGGCATGATGTAATCGGCCTGGTCCCGACATTTGCTTGCGCCAGGCTTTGGCACAAGACTCAACGGGCCGATTATCAACAGCTTACCAAACATTCAAAATCCCGTACCCCTTAAAAAACGGAGGTACGGGATTTTTCGTTTTTGTAAGTGCTTGATTTTAAGTTTGTTGCAGAAAACCGAAATCCCGTGCTTCCGAATACACAGAATAATTGATATATTTGTACAAATAAAGTAGTTGTCATGAAACGAATTTTTGCACTTTCGCTGATTCTGGCCCTGGTGGCCTGCACGCAGAAGGAAGAGGAATGTACCTGGGCTCCGCTGCAGGACCATATCCTTACTCCTTGGTCGGCCGATGTTGATCCTGCCAATCCGCAGCCGGAATATCCCCGTCCGCAAATGGAGCGTGAGGTCTGGCAATCGCTCAACGGCCTCTGGGACTATGTCATTACCCCCAGGGATGCCGATGTATGCCCCAAGGAGGCCGATGGAAAGATTCTGGTGCCGTTTGCCATTGAATCGGCCCTTTCCGGGGTAGGGAAGCACATTACGGCCGATGATGCCCTGTGGTATCGCACCACCTTCACCGTTCCCAAAAAGTGGAAAAAGCAGCAGGTCTGGCTCAATTTCCAGGCTGTGGACTGGAGCACCGAAGTGTGGGTGAACGGTCAGCATGTGGGCGTGCATACGGGCGGCTATACGGCTTTCTCCTTTAATATTACTCCTTATCTGAAGAAGGGTCAGCAGGAACTGTTGGTGAAGGTACTGGATGGCACAGACAACGACGAACAGCCCCGCGGCAAGCAGGTTTCCCGTCCTAAGGGCATCTGGTACACGGCCGTGAGCGGTATCTGGCAAACTGTCTGGCTGGAGCCTACTCCCACTGAAACGCATATTACCCGTTATCAGGCCGTTCCCGGTTCGGATGCAACTTCCTTCAACCTCTTTGCCTGGGTGGACGGCGCCCAGCCCGGTGACCTTATTAATATTCGCGTGAAAGACGATAAAGGTGCCAGCGTGGAGGAATGCGTGCCCGTGGGCCAGCCCCTGACGCTGTTCCCGGAGAATCCCCACCAGTGGAGCCCGGAAGATCCCTACCTCTACGATATTGAATTCGCCCTGGAGCGCAATGGAAAGACTATTGACAAGGTAGAAGGCTATGGTGCCCTGAGGGAAGTGCAGGAGGTGATTGACAAAGCCGGACATAAACGCCTGGGTCTCAACGGCAAGCCGTATTTCCAGTATGGCCCGCTGGATCAGGGCTGGTGGCCGGACGGCCTGTACACCGCCCCCACGGACGAAGCGCTCCGCTACGACATAGAGCAAACCAAGGCTTTCGGCTACAACATGATCCGCAAGCACATCAAGGTGGAACCCGCCCGCTGGTATTACTGGTGCGACAAACTGGGCATCCTGGTATGGCAGGACATGCCTTGTATCACGGACAGCCGTCCGGGCCGCTGGGAACAGTGGAAATGGGCCGATGTATCGGACGATTGCCAGCTCTCCGAAACAGCAAAAGCTACCTATTATAAAGAATGGGGCGAAATCATCGACCAGCAGCAGGTGTTCCCGTGCATCGTAGTTTGGGTTCCCTTCAACGAGGCCTGGTCGCAGTTCGACACTTATAAGGCTGTGGAATTCACCAACGGGAAAGACCCTTCCCGCCTGGTGAACTCGGCTTCCGGTGGCAACTCGTATCCTAACTGCAGCGACATCTTCGACAGCCATAACTATCCCGATCCTCACATGAAGTTCCGTTCCGGCGGTACCCAGATCGATGTGCTGGGCGAATATGGCGGTATCGGCTGGGCCGTTGAAGGCCACCTGTGGCAGCCGGACCGCAACTGGGGCTACGTGAAATTCAACAGCTACGAAGAAGTGCTGGCCCAGTATCGCGAGTATGCCAAGCAGCTCAAGGCCACCATCGCCGATGGCGTGAGCGCAGCGGTCTATACCCAGACCACCGACGTGGAGGTAGAGGTGAACGGTCTTATGACCTACGACCGTGTAGTGACCAAACTGCCCAGCGAGGAACTCTTCAAAATCAACCAGGAAGTGATAGCCGCATTGAACGAATAAAAAATTTTTTAAAAAAGTTCGAAAAAATTTGGCAATTCAAAAAAAGGTTGTACCTTTGCAGTCCCGTTCGGAAACGAGCGGGATTTTTGCGAAAAAAAGTTCATTGAAAAGACTGAAAGGAAAAGTACAAGCAAGCAATTTAAACGAGCGTCAGTTTCTTTAGGAAACTAGAATGTCAGGGACAAGCTTAGAATTATAAAGAATATACAATGAAGAGTTTGAT
>JBGVCF010000024.1:0-6367 GCA_045226315.1 Candidatus Cryptobacteroides sp.
GCCAGAGCACCAAGAACAACGCCCGTACCCGCAAGGGTAAGAAGAAGACCGTTGCCAACAAGAAGAAAGCAACCAAGTAAAGTCTGAGAAGTTATGGCAAAGAAAACTACAACCACCAAGAAAAGAGTTGTCAAGGTTGAAGCTTATGGCGAAGCCCATATCTCCTCGACCTTCAACAATGTCATCGTGTCCCTGTGCAACGCCCAGGGTCAGGTGATCAGCTGGTCCTCCGCTGGTAAGTGCGGTTTCCGCGGTTCCAAGAAGAACACTCCGTACGCCGCCCAGATGGCCGCAGAAGATGCGTCCAAGACCGCTTTCGACGCTGGTCTCCGCAAAGTAAAGTGCTATGTGAAGGGCCCGGGTGCCGGTCGTGAGAGCGCCATCCGTACCATCAACAATGCAGGCATCATCGTGACCGAGATCATCGATGTCACCCCTATGCCGCACAATGGTTGCCGTCCTAAGGGCCGCCGTAAAGTTTAATTTTAAACAAGCAAAACTATGGCAAGATATACTGGTCCTACCACCCGCATCGCCCGTAAATTCGGCGAGCCCATCTATGGCCCCGACAAGACCTTTGAAAAGAGAAATACCCCTCCCGGACAGCATGGTCTGGCTGCCAAGCGCAAGAAGCAGAAGGAGTACGGCACCCAGCTCAAGGAGAAGCAGAAAGTCAAGTACATGTACGGTGTGCTGGAGCGTCAGTTCCGTAACACCTACGCCCGTGCCGCCCGCATGAAGGGTCAGACCGGTGAAAACCTGATCCTCCTGCTGGAAGCCCGCCTGGACAACCTCGTGTACCGTCTGGGTATCGCCCCCAGCCGTGCCGCTGCCCGTCAGCTGGTCCTGCACCGTCACATCACCCTGGACGGCGCCATCTGCAACATCCCCTCCTGCCAGGTGAAGCCCGGTCAGGTTATCGCCGTCCGTGAGCGCTCCAAGAGCCTGGAGGTGATCCAGAACAGCATCGCTTCCGCCGCCAAGTATTCCTGGCTGGAGTTTGATGCTGCCACCCTCACCGGCAAGTTCCTGAATGTTCCCGCCCGCGAAGAAATTCCCGAGAACATCAACGAACAGCTCATCGTGGACCTCTACTCCAAGTAATAGAATTTAACACCCTAAAACTTATGGCAATCTTAGCATTTCAGAAACCGGACAAGGTGATCATGCTCGAAGGCACCGAAACCGTAGGTCGTTTCGAGTTCCGGCCGTTAGAGCCTGGCTACGGACAGACCATCGGCAACGCCCTTCGCCGCATCCTCCTCGCCTCTCTTGAAGGTTTCGCCATCTCGCAGATCCAGGTCGCGGGGGTCCAGGACGAGTTCCAGACCATCCCCGGCGTGATCGAGGGAATGCAGGACATCATCCTGAACCTCAAGCAGGTCCGCCTGCGCAGGATGGTGGACACTATCGACTCAGAGGTGGTGAACATCACGATCAGCGGCAAGCAGGAGTTTACCGCTGAGGACATCTCCAAAGGATTGTCTTCTTTCAAGGTGTTGAATCCCGAGCTGCACATCTGCTCGCTGGAACCCTCCGTCAAACTCACCATCACCCTGACCATCACCAAGGGTCGCGGCTTCGTTCCCGCCGAGGAACTCCGCGATGAGAACGCCCCTATCGGCACCATTGCCGTGGACGCCATCTACACGCCCATCCGGAAAGTCAACTGGACCGTGGAAAACTACCGCGTGGAACAGAAGACCGACTACGAGAAGCTGAACCTTGAGATCGTCACCGATGGTTCCATTTCCCCGGAGGTCGCCCTGCAGGACGCAGCCAACATCCTCATCTACCATTTCAAGCTCTTCACCGACGACAAGAAGATCGCCATCGAATCTTCCGTGGAAACCGAGAGCAAAGAGCTTGACGAGGAGTCCCTGAGAATGCGTCATCTCCTTCTTACCAAGCTTTCCGACATGGGCCTGAGCGTTCGCGCCTTCAACTGCCTGAAAGCCGCCGACATCGACACCTTCGCCGACCTTGTGTCCTACAGCCGCAGCGAACTGATGAAGTTCCGCAACTTCGGCCGCAAGTCCCTGAATGAAATCGATCTCCTGGTAGAGAAGATGAAGCTTTCCTTCGGGATGGATGTCACCAAGTACAATATTGAACCTAAGAAAAAGATCGTTTAACAATGAGACACAATAGAGCAGTCAATCATCTTGGTCGTAAGAGCGGTCACCGCAAGGCGATGCTCGCCAACATGGCATCCTCCCTCATCCTGAAGAAGAGGATCACCACCACCGAAGCCAAGGCCAAGGCCCTGAAGCCTTACGTAGAGCCCCTTATCACCAAGTCCAAGGAAGATACCACCCACTCTCGCCGCATTGTCTTCAGCTATCTGAAGGACAAAGAAGCAACGGCCGAACTCTTCCGCACCGTGGCCCCCAAAGTGGCCGACCGTCCCGGCGGATACCTCCGTATCCTGCACACCGGCTTCCGCAGCGGTGACGCTGCCGAAATGGTGCTGGTAGAACTGGTAGACTTCAACGAGGCCGCCATTGCCGCCGGCAAGAAGGAAGCCAAGAAGAGCACCCGCCGTAGCCGCGCCAAGAAGGCCGAGGCTCCCGCAGAGGAAGCTCCCGCCGCTGAAGCCCCTGCAGCAGAGTAAACTGGAACCTAAACTTTTGACGCCCGACCTTATTCCAAGGCCGGGCGTTTTTTGTTGCCTCCGGTACGGGATTCGAATTTTTTTCTTATATTTGGGAACTGTAACCACAGAAAAGACTAACTAATTCATAAAACACAAAACCATGTCAAAAAAAGGTAACAGCAGCATTATTGCTATTGTAGCGATGATCTTCCTGTTCGGTATGATCTCGTTTGTGACCAATCTGGCCGCTCCCATTGGCAATATCTGGAAGATGCAGCCCGGTATCGAAGGCTCCAACTTCTGGGGCATGATGGGTAACATGATGAACTTCCTGGCCTATGCCATCATGGGTATCCCGGCTGGTAAGATGCTCACCAAGTACGGCTATAAGAAAACGGCCCTCATCGCCATCGCAGTAGGCTTCCTGGGCGTTTTCATCCAGTTCCTTTCCGGTATCGTGGGCGTAGGCGGTAAGCTCGCCGGCCTTCCTGCCAACTTCTTCGTGTACCTGCTGGGCGCCTTCGTGGCCGGTTTCTCCATGTGCATGCTCAACACCGTGGTGAACCCCATGCTCAAACTCCTGGGCGGTGCCCGCTCCAACCAGTACATCCAGATTGGCGGTTCCTTCAACTCCCTCATGGGTACCCTCACTCCCATGTTGGTGGGCGCCCTCATCGGCACCCTCACCAAGGACACCCTTATCACCGATGTGAACCCTGTGCTGTTCCTGGCCATGGGCGTGTTCGCCTTCGCTTTCATCGTGCTCCTGTTCGTGGACATCAAGGATCCGGATGCCGTGAAGGATTCTTCCCACGCTGTAAGCCCCATGAAATACAAGCACTTCGTGCTGGGCGTAATTGCCATCTTCGTGTATGTGGGTGTTGAGGTTGGTATCCCCGGAACCCTCAACTTCTATCTGTCAGACCCTGTGAATGGTGCCGGCATGGATCCTGCCACCGCTGTTGCCATCGCCGGTTTCGTGGCCGGTACCTATTGGTTCCTCATGCTCATCGGCCGTCTCACCTCTTCCGTGATTTCCGGTAAGGTAAGCGCCCGTGCCCAGCTCACCACCGTGAGCGCCGTGGCCCTCATCCTCATCGTCCTGGCCATCATCCTGGGCAACACCTCCATGGTTTCCATGCCCGTGTTCAAGGGACAGGGCTTCGGCATGGTACAGGTTCCCATCGCAGCCCTGCTGCTGGTTCTCTGCGGTCTCTGCACATCCGTGATGTGGGGTACCATCTTCGACCTCGCCTGCGAAGGTCTGGGCGCCTCCACCAACCAGGCTTCCGGTATCTTCATGGCCATGGTAGTGGGCGGCGGTATCGTTCCGCTGGTCCAGAACGCCATCGCCGATGCCATCGGCTACATGCCCAGCTACTGGCTGCTGGCTGCCTGCGTGGCATTCATCCTGTACTTCGCCGCCATCGGCTCCAAAGTGAAAAAAGCTTAATGAATTATGGCACAAGACTTAGTAATCGGTATTGACGTAGGCGGACAAACCGCCAAATGCGGCGTGGTAGACGCCCGTGGTAACATCATTGCCCAAACCGTCATCAGCTCGGAAAACACCACCAGCGCAGAGGAATTCGTGGCTGCCCTGGCCGAAGCCCTGAACCGCATCATTGCGGAAGCCAAGGCCGAAGGCCGCATCCGCGGTATCGGCGTAGGTATCCCTAACGGTAACTTCTACACCGGCGTGGTGGAGAATGCCGTGAACCTCACCTGGGCCCAAAGCGGCAACATTCCTTTCGCCAAGATGCTGCAGGAGCAGATGAATGGCATCCCGGTGTCCCTCACCAACGACGCCAATGCCGCCGCCATGGGTGAAATGACCTACGGCGCCGCCCGCGGTATGAAGAATTTCATCATGATCACCCTGGGCACCGGCGTGGGCTCCGGCATCGTAATCAACGGAGAGGTTGTATACGGCCACGACGGCTTTGCCGGCGAACTGGGCCACACCTGCGCCGTCCGTCACAACGGCCGCCACTGCAATTGCGGTAAGTACGGCTGCCTGGAAACCTATGCCAGCGCCACCGGCGTGGCCCGTACGGCCCGCGAATGGCTGGACATGTCCAATGAGCCGTCCCTCCTCCGTTCCCTGGACAAGATCAAGTCCAAGAACGTGTACGAGGCAGCAAAGGAAGGCGACAATCTGGCCCTCCGCGTGTTCGACTTCACCGGCCGTATCCTGGGTGAGAAATTCGCCGATTTCATCGAGTTCTCCGCTCCGGAAGCCATCGTGCTCTTCGGCGGTCTGGCCCGTGCCCGCGAATTCCTGGAGGAACCCATCCTCAAGGCCATGAACGAGAATGTGATTCCGCTCTGGCGCGGCAAGGTGAAGCTGGTCTTCTCCTCGCTCAAGGAGTCCGATGCCGCTATCCTGGGCGCTTCGGCCCTGGCCTGGGAACTGTAAAAAATGTCAATGAAACGTACATTTATTTGGGGAGCGCTGGCCATGGCTGGCGCTCTCTTTCTGTCCTGCAAGCAGGACGAAGCCCGTATAGAGGAGCAATTGGCGCAGATGACCCTGGAAGAAAAGGTGGGACAACTGTTCTGCATTCGGCCGGAGTCCCTGGACACCGCCATCCATTATCAGACATCGGCCGACCTTCCGGCATTCGCGCTGCAGGAAGTGAACGACCGCATGCGGGAAATGGCCGCCCATTATCCGGTGGGGGGCATCATCCTTTTCGCCCACAATATCAAGGATCCGGAACAGCTAACGCGTTTTCAGGCCGATCTACGCACGCTGTCGGGCGCTCCGCTGCTGTACGTGGACGAGGAAGGCGGCCGTGTGGCCCGACTGGCCAACAACCCGGCCTTCGGCCTGCCCAAATACGAGAACATGACCGTGTTCCATAGCCCGCGGGAGGTGCGCGCGGCCGCCTATACCATCGGCTCGTATCTTTCCCGTTACGGCTTCGACGTGGATTTCGCCCCGGTGGCCGATGTAAACACCAACCCGGAGAACGTGGTCATCGGTACACGTGCTTTCTCCGACAATCCCAAGGTGGCGGCCAAGATGGTGAAGGCCTATGTGAAAGGGCTGAAGAAAGCGGGCGTACAAAGCTGCCTGAAGCATTTCCCCGGTCACGGCGACACCCAGGCCGATACCCACTTCGGCTATGCCGTGAGCCAGAAGAACTGGGAGGAAATGGCCTCCTGCGAGATGCTGCCTTTCAAAGCCGGTATTGCCGCCGGAGCCCCCCTGGTGATGACGGCGCACATTTCGGCGCCCGCCGTTACCGGGACGGAGATCCCCTCCACGCTCTCTCCCATCATCCTGCGTGACAAACTGCGCGGGGAACTGGGCTTCAAAGGAGTCATCGTCACCGATGCCATGGAGATGGGAGCCATCACCCGGCAGTTTTCGGCCGATGAAGCCTGCGTCCTGGCCCTCCAGGCCGGCGTGGACCTCCTGCTGTGCGTAAAGGACTATCCCAAGTGCTTCGAAGCAGTGCTGGCCGCCGTGGCCGATGGCCGCCTGAGCGAAGAGCGCATCGACGAAAGCGTACGCCGTCTGCTCATTTTAAGAGCACACACGAAAAAAAGTTTCTAAAAAATTTGCAAGTTCAGAAAAAAGGCGTACCTTTGTAGTCCCAAACGGGAATCGTTCTTTAGAACACTGCGGAAATAGCTCAGTTGGTAGAGCACGACCTTGCCAAGGTCGGGGTCGCGAGTTCGAGTCTCGTTTTCCGCTCCAAACGCCTCGCAGCAATGCGGGGCGTTTTTGTTTTGTATGGATGATGAGTCGGAGGTGAAGGG
>JBGVCF010000025.1:0-43926 GCA_045226315.1 Candidatus Cryptobacteroides sp.
CGATGCGCGGATGGCGGAATTGGTAGACGCGCTACTCTCAGGAGGTAGTGTCCGAAAGGACGTGTCAGTTCGACTCTGATTTCGCGCACAAAAAAAGCAACTCAAGCGAGTTGCTTTTTTTGTTCTTCTTCCGTGAGGAAGCGGCCAAAGGCGCGGAAGGTCTTTTCCGGAATCTTCTTGTAATCCAGCAGGACAAAGCCGTCTACACAGTCGTTGAAATCCGGATCCACGTTGAAATCCAGGATGTTGGCACCAAAGCCGATATACTTTCGCAAAAGGACGGGCAGACGGAAACGGCCGTCTGAGAGCGTGTGTACCAGGCGATCCAGGTCATCTACGGAGTGGCATGATGCCAAGAGCTGGTCCGGATCTACCCGAAGGAAATCCGGATGCAGGGGATGCGTGGGTACAAGCAGTTGATCGGCCTCCGGGAGGGAGTGATTCTTGAGGATATAGTGGTAAATCAAGCTCTTGTAAAAAAGCGGGAGATCGTTGGTGGTGCTAACGGGACCAATGGCATATTGCACGCCCAGGCGAACCGCCGTCGTGAGTATGCCGGACAGTAAGAGTTTCAGAGTAGTGACATCGCGCTGATAGGCCGGAGTCACAATGGTACGACCTAGTTCCATGGCCTTGGGCAGGTAGGGGAGGATCCCCTCCTGGAACTGGAAGAGGGAGGAGGTGTAGAACGCATTCTCCTTTTCCGGGCGGGCCATCAGTTCATAGCCCAAGCCAATCCGATAGGCGCCGGCTATCTCCTGTTTAGGGACATTCCAGACAATCAGGTGTTTATAATAGGTGTCGTAGATGTCGGTGTCCAGCGCGTTGCCGGAGCCTTCTCCTACGGCGCGGAAGACGATTTCCCGGAGGCGGGCCAATTCACGCAGGGTATGCGGAATATCGGACGGGGAAGCCAGATAGCAGCGATAATCGCCGGATTCGAAAAGGATGCTTTGCTGAATACGGGCCAGTTCTTCCCGTACCAGTTGAGGGTCTTCGGCCTGGGCAATGGGTTGCCGGGGTGTGACGGGTGCAGCGGGCGCTTCCGGTAAACAGCTGGCTTCCAGCGCA
This sequence comes from Candidatus Cryptobacteroides sp., assembly GCA_045226315.1. Lineage (GTDB taxonomy): Bacteria > Bacteroidota > Bacteroidia > Bacteroidales > UBA932 > Cryptobacteroides. Next base: position 1,072 of record JBGVCF010000025.1, read on the forward strand.
TAAGTACGGCTGCGAAGGTACTTGCCCAGGGTGTCCACGTCCATATCGGCCAGTTCTGCAGCCGGGATGGGCTTGCCGATACGAACCTGTACCACCGTTCCCTGCTTGTTGAAGAGTTCATGGATGAGCCGCACGGTGCGGAGCCGGCGGTGGATCTTTCCCAGGGCGTGGAAGTTGTTGGAATTGGTGCCGTCGAAGTAGATAGGAATGACCGGCAGCCCCGACCTCTTGATTAGTTTGATGATATTGGATGCCCAGGGTTTGTCTTCAATAACAGGTTTTTCGCCGATGGCAGTACGGGCTCCCTTCTTTTGATAAGTGGCTACTTCTCCGGCGGGGAAAAAGCCGATAGCGCCACCGTCGGAAATGTGCCGGAGGGCAGCCCGGATGCTGTTGACGCTGCGTGCATCCTGCTTTCCGGATATATTGTCCACCGGGAGAAAACCTTCTTTGAGATTAGGAACCAGCGCAAGCAGGAAAGTGGTTAACAGTTTGTAATCCTTGCGTTTACGAAGCACGGTATCGCAGAGGATCAGGCCATCGATGCTGCCGAAATGGTGGTTGGAAACAGTGATGAAACCGCCTTCGGCCGGGATGCGGTCCAACTGCCCTTCCGGGAGTTCATAACGCACGCCTACCTCTTCCAGCACGTGCTTGGAGAAGTCGGACGCATTGTCATCGGCATATTTAGCCTGGGTTGAGTTGCACTTGTCAATTTCCAGCACTTTCATCAGCAGACGCGTGATACCCGCGCCCAGTTTCCCTTTGAGCCCTAGCATGTCCTGGAGTTTCTCCCGGCTCATTACGGCTTCTTTTCTTTCCATAACTTATTGTGCAATAAATGCGTAGGTGATGGTCCCCATCTGGCGTGCAGGCGCAGAAGGGGAGGCGGAGAATTTGGAAAGCCGGGCGGCACGAACGGCAAAGGTGCGCAGGCAATTGTCTGCGGTCGATAATTTTTCGTCCACCTTGGCGTTCACTACGTCGCCCCGGTTGTTTACGGTGATAATGACGGTGACTTCACCGGCACCATAGCAGCGATAGGCCGGAATGGGCAGATGCGAGGCGTTGCGCCCGTCCAGACTCCAGGCCAGGACGGAAGGTCCGCTGTAGGGGCGAGGCTTTTCTTCCTGATTCTGAGGCGTTTGATCCGGCTGTGTGGAGGCGAAGGCATCGGGATCTTCCTGCTGCTGCTTTTGCCCGTCTTTCAGTTCCTGGGCCAGCCGCTGGGCATCCTGGTAGAGTTTATCGGCGTCAATGCCTTTGTCGTCCTTGAGGGAGGCCCGGTCCACGGCGATATTCCGGACGCCGGTTTGTTGTTGGATGGCGGCGGCAGCGGCCAGCAGCCTGTCCAGGTCCAGTTCGGCCTTTTCCTGTAATTCGGCCTCCTGCTGCCTCCTTTCCTTTTCTTCGTGCTGGGTAAAATCCAGCACGAAGCTGTTTTCCCGCTTGATCTCATATCCGATCCGGACGGCCAGCAAAACGATAATCACCGCAAGATGAACGCTTACGGTGATATAAAGTCCTACTTTCTGGTCCGGAGTCAGTTTCATTTCCTGTGTTTGTTCTTTTTCTGGGACAGGGCCTGCTCCACCGTGGTGGTGAGGATGTCGATGGCCACCTTGTTGTGCCCGCCTTGGGGAACGATGATATCGGCGTAGCGCTTGGACGGCTCAATGAACTGCAAGTGCATGGGCTTTACGGTATCGCAGTAGTGCTCGATGGCGGTTTCAATGGTGCGGCCGCGTTCTGCGATGTCCCGCACGATGATGCGCATCAGGCGGTCGTCGTCATCTGCGTCCACGAAGATCTTGATGTTCATCTGGTCCCGCAGTTCCTTGCAGGTGAAGATGAGGATGCCTTCCACGATAATGACATCGGCCGGCTCCACGGTGATGGTTTCCGTGGTGGAGCGGGAGCAGGTGATGTACGAGTACACCGGCTGCTCAATGATTTTACCGCTTTTCAGTTCCCTGATTTGCTGGCACATGAGCTTCCAGTCAATGGCGTCCGGGTGGTCGAAGTTGATGTTCTTGCGCTCTTCCACGGGCACATGGCTGGAATCTTTGTAGTAGGAATCCTGCGGAATCACCACCACGCGGCCTTGCAACTGGTTCACGATGGTCTTGACCACCGTGGTTTTTCCTGAGCCGGAGCCTCCGGCAATACCGATTACTAACATATTCCTTTTTTTTCTGTAAGTCCTCCCCTACGGTCAGGGGAGGATTTAGGAGGGGTGATCGTAAAAAAATGAATTAAACGATGAATTCGTTAGAATTCAGCGTTTTTAGGTGTGCGCGGGAAGGGGATGACGTCGCGGATGTTGGCCATGCCGGTGACAAAGAGCAGGAGGCGTTCAAAGCCCAGGCCGAAGCCGCTGTGCGGCACGGTGCCGTAGCGGCGGGTGTCGATGTACCACTCCAGGTTCTTGCGGGACATGCCCAGTTCCTCGATGCGGGCTTCCAGTTTTTCCAGGGAGGCTTCACGCTCACTGCCGCCGATGATTTCGCCGATCTTCGGGAACAAGACGTCCATGCCGCGGACAGTGCGTCCATCCTCGTTCTGCTTCATATAGAAGGCCTTGATATCCTTGGGGAAGTCCGTGAGGATTACCGGCTTCTGGAAGTGCTTTTCTACCAGATAACGTTCGTGCTCGCTCTGGAAATCCGTGCCCCAGTGCACCGGGTACTCGAATTTCACGCCATTGGCCACGGCATTTTCCAGAATCTCCACCGCCTGGGTGTAGGTGACGTGCTGGAAAGGAATGCCGATAACGCCCTGCATGCGTTCGATAAGACCGTCGTCGTATTTGTCGTTCAAGAACTTAAGGTCGTCCATGCAGTTGTCCAGGGCATACTTGACCAGGAACTTCACGAATTCTTCGGCCAGTTCCATGTTGTCCTTAAGGTCGTAGAAGGCCATTTCCGGCTCAATCATCCAGAACTCGGCCAGGTGACGGGGGGTGTTGGAATTCTCTGCGCGGAAGGTGGGGCCGAAAGTGTAGATTTCGCCCACGGCGGTGGCGCCCAGTTCACCTTCCAGCTGACCGGAAACGGTAAGGGAGGTCTTCTTGCCGAAGAAATCCTTGCTGAAGTCCACGTTGCCTTTCTTGTCCAGCGGGATGTTCTTCAGGTCCAGGGTGGTTACCTGGAACATGTCGCCGGCGCCTTCTGCATCGCTTTCCGTGATGAGCGGGGTGTGCAGATACACGAAACCTTTCTGATTGAAGAAGGTATGGATGGCATAGGCCATGGCGTTGCGGATGCGCAGGACGGCACCGAAGGTGTTGGTCCTGAGGCGCATGTGTGCTACGCTGCGCAGGTATTCCAGGGTGGTGTCTTTCTTCTGCAGGGGGAAGCGCATGGGATCGCAGTCGCCCAGGACTTCAATCTCGGTGGCCTGGATTTCCACGGCCTGGCCGCTGCCCACAGAGGCTACCAGCTGGCCTTTGACAGCCAGCGAAGCGCCGGTGGTAACACGTTTGAGGAGTTCTTCGTCGAAGTTCTCCGTATTGGCTACGATTTGGATATTATTGATGGTGGACCCGTCGTTGAGGGCGATGAATTTCACTTGTTTGTTGCCTCTCTTGGTCCGTACCCAGCCTTTGGCCAGCACCTCCACGCCCGGCTCCGAGGCAAGCAGAGCCTTGATCTTGGTCCTTTTCACTGTTTCCATGATGTGCGATACTTCAAATTATGCAAATATAGCATTTCTTCCCCAAATCGGCAACCTTTCGGAGGCAACAATACCAGATACTCTTCGGTATAGGGAGAATTAGAAAGCAGAATCTTTTCCCTCAGGCGGGTTTTCAAGACGCTCACAGCCCGGGCGCAACTCAGTCCTGCCAAACGGGCGGAAAGATCATTGGTCAAACCTGCTGCTGCATGTGAGAAAATCAGTTGCTCCAGGTACCGGAGGTTGGGGAAATCGGCTTTCAGGCGGTCAAGGACGCCATCCATCTCCCGGTTCATCTTTTTCTGGAGCAAGCCCGGCCTTTCCGGCCCACCCAGGAGTTCCCTCAGTTTTTCCAGACATTTTTGCTGCCGGAAACGGTCAATGTATTGAAGATCTTCGGTCTGGAACCAGCGGGCGGCAAAGATGGCCAGGGTTATGGTTTCTTGGTTCATCCGCTTTTTCTGGTAAAAGCGAAGCTGCGCCTGGGAAAGGTGCCGTTTTGCAGTGTTTTTCATGCTAAGATAGTGTTAAAAATCCACTGCAAAGGTAGGTGGCGTTTATTCGGTAAGACCGTGACAATACATGACATCTCAGGATGTAAATACCTGATATACAATCTCACCATCCACTTATAGCGTGACGGGAATGTGACAAAAAAAGCAGCCCGCTGAGGAGCTGCTTTTTTCTAGTAGGGTGTGATGTGAACCCTTAGTCTTTCGCCGGCTTGCGGGCGGCGTACATGATCTTAAGGGCGGAGCAGCGACGCAGCTCCTGTTTCACATCTGAGACGATACCCATACGGACATCTTGGTCCACGCGGAGGTTCACGGTCATCTGGGAACGTTCGGCCTCACTCATGGCATCGCGCTCTGCGGCGATGAAGTCACGGATGTCGGCAACTGTCTTGAAAGAGTCGTTGAGCTGGATACGGGCATCGGTACCGTACATGGCCTGATACTGCAGGGTAGGGCTACCGATGTTGATATTGGCGCTCAGGTCCTTTCTCTCCAGTTTAGCCACTTCCGATGCGACGGGCATGGTTACTTTAACCTTCTGCTCGGTTTCACGCATCTGGGTGGTCACCATGAAGAAGAAGAGGAGCATGAACACGATATCGGACAGGGAGTTGGACGATGCCTGCGGGACTTCCTTCTTATTGCTGGAACTTCCAAATTTTGACATAATGCTTACCTCCTATTATTTTTTACCGGTATCCTTAGGCTCTGCCTCGGAGATGTTCTGAGGAACAGCCTTCTTAACAATATCCTGCTCTTCTTCAGTGAGCTTGGAGAATTTCTTGCCGAAGTTGGCTCTGGAGAATTCGTCGCGGAGTTCGTTCACGGCCTTTACCAGTTCGTTCTGCACTGCAATGTAGGCCTGGTAGCTGGTACCACGGTCGTTCTGCAGGGAGATAACGCCTTTGGAGACCATGTAGGTCTTGCCTTCGATTTCCTTGGCTTCCTTTTCGGGGAGGTTGGGATCGTTGGAAGGGTTGGTGAGGAACTCTTTGATCTTTTCTTTCAAGTACGAGATATCCATGGCTTCGCTACCGGCAAACAGCTTATCGGCAGAATTGATTCTGACGATGATGATGTTACGGCGGTTCACCTTCTGGTCCTGGGCTTGTTTCTCGTCCGGGATCGGGGGAAGGCGGCGCTGCAGACCTGACTGATCACCCATGGTTGTGGTCATGAGGAAGTAGCACAGGAGCAGGAATGCAATGTCAGCCGTAGAACCGATTGCTGCAAAATTTCTTCTTGCCATGGTTTACTTTACTTTTTGTTGCGGATGGTCATGAAAACCTCGGACACGACGATGGACAGGATAGCTGCACCACCAACGAGGTAGGCGAGGTTGAGGATGGTATCGGTCATCTTAAGCTCGGTTGCGGTAGGGAGCTTGGCGCCGGAATAACCGACAGCCGGAGCACCGGAAGCGAGCAGGTAGCAAACACCGAACAGGACGGCGGCGGCTACAACTGCAATACCGATCTTAATGAGGCCCTTGGGATTTGTAACGGCCGTAACATACAGGCCGATGCAAATCACAGAAGCAAGTGCGATGCCCAGCACGATGTATGCCCAATAGAGGAGCACATTCGTGGCGGCGCCGTCATTGGCCTCGAATCCCTTAATTGAACCCCAGACCAGCACGCAGATGCTCAGGATCATCAGGACCCAAAGAACAATCTTGATAATTTTTGCGTATTTCTGGATCATTGTATCTGGAATTAAAGGGGTTGATTACTTCTTGTTGTTGTATTTGACCATGGTGTCCACAAAGCGGATGGAAGAGTCTTCCATGTCGATGGACAGGGCGTCGATCTTAGCGATGATGTAGTTGTAGAAGATCTGGAGAATCATGGCGACGATGAGACCACCCACGGTGGTGATGAGGGCCACCTTCATACCGCCGGCCACAACGTTCGGGGAAATATCACCGGCAGCCTGGATGGCGTCGAAGGCCTGGATCATACCGATAACGGTACCAAGGAATCCGAGGGACGGGGCGATGGAGATGAACAGACCAATCCAGCTGAGGCCGTTCTCCATGAGGCTCATCTGAACGCCGCCATAGGAGACGATGGTCTTTTCTACTACATCAATACCCTGATCTGCGCGGAGCAGGCCCTGATAGAAGATGCTGGCCACGGGGCCACGGGTTTCACGGCATACTTTCTTGGCTTCTTCGATACCGCCTTTGGCAAGAGCAGCCTCCACGTTCTCAAGGAGCTTGGTGGTGTTGGTCTTGGAGAAGGCCAGGTACAGAATACGCTCGATAGCGAGAGCCATACCGATGATCAAGCAGATGATGATCAGGGACATGAAGCCTGCACCACCTTCGATGAACTTGGTCTTGAGGGCCTGGTGGAGCGGAACTTCTTCACCGGAACCGGCGAACAGATCCACGACCTCATCGGCCTCTTCAACCTGTTCCTGAGCGGCGGGAGCGGCGCCCTCGTCCTGAGCGGAAGCAATGTTTGCAGTGAAGGTCACAAGACCGGCGACTGCCAAAAACATGAAAAACTTTTTCATAATCGTTTTTGTGTTGTTAGTTATAAGTTGAATTAGTTAGTAAAAATATTTCCCTATTTGGTCGTGCAATTTAGGAATAAAAATCCAAACTGCCAAAGATTATTTCGTTATTTCGCCACAAAGGTTCTTTTCCAGCATGGTTTTCACCCACCCGTCGTTGTCGCTCCGTCCCATCAGGGAGAACAGTTTTCCCAGTGCCGCTTCGGTGGTGATATCGCTGCCGGAGAGCACACCGGCGTGTTTCAGGGTGGCCCCTGTAGCGTACAGGTTCATGTTCACGGTGCCGGATTTACACTGGGTGACATTCAGCAGGATCTTCCCGGACGAGGCTGCTTCCCGCACGATGTCCAGGAACCAGTCTTTGGACAAAGCGTTGCCCGAACCATAAGTTTCAATGATGCATGCGCGGGTGAGAGGGTCGCTCACCACCGAGCGCATCACCTGGGGAGTCATGCCGGGATGCACCTTCAGGATGGCCACGCGGGTGTCCAGCCGGGTCTGTACCCGGAGCTGGGCATCCCAGTAGATAGGCTTGCGGATAACGTCCGTGTTGTAGCGGATCTGGATGCCGGCTTCGGCCAGCGGCGGGCAGTTGGGGGAGGCGAAGGCGTTGAAGGCTTCGGCGCTATACTTGGTGGAGCGGTTGCCCCTCAGGAGTTTGGAGTCGAAGTAAATGCACACTTCGGGTACGCGGGCATGGCCTTCATAGTCCTTGGCGGCGGCAATCTCCACGGCCGATATCAGGTTTTCCTTGCCGTCCGTGCGGGGTACGCCGATGGGCAACTGGCTTCCGGTGAACACCACCGGCTTGGTGAGTCCCTCCAGCATGAAACTCAAGGTGGAGGCACTGTAGGCCATGGTATCCGTACCGTGCAGGATGATGAAGCCGTCGTAGTCTTCGTATCGGTCGCGGATCAGTTCGGCCAGGGAAATCCACAGGGAGGGCTCCACGTCGGAGGAGTCGATGAGCGGGTCGAACGTATAGGAATCGATCTTGACGTCGAATTTGTTCAGTTCCGGGACTTCCTCCATGATCTGGCTGAAGTCGAACGGCTTGAGGGTGCCGTCCATCGGGTCTTCTTTCATGCCGATGGTGCCGCCCGTGTAAATGATAAGAAGGGATGCGGTCATATTCCGAACAGGGTTTCAGCGTTATGTGTGGTGATGGTTTCAATTTCTTCCAGGGACAGGCCTTTCACCTCCGCCACCTTGGCGGCGATGTATGGGATGTAGGCGCTTTCGTTGCGTCTTCCGCGGTAAGGGACGGGCGCCAGGTAAGGGGCGTCGGTTTCCAGCAGGATCTTTTCCAGGGGAATCCGGGCCACCGTTTTGGGGAGACTTGCATTTTTAAAGGTAATGACGCCGCCGATTCCTACGGAGAAATCGGCCCAGCGATTGGCCCTTTCGTAGATTTCATAACTGGCGGTGAAGCAGTGGAGGTTTCCGCGCAGGTGCAAGTGCTTACAATCTGAAAGTACGGCGAAAAAATCTTCCCAGGCATCCCGCAGATGGATATTCACCGGAAGGTTCATCTTTGCAGCCAACTCAAACTGCAGCCGCAGCACCTCCTTCTGCTCCTTTACATATTCCAGCCCCTCATGATAGTCCAGACCGATTTCCCCAATTGAGACAAAAGCAGGGGTGCCTCCCTGTCCTTTTGCCAAAGAGAAGACAATGTCCAGTTCTTCCTGCCAGTTTTCTGTCACGGATCCGGGATAGAGCCCCAGCATCTGGAAGATGACCCCGGGGTGCCTATTGCCGATCTCCCACATGGCGGGCCGCTCCCGGCTGTCTACATCGGCCTGGATCATCTTGCCCACGCCGGCGTCCAGCGCGTGCTGAACGGCCTCCTCCGCATCCGGCAGCAGCCACTCGTCGTAGAAATGCGTATGCGTATCCACAAACATATCTACAAAGATACAAAAAACTTCCCCAAATCCCACTCAGTCCCAGGGTGGGCAGGGGGAGCAGCGGCGCAGAAGGTCGGTGGATACGAAACCATCGGCCTCCAGCTGGCCCACGGCAGAGAGGACTTCGGCGAAGGGAAGCCCCACAGCAGCAGCGAGTTCCTCCAGGCCGATTCCCCGCTGCTGCCGGATGGTCAGCCCCACCGACACCATAGGGGAACCGGCGCCATATAGCTTGGTAAGCCGGGCCTGGAGCACCTTTTCAGGCGGGTCCCCGGGCTGGGAAGTACACCAGGATCCGCCTGCGCCCCTATGCCGTCGGGAGCCCCCAAGCCCCAGCGCATCCACTAGTTGTTCCGGCGAGGTGATGATCTGGGCCATCTGCGAGGCGATGAGGGAGTTGCATCCGGCACTGCGCACATCGTCCAGGCGGCCGGGCACTGCGAAGACATCCCGGTTGTACTCCACGGCATACTTGGCGGTCATCAGTGAACCGCCCTTGCTCTTGGATTCTACCACCACCACGGCCGATACCAGGCCGGCGATGATACGGTTCCGTCGGACGAAGTTCAGGGCTACCGGCTGAGTATCAAGAGGATAATCCGTGAGCAGGCCGCAGCCTGGCGTTTCCACCATGGAGCGGGCCAGCTGCTCATGCTGCCAGGGATAGATGGCGTCGATGCCCGTTGCCATCACCCCAATCGTGGGCAGACCGCATTCCAGCGCGGTCCGGTGCGCCACGCCATCCGCACCCAGAGCCAGGCCGCTCACAATGGCGGGTTGCACGGCTGCATCGGCCAATGCCAGGACCAGTTTCCGGCACCAGGCTTTACCGTAAGAACTCAGGTCCCGTGTACCCACAAAGGCCACCATAGGCCGGAGACCGAAGATTTCGGTGGGGGAGGACGTTCCGTTCAGATACAGCCCCAGGGGCGGCTCCGGACAATCCCGAAGCGGCGCAGGATAGTCTTCGTCCAGTATGCTCAAATAGCGGAAGCCCCGCTCACGGATCTGTTTCAGCTCCTGCTGCGCCCACTCCAGCTGAGAGGGCTCCAGCTGGCCGATATGGGTCTCCAGCGCATCCAGTATCTGTCGGGGGTGAAAGCCAAAATGCTTGTTCAACGCGCACAGCGCCGCTTGTTGGTCTATCGTACTCATACCGCCAAGGTAAGGCGGAAAAACGAAAAACAACACAATCGTAAAAAAGATTGTGTTGTTTCAGGTGATTTTCTGTTTTTCTTACGATTTAGACAATCAGAAGGGCGTCTCCGTAAGGGCCGAACTTGTAGCCTTCCTTGAGTGCTTCCTCATAGGCGGCCATCACGGGCTTGTACCCGCCGAAGGCAGCTACGCTCATGAGCATGGTGCTCTGCGGCAGATGGAAGTTGGATACGATGGCATCCGGAACGGAATACTGATACGGCGGGAAGATGAACTTGTTGGTCCAGCCGTCGAAGGCATTCACCTCATGGGTGGTGGTCACATAGGTTTCCAGACCGCGCATGACGGTGGCACCAATGGCGCAAACCTTCTTATTGGTGCGTTTGGCCTTGTTGATGATGTTGGCGGCCTCCTCCGGGATAATGAGGCGCTCGGAGTCCATCCGGTGCTTGGAAAGGTCTTCCACATCCACGGTGCGGAAATGGCCGATACCCATGTGCACGGTAATGAAAGCCTTGTCGATGTCCTTGAGGATCATGCGATTGAACAGTTCGCGGCTGAAGTGCAGTCCGGCTGCCGGAGCGCTCACGGCACCTTCATGGGCGGCAAAGATGGTCTGGTAGTTCTCCACGTCTTCCGGGGTGGTCTTTTCCTTCACCCATTCCGGAACATAGGGTTCGCCCAGAGCAAAGAGGGCCTCCTTGAAGTCTTCGTAGGAACCGTCGAAGAGGAAGCGCAGCGTGCGGCCGCGGGAGGTGGTGTTGTCGATGACCTCGGCCACCATGGATTCGTCCTCGCCGAAATAAAGTTTATTGCCGATGCGGATCTTGCGGGCAGGATCCACAATCACATCCCACAGGCGCTGCTCACGGTTCAGTTCGCGGAGCAGGAGCACCATGATATCGGCCCCCGTCTTTTCCTTTTTGCCGAAGAGGCGGGCAGGAAAGACTTTGGTGTCGTTGAGGACGAAGACGTCCCCCTTGCCGAAATAGTCGATGATATCTTTGAACAGACGGTGCTCGATGCTGCCGTCGGCGCGATGCAGGACCATCAGGCGTGCCTCGTCCCGCCAGCGGGGAGGTTCCTGGGCAATCCGGTCCTTGGGAAGGTCGAAGTTGAATTGGGATAGTTTCATGTAGTCCGTAAACTTGATACTTTATATATACGGTACTTTTTGGAAAATAGTTTCAACCTTATTTCCCGTAAGCGTCCAGACGGGCCTGGGCCGAGCGTCGCTCCGTCTCCGATTCCCCATGCTGGGCCATGAGGGTGAGGTACTTCTTTTCCAGCTTGATGTCTTTCTGGGCGCGGGCCATCAGGATGCCGCCCTTGATGGCCGACATGTCGCCGGGATGCTTCTTGAGCACCTGGTCAAAGTATTTCCGGGCCTTCTTGTAGTCTTTTTTCACCAGATAATAGGACCCCAGATTGTCCAGATACATAGGTTCGTCCTTGCAATAGGTGAGCAGGTGCTCCGACAGGCTGCGGAAAGCTTCGGCCGAGGTATCCGAGCCGATACGGAACAGGGCGGCGCAATAATCCTGCATCAGGGCCTTGAACTGATCGGGGGTTACGCTGCCCAGGGTTTCGTGCTCCCAGTCGGGCTTGCGTTGGAAATTGTAATCCACCAGGGTCTTGAGCTCCTGCAGGGTCATTTCCGGCTTCTCTTTCTCATAGCCCATGAGGGCGTCGATCTTGGCAAAACGCCAGTCCAGGCGGTTCTGCTTGGCGGCGATGGCCTTGGTGATGGCCGAATTAGCCATGGCAAAGAGGGCGTCGTCGTATTCAAATACCTCGAAATAGTTCACCTTGTTGCCCAGGGAGTCCTTCATGGGGACCAAAGGGGGCTGGCCCAGGTAACGTTCCTGATCCATCTTGACAAGCTGGGACGTCTGACAGCGGGTATAACAGAAGGAGAAGCGCGCCAGCATGTGATTGGTGTCGTCGGGCCAGGCGGCTTCCCAGCGGTCCAGGAGGGTCTCCACCCCCACGCCGGCGGGCCCCACCCGCTCTACCAGGTTGTTGTAACGGCGGAGGAATTCTTCCTTGGAATAGGGCTCCTGGGCGCTAAGCGGCAGCAGGATAGCCAGGCCTAATACTATGGAAATGAGTTTTTTCATCGGATATCCATTCTGATTCGTTTGGCTTTTGGGTATAGATTGTTGCAGCGTTTTCCCAGGTTCTTTCCCTGTCCCAGGGGCAAGCCCTGGTAACAAAGGGTGAGAAGACCGGCGGGCGCCTCCGGCGACAGCATCAGGGAGTCGCCGTGCAGGTATTGAAGGGCCGATTGGCGGTCCAGCTCCCAGCGCGGGGTGTCCGCAGCGGGGATGGAGGAGGCGGGAATATCGGCGCGGAAAAGATCGAAGGGACGGCCGGGGAAGCTGTTTTCCGCCAAGCCGTGTTTGCGGAGAGCGGCTACGTACTGCCCTTCGCCGGGCACCAGGCCGGGCAGCATCAGCAGACCGTATGCAGTTGCCACGGCCGGGGCCGGCTCCGGCAGCGGGAGGATATCGGCCCCCAGCTCCTGGGCAATCCAGGTTACGGTATCGTCGTTTTCCAGATGGTTGAAAGTGCAGGTGGAATAAAGCAGGAAGCCGCCGGGTTTCAACACGGGCCAAATGTCCCTCAGGATTCTCCGGGCGCGGGCGGCGCAGAATTCAACGGTCTTGGGCGACCATTCCGCCACGGCCTGGGCGTCTTTTCGGAACATGCCCTCGCCGGAGCAGGGGACATCGGCCACTACAACGTCAAAGAGCGGAGTGTCCCCGAAGGTCGACGGATCCCGCGAAACCGTGCCCACGCGCGGGTCTCCCCAGGTTTCCACATTGGAGCGCAGCACAGCATAACGGTTACGCATCACTTCGTTGGCAAGGAGGGTGAAGCGGTCTCCAAATCGCTCCCGCAACGAGGCTGCCAGGTCGGTGGTTTTACCGCCGGGGGCGGCGCACAGGTCCAGCACACAGGCTCCGGGTTCCAGTTCCAGCTGCCGGAAAACATGGCCCACCAGCATGGCGGAAGTATCCTGTACATAATAGGCGCCCGCGTGAAACAGCGGGTCCAGCGTGAAAACGGGACGTTCCGGAAGCAGATATCCATGAGGGCTCCAGGGAACGGGCGTTGCATCAGGAAAAGGACAGGCCGATATCTTGGCCGGGTTCAGCCGGATGGATACGGAAGGAGCGGCCTGGAGTGCCTCCAGCACCCCGGCGGCCCGCTCTGCACCTACAGAGCCGGCCAGTAACTCCTGAAATCCTTCCGGAAAGTTTGTCATTTGCTCCACTGTGCGGGATCGAATCCTTCCGGCATCTTGCCGTTGGAGACTTCCACCAGGCCATCCACCACCTTATCCAGGGCTTCTTTCATCCTGCCGGAAAGCATCATCTTCATCATCAGATTCAGATCGGCCTCCATGTTGATCCAGAAGTCCGTCTTGTACGGATCTTCCGCTGCGGGTTCGAAGTGCAGCACCAGGTGAAAAGCGAAGGGAGCGTCGTAGTCCACCAGCTCGATGCGGGAATACGGCACACGCTGATGCACCTTCACGCCGATGTTGAAGCCCTGTACCGTGGCAGTGAGGGTGTCATAATCGGCGGTGATCATATCCTTTTTGTCGTCCGGGAGCATGCGTGCAAAATTCTGCATGTCCACAAAGGACATATAGAGTTCGTACGGTTGGCGGGAAACGGTCCCGTGTTTGCTTTCGATTTCCGTCATATTTTCTTACATTTGCAGTGCCTGCAAAGATAGCAAAAATCATGCACAAAATTTATTTCGAGAAGCGCTGTATCATTATCTGTTCCCCTTCGGACGAAGCCCTGGCCGATCCCAACTCCGTGGAGTTCCACCTGGGAGAGGTTCTGGACATCCATGCCCTGGTGCGCATGTTCGAGGTACAGGACACCCTTTCCCGCATCTATATCCCTACGTCGGATACGGAAAAGGCCTATAGGCGCATCTGTTCGGAATTCAAGGAGGTGAATGCGGCCGGCGGTCTGGTGAGCAACCGGCGCGGCGACTATCTGCTTATCTCAAGAAACGGCCACTGGGACCTTCCCAAGGGCCATCAGGAGGCAGGAGAAGACATTGAAGTCTGTGCCATGCGGGAGGTTCAGGAGGAAACCGGTGTGGATCAGTTGGATCTGCGTCGCCTTATCTGCATTACGGACCACGTGTACTTCCGCCAAGGTATCTGGCATCTGAAACACACCTGGTGGTACGACATGCTGTACACGGATCCCACCAACCTTACGCCCCAGCGTGAAGAGGATATCACCAAGGCGGCCTGGGTGGCCAAATCTTCTCTGCCGCCCTTCCTGAAGAATACTTATCCCTCTATCGTAGAGGTGTTCCGGGAGGCAAGGATTTAATCGGCCTTGACGGTTTGTGCGGGGTCGATGGAGGCGATGACGCGAGAGGGGAGCCAGAGGAGGGCCAGGATGCCCAGGAAGGCCACGATATCGGCTATCAGGATCAGGGGCAGATTCACGTGTACCGGCACCCAGGAAACGAAGTAATTGGCCGGGTCCAGCGGAATCAGGTGCGTGGTTCCCTGGATAAGGCAGAATAGCAGCGCCAGGGCATTTCCCACCAGCATACCTTTTAACACGGCTTCGGCTCCTATGCGGACAAAGAGCCGGCCGATGGCACGTCCGTTCATGCCCAGCGTCTTGAGCGTTCCCACGGTGGAAATGTTCCGCAGCAGCATGATGAGCAGGCCGCTCACCATATTGAAACCGGCCACTACCGTCATTAGGATGAGGATAATGACCACGTTGAAATCCAGGAGGTTCAACCATTCGAACACCTGGGGATACATGCGGGATGATGCCGCTGTATAGAAGTCTTCCTCTTCCGGATGGCCACTGGCTAGCAGCAAGTTGCCGATTTCAATGGCGGTTTGTTCCTGCAGGCCGTTCCATGTGCGGATATCCAGGCATGAGACCTGGTCTTCGGTCCAGCCGTTAAGCCGCTGCATATCTTCCAGGCGGGCGTACACCAGCAGGTTGTCGTCCAGTTCCAGCAGGTCCCGGTGCACCTGGGTGATATGGAATTTGCGCACCCGCACCTTTTCTCCCACGAAATAGACGGTAAGGTCGTCGCCCACGCCCAGGCCGGTGATTTCCGAAAGGCGATGGGGAATGGAGACGGCCAGGGATTCTTCAGACTGACCGGGAATCCCTTTCACCACAACGCCGTGAACGATATCGCTGCTTTTAACAATGCCGGCCCGCACCACGGCCGGAACGATTTCCTTCACGGCCGGCAGGTCCAGGATGGCCTGTTCGGAGGGCAGATGCCGGGGCATGGACACAGGTTCGGCATCCCCGGTGAGAAAAGGACTGATGCGGACATCGCCCGTCATGGCCGCGACGCCTTCCCGGATACTGTACCGGAATCCGGCGCCAACGGCCACGGCGATGATGATGACAAAGAAACTGACGGCGATAGCCACCGCCGCCATGTTTCCTTGAAATTTAAGTTTACGCGATATGAAGCGCTCTGCTACCAAATGTGTACGCGCTCTTCCTCCGGACGGAACATGGGATCACCTTCCTGGATGTCCCAGGCGTCGAAGAAGGTCTGGAAGTTCTTTACGGACACATTCACGCGGTTCACGGCCAGCGAGTGGACATCCAGATTGGTGAGACGGATCTTTTCCTCATCGCGGATGTTCTGGGCCCAGATGGCGCCGTAGCTCAGATAGAAGCGCTGGGCGCGGGTGAAGCCGTCGATCATAGGATCTTTCGTGTTACCCACGGCATTCTCCATGGCGGTGAAGGCGATGGACAGACCGCCGTGGTCGCCGATGTTCTCACCCAGGGTGTAGCGGCCGTTGGCGTGTACGCCGGGAGCGATTTCCACTTCGTCGAACTGGGCAACCAGCTTGTCTCCAAGGGCGTCGAACTTGGCCTTGTCTTCGGCGGTCCACCAGTTCACCATGTTGCCAAAGGCGTCGAACATGGAACCCTGGTCGTCGAAACCGTGGGACATTTCGTGGCCGATAACCACGCCGATGCCACCGTAGTTCACGGGCTCATCGGCCTCGGGATCGAAGAACGGTTTCTGGAGGATGGCGGCAGGGAAGCAAATCTCATTGGTGGTGGGGTTGTAGTAGGCGTTCACCGTCTGCGGCGTCATGCCCCATTCTGTCTTGTCGGTGGGCTTGCCCAGCTTGTCCATGTTGTCCTTCACATACCAGGCGCTGGCGTTGCGGAGGTTCTCATAGTAAGTCTTTTCGGGGTTGATGTCCAGGGTGCTGTAGTCCTTCCATTTGTCGGGATAGCCGATCTTCACGGTGAAGGCGGCCAGTTTCTCCTGGGCCTTGACCTTGGTTTCGTCGCTCATCCACTCCAGGGTCTCGATGTGCTGGCCCAGGGCGGTGCGCAGATTCTCTACCAGGGTCACCATCTTCTGCTTGGAGCTTTCCGGGAAATAGCGGGAAACATACATTTCGCCCACTGCTTCACCCAGAATGCCGTTAGGAACGCTCATGGCGCGCTTCCAGCGGGGCTGCTGCTCCTGGGCGCCGGCCATCTGGTGGGAGAAGAATTCCCAGCTGGCGGTGTAGAAATCGTCGGAGAGGGAACCGGCCGATCCGGAAATGAACTGGCACAGGAGATAGGCCTTCAGGTATTCCAGGTTGTTCTTGTCCAGCATTTTGGAGAGGGCTTCAAAATAGGAGGGCTGCTGCACGATGATCTTGTCCTGGGGCTCGATGCCGGCGGCCTTGGAGATGAGGTTGAAGCGGAGACCGGGCCAGGCCTTCACAATCTGCTGGGTGGACATGGGGTTGTAGATGGCCTGCATGTCGCGGTTTTTCTCGCGGGGCCATGCAGCCTTGGCCATGGCGGTTTCCACAACCAGATCCATATCGGCTAAGGCTTCCGGCTTCTGGACACCGGCCAGGGTGAGGATTTTCACCAAATAGTTGCGATAACCCTCGCATAGTTCCTTATTTTCTTCTTTCAGGTAATAGTCGCGGTCGCCCATGCCCAGGCCGCCCTGGCCCAGGTAGAGCACCTGCATGTCGCTGTTGGTGAGGTCGGCCTCCACGCCGGCGCCAAAGAAGCCACCTTCGCCGTAGAGGTTCATCTTGCCAAGCAGGGTAGCCAGCTCATCCCTTGAGTTCAC
This sequence comes from Candidatus Cryptobacteroides sp., assembly GCA_045226315.1. Lineage (GTDB taxonomy): Bacteria > Bacteroidota > Bacteroidia > Bacteroidales > UBA932 > Cryptobacteroides. The sequence goes on from JBGVCF010000025.1 coordinate 17,981, forward strand.
AGCTTGGATTTCGGCGATGTAAGGCTGGATGGGTTTGGCACCCAGTTCGTTACGTTTGGTTGAATCCAGGGCCATCTTATAAAGGTCGGAGATTTTCTGCTCCACGCTGCCGGGGGAGGTTTCCAGGGTGGTCATGCTCTCGAAGAGGGCGTTCAGGTTTTCCTGGGCTTTCTCGCGTAGGGCGTCGAAACTACCGTAACGGGAAAATTCCGGACGGAGCGGGTTATTCTTCTGCCAACCGCCGGTAGAATACTGGTAAAAATCTACCTTGGGGCTGGTATTGGTGTCCAGGTAAGTCATGTCCAAAGCGGGGGTGCCGTCGTTCTTGGGGGCACATGCCGCCATGGCAAGGAAAGACAGGATCATTACAAATGATTTTTTCATATTAAACGTGTATTAATGAATTCAAGTACAGTTTGCAAAATTACACAATAATGCGGATATTTGCACCCTCGAAAGCGATTTTTATGAAGCTCAAAGATATCCTCATCCGATATGGTATTTCCACCCTGGGACTCATCCTCATAGCCCTGGGCGTGGGTATTTCCGTCAAATCCAACCTGGGTATCGCCCCGCCGTCGTGCCCGCCCGTGATTCTGAATCTCAAATGGGCCCACATTTCCGTGGGAACGTTTACCTGGATTTCACATCTTTTTTTCATCCTGCTGCAGGTAATCTTATTGGGAAAGGAGTTCAAACTCCGTTATTTGATGCAGATTCCCGCAGCTTTCGTGTTCGGCTATCTCTGCGACGGCGCCATCTGGCTTTTCGATGCCTTGAACGCTCCTGCCACCAACTATCTCGTACAGATACTCTTATGCTTGCTGTCGGTGCTCATTACGGCCATCGGCATTAAAATGGAGGTAATAGGGGAGGGCTGGATCCTGGCCGGCGACATGATCGTGGCCGTCATGAGCCAGGTGGCCAAAACGCCCTTCTGCACTGTGAAAGTGCTCTTCGACGTAGCCCTGGTGGTTCTTACGGCCCTTTTCTCATGGGTGGCTTTCGGCCTGCTCACCGGTAACGGCGCCACTGTGGTCATTCGCGAAGGCACCCTCATTTTGGCCTTCCTCACCGGGCTCTGCATGCGCGTGACAGACCCCGTGCTGGACAAATTCATCGGCCCATTGGTCCCCAAGCATGCGTAGAGTTGCCCGCTTGATTCAGGAGTGGATGCTTCCCTGCGCCATCGTGCTGGGAATCAGTCTGTATCTGCTGTATCGTGCTACGTCTTCGCTGCATGGAATGGGGCCTTGGCTGCATCCGGTGGTGTCGGAAGGGCAGCGGGTGGTGATTGCCTTGCTGCTGTTTTTCCAGTTTGTAAAGATTTCCCCGCACGATATCAAATTGAGCCGATGGCATCTGGGCGCCCTGGCCGTGCAGGTACTCGCGTTCCTGGCACTGGCTGCCGGAGTGTTTGTCACGGAAGGGACCCTGCGCATGCTGCTGGAGTGCGGAATGCTGTGCATGATCTGCCCTACGGCATCGGCCGCCGGTGTTATCACGGACAAATTGGGCGGAGACCTGGCCGCCACGGTGAGTTACGTGGTACTCATCAACTTAGCCGCAACTTTCCTGATCCCGCTGGTGATTCCGTTGGTGAATCCTTCAGCCACGCTGGGTTTCTGGGCCTATGTAGGGCACATTGCCTGGAAGGTTTTTCCTGTGCTTATCCTGCCCGGGCTGGTGGCTTGGATTATCCGTTACACTACGCACAAGTTGCAGCGCCGGCTCATGCGCTGGGCGCCCAACTCCTTCTATATCTGGGGCGTAGGCCTTACGCTGGCCATGATCCTGGCCACCCGGGCATTGATGAACAGCGGTCTGGGTATGGGAGCCGTGGCTGGCATCGTGGGGGTGTCGGTGTTCACCTGTTTCATCCAGTTTTTCGCGGGCCGACGCATGGGACGCTCCCGGGTGGAATCGCTTACGGCCGGTCAGGCGCTGGGCCAGAAAAACACCGGTTTCCTTATCTGGCTGGGATATAACTACATGACGCCGGTCACCTCCGTGGCGGGCGGTCTCTATGCCGTCTGGCAGAATCTCTTCAATTCCTGGGAATTATATCAAAAGGCGCGCGAGCAGGCGGAGCGCTAGCGCGGAAGCTGCCAGCTGTACTGGTAGAAGGTTTCCATCACATTATCCACGTAGGAACTGGTATGATGTCCTTCCGGAAGCAGGCGTGACACTTCCTCCCAGCGGGTAGGATCCAAGCCGGCAGAACTGGCCTGGGATACCATCCTTCTTACTTTTCCGTCCCCTAAATTGTAGGCGGCCAGGGCGAATTTCAGGGAATCCGAAGGGGTGGCGGCTTCAAACATCTGCTCCAGTTTCTGCAAATATGCCGTGCCGATGGAGAGGTTCACGGCCGGAATGAGCAAGGTGTCTTCCGAATAACGGGCGCTGTTGATCTGCATCAGGCCCGTGGCTCCTTTTCCGGACTGGGCTGTGTGGTTGAAACGGGATTCATGATACACGATGGAGGCCAGCAAACGCCAGTCCCAGCCAATCTTTTCCGCGTACTGCCGCAGCAGGGGCTCGTACTGGCTCAGGGCTTCGGGTATCTTCACATAGGATCGCTCAGGAGAGGGGAGGGTCGATAAAAAAGCCTTTTCCGACAGGGTGCGACGGGACCCGACAGGAAGGATCATAAGTATCAGCACCAGGCCGATAGCGTATGGCAGCATGCACTGTTTCATCGGGATGTGGTTCTTCGGCCTCCACTGGCTCCACTGCCAGCACCACCAAATCCGCTTCCGGCTCGTTCGGAGAGTGTCTTCTGAGCGCCAAGACGCGGGTAGAAGGGCCAGGAAATACCCAATTTAATCACGCGGGAAGTCTGGATATACCGATGGGCCGTAAAGTAGTCGTGCCGTTCCATGGGCCAGCCGTTGCCGGTATTTTCCAGTTTCACGAAGATGCAGCACTTCTTCCACTGCATGTTGATGAATACGTCGAAGACCGGACAGTTGCCGTAGGTTTCCTCTTTCTGCAGCATGAATACACCGGCCACCGGATTGTAGGACGGAGCATACCAAAGCGTGGTATAACGGGCGTTGATGCCCAGTTGCAACTGGAGCACTTTCGGATCCACGATATTGAACTGCGCATACCAGCGCAGGTTCAGTGCCAGGGTGGGCAGGGGCAAGATTTCCGGCTGGGAAGACATCTGGAACAAGGCTGAATTTTCCAGATGGACCGGGCCGAAGACAAAGTCTTTTCGCAGTCCCACTGTGAGTACGCTCATGGCAGGAGCATGTTGCCGGGCGATACCCAGGGTGTCGTAATACACGTGTCCGGCCAGCAGGGCATAGCCAACCTGGGCCTGAAGGCGCCACTTGGGGATATCCAGAGTTGCGTGGATCTTGGTGGTGGACGTCTTGGTGAAGTTATTCTCCCAACTGTAGTGATTGGTGTAGAAATGCTGCTGGTAGAAGTCCGGGGTTTGCAGCCGGGTTTCGAAAGCGGCTTTCAGACTGATGGGGCTGTTGCGCTGCCGCCGGAAGGGAAATACGTTCAGTTTGGCGTTGGCCTTGACGTAAAAGTCGTTCACTTCCTGTCCAGCAAAATTATACAGACCGGTGGCGTCCCATTCCAAATAGCGTCCAAGGCGGCCTTCCACACCGGCATAGGCATACACGCTGTTCCACTTGTGGTTGACGGGCTTGTACAAAACTTCCGACGGATCCTGCAGGTAGAAATGCTGCAGTCTGTGGCCGATACCGCCTTCCACCTTGGAAACGATGGCATCTTCCTTCCAGGGTTGCAGCCGTACGAAGAGGCGGTTTTCAAGGCGCATGGTACGCAGGGAGTCGGCGCTCTTGTTGGGGTCGATGTTGAAAACGCCGTTATAGAAGTCCGACAAAGAGGTGGAAGTCTTGTCCACGTACTTCTTGGTGTAGGTGGAGTACTCCGTAGAGGTGCCGATAAAACCGGTGGTGATGTTGGTGTTCAGGGTATCGGCCTTTACCCAGGTGGAATCGCCGCGGTGGCGCAGTTTCTCGATGAAGTCGAAGGGGATGCGGTAGCTCTGGTCGTAGAAGAGGCTGATTTTCTTGTAGCGGTTGCTGGCCGCTGCCAGATTCACGGCAATTTCCCGCACATCCACCGTGGTGTCCCGGATCCACTGGGTTTCCTGCATACCGCCGCTTTCCTGCCGGGTGGACCTGTTGTAGATGAAACCAGCGTGGGCTAAATACTTCTTGCCCATATAATTTCCGGTTACGAAATAGGTGTTGTTCTTGGTTTCCTCGTTCTGGAGCGTACCGGCACCGCCGTAGCGTTTCATTTCCAGTGCCACGTTCAAGGAGGGGATGATGTTCTGGGTGGTGAATACCCGGAAGTTATCGGAACTTAAACTGCTGCTTTTGAGGATGTTGCCATAATACTCCAACTCCGTGTACGGGGTTTTGGTGTTCCACATCACCATGTCGTCGGGCGTATAAGTCCAGCTTTCCAGTCCCTGGTAGAAGCTGGTGCTCCGTTCCTGCTGGCGAAGGAAGAAGTTATAGGGCTGTATGGCACTGCCGGGCATACCCAGCCAGGTGGCACCCACATCCTTGCGCATGACGGGGTAGTCGTAGAAATGGTAGTTGGCCGTGGTATCCCACTGGAAGGTTTCCACGCTGTTGTACAGGCGGTTGTGCCGCCAGGTGACAAAACGCTTGTAGTAAAGGGAATCCGGCAGGAAGGCGGTTTCCAGGATGCGGGGCGTGTTTTCGATGATGCTGTCCCGCACGCGTTTGAGGCTGTCCTTGGCTTTGAGGACGGAGTCTTGCCGATGCAGGATCCTGGGGAGCTCCACGTGTTCGTAAGTCCAGCGTTTCTGCTCCTTTTTGGTCATGGCGTTCCACTTAAGATCCCAGGCGATCTGGGCCTGCAGGGTGGAATCGGCCAGGAATAGGGAGTCTACGCGGGGCCAGATAAGGGTGTCGCCTTCGGCTTTCAGGGAGTCCACCACCAGTTTGTGGATGTAGCTGTCTTTAGTGGCCACATACCACTGGTAAAGGAAAGGATCTGTGACCTTAAGGCTGTCGGGTACCTTCATGGTGTCCCGGGCCGTGATGGAGGGAACGATGTCCTGGGGTGATTCGGCAAAGAGGTCGAATTCTTCCTCTTCCAGTGCCAGCGAGTCCTTTTTCAGCGAATCAAGCTTCAGAGTATCACGCTTGAGCGAATCGCGTCTCAGGGTATCCTGTTTTAGCGTATCGCGCTGAACCTGAGGGAACCACGCATGTAAACGCGAAGCCCGTGAGGCTTCTATCCCCACGGTTTGCGCCAGTACAGCAGTAGCCACGGCAATGGGCACTACAATGTCACTCCATATCTTTGCCATAGTTTGCAAAGATAAGAATAATTTTAAGACCCGTCAAAAACCGGTCTTATTCTTCTTTGTACAGGTTCAGATCCAAGGTGATTTTGAGCCCCTTGGCATAGTAGAAAGTGATGGGCCGGTAGCTGCCGTCACAGGTATAATCCAAAACGTATTCCGTGTTTTCCCGCAGGCCGCCCACCAGGGTAGTCATGGTCTTGACGGGGCACAGGCACTTGAGGGTGGCTCCGTCCGTCTCAAAGGCCTTGTAATGGATGACACCATCTACCAAGGTGACATCGCAGGTGATGCCACCCTGGTTGATAGAGCAGTTCAGAAGGGCGTTGGTGCGGGTCATCAGCAGGCTGCCATCTTTGTATTCCAGCGTCAGTTCCGGCTGTTCATTGCCCGGACCATCGGCCTTGACGGCCTCTGTCCGGCCACAACCGGTGTGCTTGAAATCCACGGTCACGGGACCGTCCTCCTGCGTCTGTCTTCCGCAGGCCAACAGCAGCAAGGAAGCTGCAAGAAGGCTGAATACGTTTCTCAAGGGATTCGTTTTACTCTGCGGGGGAGAAGTCGTCCTTGCCTACACCGCACACGGGGCACACCCAGTCCACGGGGATATCGGCGAAAGCGGTTCCGGGGGCGATGCCACCATCGGGATCGCCTACAGCGGGATCATAAATGTACCCGCAAATGTTGCATACGTATTTCATATCAGTGGTTTGTGGTTATTAAAGTCCAATGGTTTTAAAGAAGTCGTTGCCTTTGTCGTCCACCAGGATGAAGGCGGGGAAGTCTTCTACGCGGATCTTCCAGATGGCTTCCATGCCCAGCTCCGGATATTCCACGCATTCGATGCTGCGGATGCTGCTCTGGGAGAGAACGGCAGCCACGCCGCCGATGGTGCCCAGGTAGAAGCCGCCGTGTTTTTCGCAGGCGTCGGTCACCACCTTGGAACGGTTGCCCTTGGCAATCATCACCAGGGAAGCGCCATGATCCTGGAACTCATCCACATACGGGTCCATACGGTTGGCCGTGGTGGGACCCATGGAGCCGCAAGGCATGCCTGCCGGTGTCTTGGCCGGGCCGGCATACAGGATGGGATGGTCTTTGAAGTAGGCGGGCATCTCTTCCCCGGCATCCAGGCGGGCCTTGAGCTTGGCGTGAGCGATGTCACGGGCCACAATGATGGTGCCTTTCAGGTTTACACGGGTGCCAACGGCATATTTGGTAAGTTCGGCCCTTACGGCATCAATGCCCTTGTCCAAGTCAATCTCTATACCCTTGGGACCTTCTCCGGGACGGCGAAGTTCTTCGGGAATGAGCTCCGAAGGGTTGGTGTCCATCTTCTCAATCCAAACACCGTCGGCGTTGATCTTGGACTTGATGTTGCGGTCGGCGCTGCAGCTTACGCCCATTCCGATGGGGCAGCTGGCACCGTGGCGCGGCAGACGGATCACGCGGATATCGTGGGCCAGGTACTTGCCGCCGAACTGGGCACCCAGGCCGATCTTCTCAGCTTCCTTCAGGAGCTTTTCTTCCAGGTCGATGTCGCGGAAGGCGCGGCCTGTCTCGTCGCCGGTGGTGGGCAGGTTGTCATAGAACTTGATGCTGGCCAGTTTCACGGTGAGGAGGTTCTTTTCGGCCGATGTGCCGCCGATGACAAAGGCGATGTGATAGGGAGGGCAGGCCGCCGTACCCAGCGAACGCATCTTCTCCACCAGGAAGGGAATGAGGGTGCCTTCGTTCTGGATGGTGGCCTTGGTCATGGGATAGAAATAGGTCTTGTTGGCGCTGCCGCCGCCCTTTGCCACCATGATGAAATGATATTCGTTGCCGCAAGTGGCCTCGATGTCAATCTGGGCAGGGAGATTGCACTTGGTGTTAACCTCGTTGTACATGTCCAGCGGGGCGTTCTGGCTATAACGTAGATTCTCCTGCGTGTAGGTGTTGAATACACCCAGGCTCAGGGCTTCCTCGTCTTCAAAACCCGTCCAGACCTGCTGGCCTTTCTCTCCGTGGATGATGGCGGTGCCGGTATCCTGGCAGAAGGGAAGCACGCCCTTGAGGGAAGTCTCGGCGTTACGAAGGAACTGCAGGGCAACATATTTGTCGTTGTCGGAGGCCTCGGGGTCACTGAGGATCTTTGCCACCTGCTCATTATGTGCGCGGCGCAGCATGAACTGGCAGTCGCGGAAAGACTGCTGGGCCACCAGCGTTAGGGCCTCGGGGCTCACTTTGAGCATCTTGTGGCCTTCGAACTCTCCGGTGGAAACGAGTTTCTCGGAGCCGGGAATCTTGTAATATTCAGTGGTATCCTTACCTAACTGAAACATGGGAGCGTATTTGAATTCTGCCATAATTAGAATTTCTATTGTCTACAAATATAGCGTTTTTTTATGGAATTTAGTACCTTTGCGTATATGAGCATTGTTTTTACGCCCCTGTATCCACATCAGGGGAATATTTATGACCTGCCGGGCTTTCGGCCTGCAGTTGTTAATGCCGCCTATCTCAAGGAGTTGGGCGTGAAGGCGGAGCCATCGGCCCAAACGCTGGAGGGGTTGGAAAGGGGTTCGGAACTCCTGGCCCTCCGGCTGCAGAACCGGAACCTGATTCCGCAGCAGCACTTTTTTCTGGATGTGATTGATCCGGACACGGAAACGCCGGAGATCCATAATTATACAGGCCGATGCCCCACGCTCACCTACGAAATCAACCCCGTGAAGGGTTGTACGGTGGGCTGTCTGTACTGTCTGGTGACAGATGGGGTACACGAGCAGCGCCTGATGGCTCACGAGAATTACCACCTGTATGTGCGGCGGCTTCTGGAGCAGATGAACGGCCCGGGCAGCCCCAACCGGAACCACTATTATTACTTCTCCCCCAAAACGGAGGCTTTCCAGGAAGCTACCCTGTACACAGGTATCGCCCACCGGATCCTGCGGGAGTTCGCAGAGCATTTCCGACGCTGTCCGGACTCCAACGCCCGGCTTTTCATCGCCTCCAAGGCCGGAGCGAAACATTTGGAATGCAAAGACCAGGGGGAGAGCATACTGGACCTGTTCCGGGAACTCCGGGACAAGATGCAGTACAACATCAGCGTGTCCATCATGCCCACACCGCTGCGGGACATTCTGGAGCCCTATGCCGCGCCCATCGAGGAAAGGATCAAGGCCGTCCAGTTGTGCCGGGAGCAGGGCATTCCGGCCAACTCGGCCTTGGTACAGCCCATTTTTACGCCCTGCCTCACGGATGCGGAAATCTGCCGTTTCTTCGATGCCCTGCACCAGGCCGGCATCGTGAACTACAAACCGGAATTCCTCACGGTGAATATGGAGAACCTGGCGCTGTTGGGCCAGTATCTGGGCCATTTTGACAAAGAACTGGAACGGGCCCTCTACGACGACTACCTGATGCCCTCCAACGCCACCCACCGGAAGCAGCGCGGCCGCACGGCCCCGGACCGCTCCCGCAGTCAGGAGTGCCTCAAGAAAATGATGGCCTACACCGATACCCTGGGGATGAGCACCAGCATCTGCTATTGGGTACGCCAGCAGCTGGGCATCTCCGAAGACCTGATTCCCCTGGTAAACCGCAACGGCTTCCAGTGCCTGGGTTACCAGCGCCGCCTGTTCAAGGAACCTTAGACCATGTACAGCGACTTATCGGCCTATTACCTTCGCTGGTATCATACCCGGCCCGTGGGCATCTGCAGTGCCCGCAGGGACGAGTTGCGCCGCCTGCACCGGGTGTTATACCGCTGTATTGAGCAGCTGGTGCATCATTACGGCGATTATGTGCAGGGCTGGGGTTTTTCGGACAAGGAGTGGGAGCTTTTAGAGCGCCAGAGCGCCTATCCTTTCCGGGCGGGCACTTATCGGCCCGATTACATCCTGTCCCGGGACGGAAAATTGATGCTCTGCGAAATCACCTCCCGTTTCTTTGCGCACGGCATATTCATGGGCTGGTTCGGCTACCAGGCCGGCCGCAACTTCTGCGCCCGTTTTCCGGACGCTGGCGTGGAATTCCGCTTCCCGGAACTGATGGCCTGCATGCGCTCTTTGGCCGATGGAAAGCGCAAACTCTATGTTCTGAAAAGCGCCGACCGCAGCGGCGAAATCCGCCTGTACCGTCGTTTCTACGAGGCTATGGGCCTGCAGTCCGAGGAAATTGAGGCCCCGGAGGTGGAGGCGCGTCGCAAGGACTGGTCCCGGCCGGATGCCCTGGCGGTGAATGCCCTTAACCAGCGGGATCTTTTGAGTTTTTCCATGGATACCCTGGAGGCCATGATGGACTGCAGGATGGTGAGCGAACTCCGCAATACCTTCCTCATCCACGACAAACGTTTCCTGGCCTTGTGGACGGATTCCCGTTTCACCGGTGCCTGCTTGGAGGCCGATGACGCCGCCTTCCTGGCCGCTCACACCATCCCCACCTATCTGGAAATGCCGGCCGATGCCTATGACAACAAGGACGCCTATATCCTGAAACCTTATCGGCTGGGAAAAAGCGAAGGGGTGATGGCCGGCTCGCTGGTAAGCGCCGATGAATGGAAGCGGCGGCTGGACCAGGGGGTGGAGGACTGCCTTTTTCAACCGTTCATTCCCCAGCGCAGCTTTCCCACTGTCTGGGAAGGAACTCCATTCCAGGATTACCTCTGCGGCATGATGCTGTGCGTAGACCATCAATACTTCGATTCGGGCTTTTTCCGCTGTTCCAGCCTGCCGGTAACCAACCAGGGCGACGACCGGAAGGCCTTTGCGATTCATACGGACAATCCCGTGCTCCTTTCCCAATGTGACCGGCTATGATTCTGTCCAGCAACCAGCCCTATTTCCTGCCCTATTTCCCTTACTGGCAGCTCATTCACGCCGCCGACCATTTTCTGGTGGCCGATGACTTCAGCTACATCCGGCACGGATGGATTAACCGGAACCGGATCGACATGAACGGGCAGGAGGTCTTTCTCAGGCTGGAGCTGCAGAAAAAAAGCTGTTTCAAGCTCATCAGTGATACTTTTCTGATGCCCATAGCTGTTTCGGATAAGCTCCGTACGGTGGAAGGCGCCTACCATAAAGCCCCATTTTTCCAGGAAGGCTACGCCCTGATGGAAAGGATTTTCGCCTGTCCGGAGCAGAACCTGTCGCTGTTTCTCACCGCTTCCATCCGGGAGGTGTGCGCCTATCTGGGTATAACCACGCCCATCGGCTTTACATCCCAACTGGAAGGGAATGCCCTGCTGAAAAGGGAAGCCCGCATCTACGATTTCTGCCACCGGATGGGGGCCGACCATTATATCAATGCTATCGGCGGGCAGCAGCTCTATAGCTTTGAGGAATTCCGGCGCCAGGGCATCCGGCTCAGTTTCATCAACAGCCAGGCGGCCGATGCCGGTACGCTGTCCGTGCTGGACGCCATTATGAACCATTCCCGCGACGCCCTGCACGCGATGCTGGACCAATATACCCTGATCGATGGATGAGCCTGTAGTAAGCGTCATTTGCCTGGCCTACAACCACGCACCTTATATCCGGGATGCCCTGGAGGGCTTTGTGCGCCAGGAAACCACCTTCCCGGTGGAAGTAATCGTGCACGACGACGCTTCCACCGACGGAACGGCCGATATCATCCGTGACTATGCCGCCCGCTATCCGAATTTGTTTCGGCCCATTTATCAAAAGGAAAATCAGTATTCCAAGGGCCTGAGCGTTGTTCCCACGTATTGTTTCCCGCTGGTCCGGGGCCGATATGTGGCCCTTTGCGAGGGGGACGACTACTGGACCGATCCTCTGAAGCTGCAGTTGCAGGTAGAGGCGATGGAAAAGCATCCGGAGGCCGATCTCAGTGCCCATTGCGCCCGGATTGTCCAGGACGGTGTCACCCGGGGATTCATGGCACCCAGCCTGCGGGACGGGGTGATTCCGGCCACCCAAGTGGTGGAGGGACTGCATCTGGCCACGGCCTCTCTCCTGTGCAGGAGGGAGAATTACCTCACTATGACCCCCATGCGCGAGGTAAGGATGATCGACCTTGCCCTGCAGTTGCAGGGCGCCCGCCGCGGCGGTCTGGTGTATCTGTCCCGCTGTATGTCGGTGTATCGGCAGCAGACTCCCGGTTCCTGGTCGGCTTCTCATAGGGGACTTCGGCGGGTGGAGGACCGGAAAAAGGAAAGGGAAATGGTGGAGGCTTATGATGCCTGGACGGCAGGGGAGCATCACCGTGCCGTACGCCGGCGCCTGGACAAACTGGACACCAGCGACTTCCTAATCCAGCACCGCTATTGGAAGCTTTTGTCGCCCCGTTATCTGCCTTATACGATTCGCCGGCTGGGAAGAACCCTGCTCCGCCTTTTCAGAAACAATTATTGTTGGATCCGATGGAAGAATTGTTCGTAACCCGCACTTCGATGCCCTCCTTCGAGGAGTACTGCCAGGCCATCCGTCCGCTCTGGGACAGCCATATCCTCACCAACATGGGGCCCTTGCACCAGCAGTTGCAAGAGCGCCTGGAGGATTACCTGGAAGGTCCTGTGACCCTTTTTGCCAACGGACACCTGGCCCTGGAGGCCATCCTGGAAGCTCTGCAACTGCCCCGGGGCAGTGAAGTGATTACCAGCCCGTTCACCTTCGTCTCCACCACCCACGCCCTGGTCCGGAAGGGGCTAGTCCCCGTTTTTTGCGATGTCCTGGAGGCCGATGGCACCCTGGATCCCGCCGGTGTGGAAGCCCTGATTACGGAGCATACATCGGCCATCCTGCCCGTGCACGTTTATGGGCATCCCTGTCAGGTGGAGGCGCTGGAAACCCTGGCCCGGAAGCACGGATTACCTCTAATATATGACGCGGCCCATGCCTTTGGCGTGCGCTACAAAGGCGTTCCGCTAGTCCGTTACGGCGATGCCTCCATCCTGAGCTTCCATGCCACCAAGGTGTTCTCCACCATTGAGGGCGGTGCCGTCTGTTTTGCCGATGAAAGCCTCCGTCAGCCGCTCGAGGACCTGACCAACTTCGGCATCCGCGACGCCGAGCACTGCGAAAGGGTAGGGGGGAATGCCAAGCTGAACGAGTTCCAGGCCGCGATGGGTCTATGTAACCTGCGCCATTTCTCTGAAGAGGTGGCGCTCCGCCGGGCCGCCTTCGAAGAGTATCTGGCCTTCCTGCCCCCGTCGGTCCGCCTCCTTCGGCCCCGGGAGGGAACGGAAGGGAATTACGCCTATTGTCCTGTGGTGCTGGACAGCCAGGCCGCCCGGGACCGCGCCTTTGCCGCATTGAAGGCCCAGGGTATCCATCCCAGGAAGTATTTCTACCCGCTCACCAGCCAGGTGGGCTGCTATATCGGCCGATTCCGCGGCCATACGCCCGTAGCCGCCTCGCTGTCCAGCCGCATCCTCACCCTCCCGTTATTCCCTGGCCTTCCCCCCGGAATCCCCGAAAAAATCGCGGACACAATGCGGCGTAACTAGCTGAAAACGAGCGCCTTACACAAATCAATCGTTCAAAAAACGAACGATTGATTTGTGTAATATGTTGACTATCAGCATATTGCGCCGCACAGATGAAAATTTTTTGAAAATTTTAGTACTATGTGTTGCAAAGTACCAAAAAATATTTATATCTTTGCATCAACAAATATTTTGAGAAATGAAAAAGGTAATCAATGTCTCGCTGAGCGGACGGAATTTCACGCTCAATGAAGATGCTTACAACAGGCTTCGGACGTATCTGGACCACTTCAAGGCCAAACTCACCGTTCCTGAATATCAGAAAGGGGAGGTGATGGAGGAGATTGAAGGCCGAATTGCAGAACTCTTCTTCCAGGAAGTAGGGGGCGACAACGCCCGCGTGGTAACGAAAGAAATAGTGGACAAGGTGGCATCGGCCCTGGGTATGCCGGACGGATCGGCCGAAAATGGCGGCACCGCCAATACGGCTTTCACCTCGGACCAGCCCCGGCGTCTGTACCGTGACATAGACAACCAGAGGGTAGCGGGCGTGTGTTCCGGCCTGGCTCTGTATTTCAATATAGATGTCACCCTCATCCGCATCCTCATGCTGGTGGCGCTCATCTGCGGCAGTGCCGGATTCTGGATCTATATCATCCTCTGGATTGCCGTTCCCAAGGCCGATACCCCGGCCAAGAAGTGCGAAATGCGGGGTATTCCTCCCACCGCGGAGAACATGTCCCGTTTCGCCCGTACAACCTATAATAAGTAATCGGCCATGGAAAACATTAATGAAAATGTGCGCTCGCAGATGCGGAAAGGGGTGCTGGAATACTGCATCCTGTGCATCCTGAGCCAGAAAGAGGCCTATGCCTCCAGCATTTTGGAAGAGTTGAAAGCGGCCAACATGATAGTGGTGGAAGGCACGCTGTACCCGCTCCTGATCCGTCAGAAGAACCAGGGTCTGCTCACTTATCGTTGGGAAGAATCCACCCAGGGCCCGCCCCGGAAATACTATGTAATCACCGACAAAGGCCGCGAACAGCTGGCCGAAATGGATGCAGCCTGGAACGAAATGGTCCAAAGTATTGCCACCTTAAAACAGCAATAAGCTATGAAAGAGACTATCCAATTGAGTTTGGGCGGATATGCCTTTACCTTTGAAAAGGATGCAGCCGATACGCTGGAAGGCTATCTGAAAACCTTGGAAACGCATTACCTGAAACAGGAAGGCGGCAAGGAAATCATGGAAGGCATCGAGGAGCGCATGGCGGAACTGCTGCAGGAAAAGACCGAGCGGGGGACCGTGGTGACTCTCTCCGGCGTGCAGGCTGTCATAGACATCCTGGGCAAGCCGGAACGTATCGAGGCCGATGATCCCGAGCCTGAAACGGCTGAAAGACCGGTGAAACGGCTGTACCGGGACTTGAGCGAAAAGCGCCTGGGCGGCGTCTGCAGCGGTCTGGCCCAGTATTTCGGCATCGAGACTGCCTGGCTGCGGATCGGCTTCGCCATCGTAGCGGCCGTAACCTTCTTTTCCGGCGCCCATCATGGCGTGTGGAGCCTCACCGTTCCCTTCGTGTACTGCCTCCTGTGGGTTGCCATGCCCGCCGCCCGCACGGCGCAGGAGCGCTGGGCCATGAAAGGGGATCCCTCTACGGCCGATGACATCCGCCGCAACGTCCAGAGCGGCATCCATGAGATGGGCGATACAGCCCGCGAAGCCGTCCGCTCCGACTTTTTCCAGCGCTTCGGCAAATGGATCCTGGTGCTGGTGGGAGTTGTCCTGCTCATCGTGGGGTCGTCCGGCCTGGCCTCGGTTTCCGTCCTGTCGCTGAAGGGTGAGGACCTGTTCGGCATGCAGATAAACCACTGGCTGGATGAACTGGCCGCGCAGGCCCCGGTCCTCTATGACCTTCTGTCCACGCCGTGGGTAGTGGCCCTGGCCGCCTTTGCCGTCATCCTGCCCTTCGTGGCTATCCTGTACGGCGGCATCATGCTCATCTTCGGCTTCAAATCGCCCTCCTGGCGCCCCGGACTGGTCATGTTCGTCCTCTGGCTCATTGATATCATCGTCCTGCTGGTGCTCCTGATAGCCGGCGCTGCATCGGCCGATATGCTGCACTTCGTTTAACTGTTAGGTTTTAATAGATAAGTTGTTAGTTAAACAAAAGAAGCCCCGTTCCTGTGACTTGAACGGGGCTTCAACTTTATGGGACTGTTCTACTTGATGAACTCGTGGGAGGCGGTCATGGCCTTGGGATCCAGGGCTTCGTCCAGTTTCTCCTTGGTCATGAGGCCGTGCTCCAGTACAAGGTCGTACACGCTGCCGCCGGTTTCCAGGGCTTCCTTGGCCACCTTGGTGGAGGCTTTGTAGCCGATATACGGGTTCAAGGCGGTCACGATGCCGATAGAGTTCTTCACCATCTTGTAGCAGTGGTCGGCGTTCACGGTGATACCATCGATGCAGAGGGTGCGGAGGGTGTTCATCACGTTGATGAGCCAAGTCTGGCTTTCCAGGATGCATTCCACGATGACGGGTTCCATCACATTGAGCTGCAGCTGGCCTGCCTCTGCGGCGAAGGTGACGGCGGTGTCGTTGCCGATGACCTTGAAGCACACCTGGTTGGTGACCTCGGGGATAACGGGGTTCACCTTGCCGGGCATGATGGAGGAACCGGGAGCCATGGCCGGGAGGTTGATCTCGTGCAGGCCGCAACGGGGACCGGAGGCCATCAGGCGAAGGTCATTGCAGGTCTTGGAGAGCTTGACGGCCAGGCGTTTCAGGGCGGCGGAGTAACTCACATAGGCGCCGGTATCGGGCGTGGCTTCCACAAGGTCGGGGGCTTTTTCAAAGGTGTCGCCGGTGAATTCGCTCATCTTCTTGGTGCAGAGTTCGGCGAAACCGGGAACGGCATTCAGGCCGGTGCCGATGGCCGTACCGCCCATGTTGATTTCCTTGAGCAGGACCACGCTGCGTTCCAGGTTGGCGATCTCTTCTTCCAGGTTGTTGGCAAAGGCATTGAATTCCTGGCCGGAGGTCATGGGAACGGCATCCTGGAGCTGCGTGCGGCCCATCTTGATCACATCCTTGAACTCCTCACCCTTGGCGCGCAGGGAGGCGATGAGGTCTTCCAGCGCTTTCTCCACGTGCTTGTTCATACGCACGAAAGTATAACGGAAGGCCGAAGGATAGGCGTCGTTGGTGGACTGGGCGCAGTTCACATGGTCGTTGGGCGAGCAATACTGGTATTCACCTTTCTTGTGGCCCAGGAGCTCGATGGCGCGGTTGGCGATAACCTCATTGGCGTTCATATTCACGGAAGTGCCGGCGCCGCCTTGCATCATATCTACCGGGAACTGATCCCAGAACTTGCCGTCTACAATTTCCTGGCAGGCCTTGACGATGGCTTCGCCGATCTCCTTCGGGAGCACGCCCAGCTCCGTGTTGGCTGCCGCAGCGGCCATCTTCACGTATGCCATGGCAATGATGTACTCCGGATAGTCGCACATGCGCGTATTGGAGATTTTGTAGTTATTGATGGCCCGCTGGGTTTGTACACCGTAGTAGGCGTCGATGGGAACCTGAAGTTCGCCGATAAGGTCACTTTCGACCCGGAATTTTGTTTCTGCCATATTCAATTAGCTTAGGTTTGACTGGTTGTGTTTCAGTGTTGGTTCAGCAAACAAAGATAGGCAATAAAAACGGAGATATGAAAAAAAGTTTGTACCTTTACCTCTTATGGAAAAATACTCCAACATACCCGCTTTAACCCGCAATCAGTTTCGGGATACCATGCTGGTGCTCATCAATGCAGAACTGGCCGACAGTATCTGCGGGGTCATTGACGGTGTGGTGGTAGGACGTTTCCTAGGGGAAGGCGCCATGGCGGCCCATGGTATCGCCACTCCTATTTTCCTGATACTGATTATATTCAGTTACATCGTTACGGTGGGCTTCCAACAGCCCTGTACGGTAGCTATCGGCCGGGGTAAGACGCGAAGAGCCAACGGCATGTACAGTTTTACCATGCTTTTTACCCTGACATGTTCCCTTCTGTTTGCTCTTGTGGGCATGCTGTTTCCGCACGAATTCGCCCGCCTGATGGGCGCTCCCGCCAGCGGCGAAATCCATCAGATGACGGCCGATTACTTATCGGCCATAGCTTTGGGAACCCCGTCCCTGCTCATGTTTTTGGCGCTCATTCCTGCCCTGCAGATTGACGGGCGGCGGAGACTGGTGCTTATCGGCAGCATGGTAATGGGCGTTTCGGACATCGCCATCGACCTGCTCAATGTGCTGGTGTTCCATGGCGGCATGTGGGGAATCGGCATGGCCACCACCATCAGTTATACCCTGGGCCTGCTGGTGCTGCTTACCTATCTTTTCAGTAAGGACCGTTTCTTCCGTTTCCGCTACAAGGATATGGCGCTGGTTAACGTGCAGCGCATGCTGGGAATGGGCCTTCCTTCCGGCATCCGGGTGGGTATGTGCGCTGTGGCCACCGTGTTCATCAGTACCTTGGTAATGGGCACGCTGGGCGCCTCCGCCATGAGCAGCCTGGCCGTCCAGCGCAATCTGCAGTCGCTGCTCCTTTCCCTGGCCACCGGTATTTCGGGCGCCACCCTGCTTCTGACAGGCATCAGCTATGGTGAACAAGACCGCCGCGGGCTCATGGATGTGGGCCGGATGAGTGCCTATGCCACTATGTTAGTGTCAGGAGGAGTGGGGTTGTTGGTTTTCCTGCTGGCCAATCCTCTGGTGTCCCTGTATATTTCCCGAATGGACGCATCGTTCCTCTATGCCGTTCACGCGGTGCGCTGGCTGGCTGTTTCTTTGCCGTTGATTACCTGGAACCATTGCCTGGGCAGTTACTTGCAGGGGGTGGAGCACTCAGGGTGGGCCATGATGGTCTATATCTCCTCCGAATTGGTTTTCCTGGTACTCTGCGCCTTTGTCATGCGCTGGATTTGGGGCCTGGAAGGCGTGTTTGCCTCTTTTGCCGTTAGCCAGTTACTGGTAATTCTGGTCTTCAACCTGGAGGCTTACCTGCGACGGGACAAGCGCTACAAAGGCATGGAAGCCTATGTTTTTGTGCCAAAAGATTTTGGCGTTTCTCCGGAAAACCGGCTGGAGCGTACGCTGTGCCGGCAGGAGGAGGTCTGGGCGCTGGCCGAACAGGCACAGTCCTTCTGCCTGGACAGGGGCGTTTCCGCGGGTAAGGCCTACAAAGTGTCCCTGTATATCGAGGAAATGGGGAATATCATTTTCACCTATGGATTCAACGACGGAAAACCCCACCATCTGGAGGTGCGGCTTTCGCTGAACAAAAAGGAAATCATCATCCGTTTCCGGGACGATTGCCGCCGTTTCGATATTAAGGAAAGGGCCAGTCACTGGAAGGAAGACCCGGCGCATCCGGAATTCACGCTGGGCGTAAGGATGGTGATGAGGGCTTGTAAGACTTTGTCGTACAATAATTCGCTTAGTTTCAATAATTTAATGGTTATATTATAATGGGCCGACGTGTTGTGATAACTGGCATGGGCATTTGGTCCACCCTGGGACAGACGCTGGACCAGGTGCGTGATGCGCTGTATGAAGGGAAGTGTGGGATTGTGGTGGATGTCCAGCGTAAGGAACTGGGTTTCCGGAGCGCCCTCACGTCCTTTGTACCCCGTCCGGAGCTGAAGGGTGAATTGTCCCGCCAGGCACGCACAACCATGGGGGAGCCCTCGCTCTATGCCTATTGTGCCACCAGGGATGCCTTGCGACAGGCCGGCGTGGACCCGGATTATCTGGACGCCCATCCCGCGGGACTCATCTACGGCAACGACTCCACGGCCGATGCCATCTGCCGCACCCACGACACCATCCGGGACTTGAAGTCCACCTCCCTGTGCGGAAGCGGTGCCGTTTTCCAGTGCATGAACTCCAGCGTGACCATGAACTTGAGCGTGCTCTTTCACTTACGGGGCCTTTCGCTCACCATATCGGCCGCCTGTGCCAGCGGTTCCCATGCCGTGGGCCTGGCCTCCACCCTTATCCGGGACGGCCTGCTGGATATGGTGGTCTGTGGCGGCGCGCAGGAGGTAAACCCCAATGCCACAGGTTCTTTTGACGGTATAGAAGCCTTTTCCCTCCGGGAGGATGCACCGGAAAAAGCCAGCCGGCCCTTCGACCGGGACCGCGATGGTCTGGTGCCCGGCGGTGGAGCGGCATCATTGGTTCTGGAAAGTTTGGAGAGTGCCCAGAAGCGAGGTGCCCGGCCGTTGGCAGAAGTGCTGGGCTATGGTTTCTCGGCCGATGGACAACATATTTCCACGCCGGGTGTGGACGGTCCTTTCATGGCCATGACGTTGGCCCTGCAGCGCGCCGGTTTAAGCCCGGCAGATATCGGCTATATCAATGCCCACGCCACATCTACTGTGTTGGGCGATGCCAACGAGGCCCGGGCCATCGCCCGCCTCTTTGGCGAAAAGACGGTTCCGGTTACCTCCACCAAAGGCCAGACCGGCCACGAGATGTGGATGGCAGGGGCTTCGGAACTCATTTATTCCTATCTGATGATGCGGGACGGTTTTCTGGCCGCCAGCCTGAATTTCGAGCACCCGGACGATGAATCGGCCCGGTTGCAGATTGTTCAGCAAACCCGGGAAGGCCGCTTTGACACCTTCCTGTCCAATTCCTTTGGTTTTGGCGGAACCAACGCCGCCCTGGTGGTTCAGAAGCTGTAGTAGACGCCCACGCCAAAACTGTCCATTTCGGCGGAGAATTGGAACGTCTTGACTTGGGTGTCGTATTCCAAACGCCCTAAATAACCTATTACCGACCAGTGATCCGTAATGGAAATTTCCAGACCGGGTGACACATAGGGCGCAAAACGATGGGAAGAATTATCCGTATTGATGGTGCGATAGTAGGGGACGCCTCCTTCCAGGAAGAAGGAAAGCACACCGGACGACCATAAGTAGTACTGTACGTAGGGCGAGATTCCCAGCGACCAATCGGTTCTATGCTGATCGTAGAAATTATGGCAGTCGACGGTGAGGGCCGCACCTACGGAAACTTTGCCAAATGAATAGCTTACATCCGGACGGAAAACGATATCGTTGGTCTTGTTGGAGGCAGAAGTCCTGAAAGAGAACGATCCGCCCACCACCCACTGGGCGTGCACCGGAATGGTTAAGAGCAGCAAAGCTGCAAAGAGGAATAGTTTTTGTCGCATACTGCACAAATGTACGGATTTTTTTTGAAGATATCCATTGAAAAACTTATTTTTGTAAGTCAAATATTAGCCAATGAAAAAAATTGCATCCCTGTTTATCCTTGTGTGTATCACACTCTTGACGCTGCAGGCCCGCCCCAAAGGAGACCTTACGCAGCGGCATCAGGTCCGCGTGGGCTGGGGAGACATGCTGTTCGAAACCATGGCGTTCCATCCCAGTGTAACACACGACTATGTGAACCCTTCGGCCCTTCCTTCAGATTTCAGCATTTCAGAAAGGCATAATTACGGCTACACAGGCCATATTTTCGCGGAATACCAGTATCGGGCTTCGCGGGTGGTGCGTGTGGGCGCCCTGCTGGACTTCGAGGGCATTTTCTGGAAGGAAAGTGCTTTTGACCGGAACCATGTCCAGATTGGGAAGACAGTCCCGGTTCGCAATTATAACCTGGTGGCCATGCCCACGGTCCGCTTCGATTATTTTAACCGCGAGATCGTGAGCCTGTATTCCGGCGTGGGCGCAGGTGTTCTCCTGGCTTTTGACAACCAACGGCGGGCGGAATTGGCTCCGGCACTGAACCTGAATTTCATCGGGGTCCAGGTCGGTAAGGGGCACTGGTCCGGCAGCGCGGAACTGGGCCTGATGGCAGCCCTTTCCGGTGGAAACAAGATTTATATGCTGGGTTCCCGGCTTTTCTCGGTGAGCCTCAATTACAGATGGTAGGCCTATGAAGAAGATAGTACTAGTCCTGGCAGCCTGCGGCCTGGTAGCCGCCTGTCACCATCCGGAGGTAGTATTCTCCGACTTTGATACTTTCCATGTCCTGTCCGTAAACTCCACGGATGTGGCGCTGGAAGACGGTACGCTGAATCCGGAAATCCGCATGATGGAGAATCCGGAATTGGACGAACCGGATACCAAGGTGGCCGTGACGGCGGTGGCCAACATGGCTTCAGACCTTTTGGGCGTAATCAACAGCAACACGGTAATCCACGTTTCCGGCACCTATACCGGCCACGATATCGACGGCTCTCCCATCACCCTTTCCGGCAAACTGCTGGTTCCTAAGGAAGGCCCCATCAAGAACCTCATCATCGTGAGTCACTTCACCATCGGCGCCAATTTCGAATGTCCTTCGGAGTCCTTCCCCCTGGAGGGAATGCTGGCAGCGAAGGGATATGCCGTAGTGGTGGCCGATTATATCGGCTTCGGCGTTACTGCGCACCGCGTACATCCTTACATGCATGTGGAAAGCACTGCCCGCAGCGTGGTGGACATGGCCCTGGCGGTGAAACCTTATCTGAAGCACATCGGCCGGGAACCGGAAAGCGAGAAAGTGATTCTGGTGGGCTATTCGCAGGGTGGCTCAACCACCATGGCCGTGATGCGCATGATCCAGCGGGAGTATGAGAACGAACTGCCGCTGCAGAAAGTGTATTGCGGCGGTGGCCCCTACGACCTTGCCGCCACCTTCGACAAAGCCATGAGCGAAGGCAAGACCGGCATTCCCTGCGCCATCCCCATGATTGTTCAGGGTGTCAGCATCGGAGAGGGCCTGAACCTGGACATGGCCGATTTCTTCATGCCCGACCTGCTGGCCCATTACGACGAATGGATCAACTCCAAGCGCTATACGGTGAAGCAGATCAACACGCTCATGAAGGCCGATAATCTGAAGGACCTCATGACCGAAACCGGACGCGACAAAACCTCTTACGAGACTTCCCGCCTGTATGTGGCGCTTATGCTCAATTCCGTCCTGGATTTCAGTCCTAAAGTGCCCATTTTCATGTTCCACAGCATGGACGACGGTACCGTTCCTTTCGTAAATGCCCAACGGGCCGAAAAAAAACTGAAGGGATTCAATGTGGACTTCGATTTCGACCATTACGGCAATCACGGTTCCGGTGCCCTGAAGTTCCTCATCAAAGTAGCTCAAGATTTGTAAGCCATGAAGAAAGTACTGCGCATATTACCTTTATTCTTGCTGCTGCTGTCTTGTGGCAAGCCGGAAAAACTGCCCACGGACGTAAGTTCCTTTACCATAAATATCGCAAAGGTGACAGGTACCAAAGTGTGGTTTGACATCGCTACAGACAACCCCAATGCCTATTATGCCTTTGGCATAGTGGATCAAACCGCCGAAGGGTACAATCTGCCCGCTAACGAGATGGCTCAACTGCAGCTTCAATTCATGGATGTTATTTACGATGCTTTTTCTCCCCTGGGAGAGAATATAGGCTCTTTCACCGATGTGTTCCTATACAGGGGGAATCGAGAATTCAAGGAAGTGGGACTGTATACAGACACGGAGTATAAGCTCTATCTGATGCAGGTGAATCCCGACACACGCAAACTCATCGGCAATGCCATGGTGGCAACTTTCCGCACCAAGCCCATTGAGATGGTGGATATGGATTTTGAACTGGTTTTCCATCCCGATGCAGTGGAAGTAATCCCTTCCAGGGACGACATTACCTATTACTGGACCTACGAGGAAACGGAAACAGTCAAAGAGAATTACTACCATCCCGAGTCTTTCTTCTATCATCTGGTAGACATGCTGGAGGAGTACGAGTTCATGGATAACCTGCTGGATATAGGTCCTGCGGAATGGGTGTTCTCCCAAGACGATAAAGCCATTGTAGAAGGAATGCACTATACCCTGGTGGTCGCGGGCTATAACAAAGAAGAAATCAACACCGACTACACCGTCGTGGATTTCATCTATCATAAAAATGATCCCATCGAAGTCTTGGATATAGACTGGGATAGGATCTATGATTAGGTATTAAGCTACTCGCTTACTTTTTCTTCTTATTATCTTTCTTATCATTCTTATGGACGGAGCCGCCCGGAAGGACGGTTCGGAGCATGCCCATGGTCAGGTTCTGGATTAAGTAGGCCGGATAGGGCGTCATGGGATCGCGCTCAAAAGTGACCTCCACCCTCTTGGGGGCTTTGCCAGGCTTGGTGGGATTGGCGCTGGGAACTATGAGATTGGCCAGGAAGCTGATGGCGCCACTGTTCTTGGCCACAATCTTGAAGGGTGCGTTGGCATCGTCCCAAGCCTTGACGGTTAGATTTTCGTACTGCATGCAGAAGTCTTCCGTCAGCTGGTGTTTGTTCCCCTTGAAGGTGCCGTCTATATGATGGATATCGGCCTTGGCGGTTGCGCCGAAGAGCGGCCGGATAAAGGCATCCAGGTTGGAGGCATTCAGGCCGTTGATCAGCATTTTTCCGCGGGTGGTTTCCTGTTTGTCGTTGCGGATGGATACGGAAAGGTCCAGGGTGCCGTGACTCTTGTCTCCGGATTTTATACCCAGATTCATTACGTTGTCGTGCGCATTGCTGACGGAGTTGAGGGCCAGGCGGACATTGTGCAGCGGGAACTTTCCGCGGTTGATGTGCGTGGTTTCCCAGATAAAGGTGAACGCCTTGATGCTGGCATCGATTTTCTGGATGTTTATAGGCATCTGCACGGTGTTCAGGCTTTCCTGGATGGTGGGATAGGGAACTGCCGGCGGATAGCGGTCGTCCTGGAAAATCACAATTTCAGGAGAGGAAAGGTGTACGCTTTCAATGTTCACACGCTGGTCTTTGACCAGGCGGGGGATATTGATGGCACTGGTGCACAGGCTGTCCAGTTTCACGTCGTACCACATGGCTGCCACTTTGCCCATCCGTACCGCCACTTCTTCCATGGGGACACAGTTGTAAATGTGCATGTCCAGCCCTTCGATGGGACCGGCATCTTTGGTGGCCAGGTGGCCCACCTTGATGCGGTTCAAGCCGGGAGCATCGATGTAGTCCAGGCTATCCAGGGAGAAGCGATAACTGCTGTCGTTGTATCCTATGCTGTTATCGGCCAGCAGGAAGCTGATATCCCGGACGGAGAAAGCAATGTCCTGCGCCGCTACCTTCAGGGAGTCGCCCTGGCCGCGAAGGCCGATCTTCGCCTTCTCTATCTTCAGTTCATCCAGGGATACCTTCTTAAGGAAGAAATCTTGGGGCAATTGTGCCGTACTGTCCTTTTTCACCTCGGCGGGTTTTTCTTCCGCAGGTTTCTTTTCTTCGGGTTTTGCAGGAGGCAGGATCAGCTGGGCCATGGGGCCACGGATAACCAGGCTCTTGGCGTGGGCTTCGCCCTTCATCAGGCGGCGCCAGCTAAGTTGCTCCAGTTTGATGGCATCAATGCTGCCCTGGACGTCCGGTCCGGTATTGGTGCTGTCCTTGAGCGTGATTTCAATATCCCGGAATTCCAGATTGCCCAGAATGGGGGAAAGGCTGGCTTTTCTGAAATCAATTTGGGCGCCGGGAATATCGGCCAGCGCTTTGTGGAGTTTATGCTCCGCGACCTTAGTAGTAACGATGCCGCCAATAACCAGTACCGCCACGGCTACAAGAATACCAATCAATAACTTTTTCATGGCACAAACATTTTGTTGAGACAAAGATAAATAATCTAACCTAAATGTCCAATAAGAGTGGTTTGCATATTTGTGGAAGAATGATTAAGTTTGTTGATATGAAAACATATATTATATCTGTCGTTTTGCTGCTTACGACCGCGTTGTTATCTCATGCCCAAAGTGGCACCTGGTCCGGGAAACTGGATGTTCAGGGTTCAAAACTGTCCATCGTTTTCCATCTTGATGAGGATGCTCCTACAATGGATTCGCCGGATCAGGGAGCCAAAGGAATTCCCGTCCAAATCACAAGAGGGGAGACGGGAGACATCACTATCAAGATCCCTTCCATCGGTGTCACGTATGAAGGACAATGGACGGAGAAGCAGATTGTGGGAACGTTCAAGCAGTGGGGCGCATCTTTGCCACTGACACTTACTCCGGGCGTGGAGAAACTGAATCGGCCGCAAACGCCGGTGGGCCCGTTCCCGTATGCCACGGAAGAGGTTTCCTTTGCCAATGGAGACGCTGTGCTGAAGGGGACGTTGGTGCTGCCGGAAGGATACACCTGCAAGACGCCGGTCCTTATTATGGTCACCGGCAGCGGCTTCCAGAACAGGGACGAGGAAATATTTGAGCATAAGCCCTTTGCGGTGATTGCCGATGCCCTGGCCCGCGCAGGGATTGCGACGCTGCGCTATGACGACCGGGGCTTTGGCGAGTCCACGGGAGACATTATCAACTGTACCACCGAAGATTTGAAAAATGACGCCCTTGCAGGAATCGGCCTGCTTAGGGAGCGCTTCGACAAAGTGGGTGTCATCGGCCATAGTGAAGGTGGCACTATCGCGCTGATGCTGGCCGCGGAAAAGAAGGCCGATTTCATCGTTTCCCTTGCCGGCGTGGTCGTTTCCGGAAAGGAAACCTTGTTATGGCAGAACCGCATTGCGCTGGCATCGGCCGGTTTTTCCAAAGAAACAGTTGATCTTTATTGCAAGGCCCTTGGTGAATTTTTCGATGCCAGCATAGGCGGGACAGCGTTGCCATCGGCCACTAAATATGACCTTCCGGCGGCACTGGTACAGAATCTTGCAGCCGTCTCGATGCAACTCCTGACACCCTATCTGAAGTATTCTATTGCCTTGGATATGCGCCCGTTACTGGCCAGCATCACCTGTCCTGTACTGGCCCTGAACGGAACCAGGGATCTGCAGGTGGAGCCCCAGAGCAATCTGGATGCGCTGCGCAGCGGCCTGCCTTCCCAGCCTTTCAACACGATAGAAAAGGTGGAAGGCGTGAATCACTTATTCCAGCACTGCCAGACGGGGAGTACTGCCGAATACCGGGACATCGAAGAAACCTTTGCCCCCGAGGTCCTGGAGAAGTTGGTTGAATGGATTAAACTTTTTTGATTTTTCTCTTGACTCGTACCCTACGGCATGTATTATCTTTGCCGTCAGATAACAAAAGTGCACAATTGTTATGGGTAAAAACAAGTTGAAAATCGGGGAGTTTTCCCGCCTGGGCAGGGTGACCGTAAGGGCCC